>NZ_JBIWJT010000013.1:0-294234 GCF_044765325.1 Embleya sp. NPDC127516 | reverse complement strand
GGTAGCGCGACGTCGCCGGGACGGCTGCCCCGCTGGTTCGGGCCGCCGTTGGCGCCGTCGGTGGCGCGCGGCGTCGGCAGCAACGACACCGCCGTACGCAGGTCCACACCACCGGTGCCGTGCGCGCCGGCGCCGTTGGCGTCCGAGACGCGCGGTGTCGGCAACAGCGTCAGACCGGCGGCAACCCCAGGATTACGGTCGGGAGTTGGCCGCGTTGCCCCCCGCCGCGCCAGTCCCGGGCCGCCGGCGTGGGAAGCAGGCCAAGCGGTGATGAAGACCCGGCGTCGCAGGTGGGCGGCGCCGATGTCGGCGGCAGATAGAACCCGGTAGCGTCCCACGTACCCGAGTCGGGCCAGTCCGTGAACGACTCGGGCCATAGCGTCCCCGCCGTCGACAGTGAGCAGCCCGGGGACGTTTTCGAGCACGAGCAGCCGGGGTCGTGGGTCCAGGTCGCGAGCAGCGTTGAGGATCGCATCGAAGATCCACCTCTCGTCGGCCGTTCCGGCGCGCTTGCCGGCCATGCTGGAGGGCTGACACGGCCACCCGGCCGTGAGCACGTCCACCGGCGGGACCGTGCGGAAGTCGGTGGTGGTGATGTCGCCGAGGTTGGGCGTGTGCGGCCAGTGGTGGGCCAGGATCGCGCTCGCCCCGGGGTCGTTGTCCGCGTGCCAGATGGTCTCGCCGCCGAGCACGGCGTGTACGGCGTCGTCCAGGCCGCCGTAGCCCGTGCACAGTGACCCGACGCGCGGACCGGTTGTGGCGTTCACTCGGTGCGCCCGAAGTACTCGGCGAGGGTGGCGACGTACTCGGCGAGGCGGACGTGTTCGGGGGCGTAGCCGTCCCAGTCGTCCGGGTAGGCCATGGTCGAGGTGATGGCGTCGGCGAGAGTGCGGTACATCTCGGACCGACCGTCGGGGTCCGCGGCGCGGACGATGAGCGAGGCGACGGTCAGGACGGTGGCGCTGTCCCAGTCGCCGAGCCAGTCCACGATGAGCCGGTCGTACGAGCCGAGTTCCACACCGGCGTCGGTCAGGACGCGGTACAGCAGTGCGCGATTCTCGGCGGTGCTCTGGCGCGGGATGCCGAGCGGCCCGGTGTCGATCGGCCCGTTCGGGACGGACAGCTCTCGGATGGGCTCTGTCATGCTGGATGTCTCCTGTTTCCTTGTTGTGGTTCGGGAGTCCGGGGCGGCCGGCGACTTGCCGGAAGACGGCCGCCCCGGGGCGGGACTAGAACGGCGGTTCGGCGCTGTACGAGGCCGGCGAGCGGCGCCACAGCGGGATGCGGATGCGCGGGCCGTCGTTGCACGGGCACGCGATCACGTCGGGTTCCTCGGGGTGGACGGCGCTGCCTTCCCACCACCCGCCCTCGCCGAAACAGAGGCCACACCTCGGGTCGGCGCCCCGTTCGATGTGAACGGCGCGGTGGGCGCGGTAGATGTACCAGCGGCGGATGCGCATGCGGTGTGGTCTCCGTTCAGCCGATGGCGGAGGCGAAAGCGTCGACGGCGCCCGCGACGAACGTCCCGGTGGAGTCGCTGAGCGAGGCGGCGAACGCGGTCCCGGAGAGGTTGACTCCGGCGACGAACAGGCAGAACCCGGCGAGCTTCGGGGCCTTGTTGTTGGCGAGCAGGCCGAAGGCGGCGAGCAGGAGAATCAGGGGCAGGCCGATGGTGACGGTGGACCCACCGGCGGCGAGGGTGGTCATGTCGGTCTCCTGACGGGTGGTCGGAGCACGGTTCAGCGGGTGCCGTCGGCGTGAAGCCGTCGGGCGTGGTTGTGGATGCGGCGGCCGATCCGCAGCCGGGCGCCGGTGCCCTTGCAGCGGCGGCACGGCTTGCGGATCCTCCGCTTCGGCTTGGCGGCCGGTGCGGTGCGGGCGCGGTGCTTGTCCCACCACGAGATGTGGTTTCCGGTGCCGTCGCAGCGTCGGCACGGGCCGAACGGCGAGATGAAGCACAACAGGCTGTAACCGAGAGCGTAGGCGGCGACGGCTGCCGCAACGAGCATCGTGAGGGTCACGAGGTGCCTCCCAGAGGGATTTTCGCTGGTTCCGGGCATGGCGGTGCTAGGGACTAGTGCTCTGGTCAGTGCGGGGATTGGGTGCTAGCAGGGGTGCTAGGCCTAGCAGGGTGGCCTGCTAGACCTAGCACCGATTCGCGATCAGTCGGCCGCGCGATTTCCGTCACGCTTGGTGACGGCGGCGGTGATGTCGTCGCGGGTGATGCCGCGCCGGTTCGCGCCCTTCCCGCCGTCGACCGGCGTGCCCCAGACCTGACCGACGGAGACGCCGAACGGCTTGAGCGCGGTGGTCAGTTGCGCGGGCTTGGCCTGACTGTCGAGCGTCGCCCACGGCCCGTAGACGTCCGGCCGCAGCTCGGCGAGGCGGTCGACCACGATCTCGTTCCACACCTTTGCCTCACTCGGTTCGACCACCGCGAGGATGTCGGCGAGCAGGTCGAACCCGTGGGTGGGGTCGACGTCGGGGGTCTCTCCGGCGGCCTGCCCCGTGAGTGTCCCCGCGGCGACGCGCGCGGCGCGGGCGCGGGTGCACACGATCTCGGCGCCGGGGTTGTCGACGCCGAACGTGCGGCCGGTCTGTGCTTCGGGGCCGGCGCCCACGAGGTAGCCGATGCCCTTGTCCTTGAGGGTGAACGTCGTCGCGCGCAGACCGTTCTTGTAGGACGACGTGCCGAGGATCATGTCGTTCTCGGTCTGGCCCATGACCTTGAGGCAGAACCGGATGCCCACGTTGGCGCTGATTGCGGTGGGCAGCGAGTCCTTGTCGGGGCGTTGGGTGGCGAGCAGGAGGATGATGCCCAGCGCCCGGCCGCGCTTGATGATCGCGGTGAGCTTGGTGTCTGCTTCCTTGCCGAACTTTTCGTGTGTGAACAGCTCTTGGCACTCATCCACCGCGAGCACGAGCGGGTGCAGCCGAAGCCGCTTCTTCGCGGCGAGTTCCGGAGTGACCTTGTTCTCGGGGCACACGTCGCGCGGCAGACCGGAGATGACCTTGGCGCGGCGCTCAAGCTCGGTGTGGACGTAGCGGATCGAGTCCATCGTCCCGGCGATCGTGGCGTCGTCCGCACCCGAGCCGTACGCGTGGGCGACCTGTTCGAGGGGCGACAGGTCGCCGGTGCCCTTGAGTTCCCACACGTGCAGCTCGGCCGTCACATCCAGCGCGGCGGCGAGCAGGGCGATGCGCAGGGCGAACGTCTTGCCCATGCCGGGCATCGCGCCGATCAGCATGTTCGCGTACATCAGGCTCATCAACACGACGCGCCCGCGCTGATCGGTCGCGTACGGGATCGGCTTGAACAGCGACACCGAACCCGACGTCGCCAGCGGCCACACGGCGGGCGGGGCCTGCGACATGTCCTGATCCCCGACCCACAACACCAGCCGCCCGGCGTGCTGGTCGTACGCCGGTTCGGGCCACACGCAGCCCATCGGGCGGCGCAGGCCGGACGCGAGCCGGTCGCGGCGTTCGATGATGTCGACGGCGGTCACGCCGTAGGGCAGGTCGATGTCGGCGCGCCAACCGGGGCCGTCGCGGGTGATCGGGGCGACGAACGCACGCGGACCCCAACCCTTGGCCACGGCCTTGTTGATCTCGGCGATCCCCAGCGCGCCGAGCGCCCGCAGGACCATCCCACTGGACAGCTTCTCGGCCTGCGGCTTGACCACCGCCGGACCGATCACCGGCCGATCCTCCGGCGCACCCGCCCACCCCAACCCGGCGACCACGCCGAGCAGCGTGACCACCAATGCCCAGGTCGGCGCGGCGAGCAGCAGCGCGGTGAGCAACAGACCGGCGGCGAGGACGGCTGCGGCGAGGATGGTGCCGCGCAGCCTCACTTTTCCGTCGCGGTGCTTGGCGAGCTTCAGGTACTCGGCGGCGTCGGCCTTGCGGACCGCTTCGGCGCGGACCGGGCGCCCGTCGGCGTCGGTCACCCACCGCAGCGCGCCACCCACCAGACGCGCGGCGCCGAGCGGGGAGCGCAGCGCGAGCGTCCCGGCGTAGACCGGGGTGCGCACCGCGTGGAACGCGAACACGTGCTTGTAGTGATCGAGCACCCACCGCGCCTGCTCGCGCAAGGCATCACGCGAGCGCAGCCACGCGGGAAGAACGTCCCGGCGCTGTTCGCCTCGAACCGATTCGCTCCACGAGGGTCGCGTCCGGCCGGGCGGGTCAACCGGTACCCGAACCTCGGTGTCGTCGTCCTGCTCGGTCTCGCCGTCGGTGTCGTCGTCCCGGTCGTGGTGGATCTCGGCGTCCGGGTCGACGGTGGTCTCACGCGGGAAGGGGATCACCTCGCCGCCGGGCGGGGTGTCATCGTCGCGGGTCGGTTCGTGGTCCTCGAAGTCGGGACTCTCGAACGTGTCGTGCGTCATGCTGAACCTCTCCTCTTAAGAGTGGAGAGCGGGCACCGGCGAAAGCTGCCAGGCGAGAGCCGGTGCCCGCACGAATCAGGCGGTGGCGCTGTACTCGAAGCCGTCCGCGCACGGCACGCACGCGTTGAGTCGGACGGAGATCACGTAGGTCTGCTCGATGCGGCAGGCGGGGCAGGTTCGGCGGGCGCGCATCGCGGCGGCGAGCGCCCGGTGACGGCCGACCGTCATCGGTCGGACCGGTCGGGCCCGGTCGACGCGGTACAGGTACGCCACCCGCAGGCCACGCGGCCGGGACTGCCACATCAGTTGTGCGGCCGGTTCCTGGCCGCCGGGCCGAAGCCCTTCGGCGCGGAGCTGACGGCGGGTCATCAGCCCGTCGGGCGCTGCCCGCCACGGGTAGGTGGGTGTGCCGTAGCGGGCGCCGGTCGGGTCCCAGAACCGCGCCCGGAACCGGGCCATCAGCTCTCGGCCGCAGCGCCGGGGTCGACCACCAGGTGAAGCCCGGCGGCGGTGCGCTCGGCGAGCAGCGCATCCCGCAACGTCCGACCGTTCGCCGACGACGTGCGCACCGCCTTGCGGACCGCCTCACCGGTCAGTCGGTCGACCGGCCACCCAGCGGTCAACCTACGTGCCTGTACGAGCAGTTCGTCAGTCGAACGTGCGCGGGTGGTCGACTTCGCGGCGGCCGGAACCTTGCCGGTCGCCTTGCGCGGACGCGCACCGGTCGGCCGACTCACACCCGACTCGATCGAACCTTTTTGCGTAGAAATCTGCTGATCAGGGGTCGACTGCTCGGCGTCGGTCGGGGCAGTCGAGCGGACCTTGCCGAGCAGTTCGGCGACCGGCCGCGCCGAGTCGAACGCGAGGATGAGCGCGTCCCGGACAGCCTCGTCGGAGTCGAGCACGGACCCGCCCGGGGCGACGTCCGCGAGCGTCGCGGTCGGCGTCTGGACCACCGACAGCGCGACCGGCTCAGCCGCCGACTCGGGCGCCTTGGCAAGCAGTTCACGCACCCGCTCGGCGGCCTTGTGATGACGCTTGAGCGTCCGCCGGGTCACCCCGGGATCGGCACCGTGGATCGCTCGCCACGCGATGATCCACGCCGCATCCTCCGTCAGACCGGGCACCGACGCGAGCAGGTCACGCATCCGCCGACTCACCCGACGAAACCGCGCCGACCGGTACAGCTCGGCCCGCAGTTGCGCGCCGGTCTTGCCGCTCGTGTGCTCGGTCCGGCTGTGCGCGTAGGACTCCCACAGCAGCACGCCGAGCATCGACGCGATCCCCAGCACGATGGCGAGCGGAACGCTCCGGTGGATCGTGTGGGCGACGTTCAGTGCTGCGGCCGCGAGCGCCGAACCCCACGTGATCACGCGGTAGAGCCCGGCGGGGCGACCGTCCTCGATCGCTCGGGAGGCCATTGCCGCCCCGGCCCACGCGGCGCCTTCCGACATCGCGGTCACCAGCACGGCGAGCGCGGGGTTCATCCCGAGGGCGAGATAGAACGACATCTGCGCGGGCCATGCTGTGCCCACCGACGCGACCATGATGGCGGTCACCATCACGAAGTCGCGCCGAGCGAGCACCGCCTCGAAGCGCTTGCGCCACCTGCGGTTGCGCTCCGCACGGGCGGACGCCTTGTCCTGCTCGGCGCCCGCACGCTCGGCCCGCTCGGCCTCGCGCTGAACGGCGGCGATCCGCGCGGCGGCTTCGGCCTGGGCGAGCGCCGATGCGGCCTGCTTGGCCTGCGCGGCGGCCTGCGCTTCGGCGACCTTGGCCTTGTCGAGCTGACGGCCGGCGCGCATCGAGTAGACGGTGTCGGTCACGACGTCACCCCCGTGACGATCAGGGCGGCGACGAACAGCCACCCGATGTGCCAGGACTGATCGAGCAGGTACGGCGCCTGCGGATCGCGCTCCCACCAGGTGCCCTTGCCGACCCGACGGGCCAGCTTGGCGAGGGTGTGCCGGCGGTCCGCCCACCAGTGCGACAACGCGTCGACCACCAGGCCGACGACCACCGCGACCGGCGCGAGCGACAGACCGAACACCACCCACACCGCAGCCAGGAACAGCACCTTCACCGCAGTCAACGACACGACGTGCCGCGCGGCCCAGAAGCGGCCCGACCAACCGGCCGCACCCTTGCCCAGCGCTTCCCGATCCGTCTGCACCCAGTGGTCACCCACCATGTGCGCGGCGTAGAGCGCGAAGCCGACAGCGGCGAACGTGCCCGGATCGGCGCTCACGCGGCCCACCGCCGAGCAACGAAACGACGACTCGGCATGACCAGCACCCGCGCCGACTCGCAGAGCAGCCGCTCGGCGTAGTCGGCCAACTCGGGCTCCTCGTGCCGCAGCGCGGTCAGGATGTCGCACGCGGCGTCGACCCGGGCCGCCCGCTCCTCGGCGGACTCCCCGTCGACTCCGAGGAACAGTTCCGGGTCGACGCCCAGCGCCAACTCGGTGAACTCGAAGTTCGTCACGGCCAGACGGCCGTTCACAATGGTTCTCACGGTCGTACTCCCCACATCGGAGTTGCGACCCACGGGGGCGCCCGCCTTCCGCCAAGTCCGCGGGCGCCCCGGCACACATCGGTGTGCCCCGTCTTGAGAGACGAGTGGCCGTGACCCCCGACGCGCGTGTTCGTACCGCGCATCGAGGACCAAAAGCACTCGTTTCGATCTCATTCGTCACACTGTTGAGTTCTCAAGGACCGAGCTGTCCCGGCGCTTACGGGCGTACGGCCGAAGCCGCCTTCCCTGGCAGGTCGCACAGTGCTCTGCGCCGCTTCAGTAGATGAAGCAACACTGCGAACGTACTCACAGAAAAACTGCGAGTCAAGAGAAACTGCTAGTCGCAGGAAAACAGCGAGCGTGTGAGACTGGCTGTTGCCCTGTGAGAGGAGCGAGACGTGGCCTTCGGCCTGAACGTGCGCTTCACCGCCCGCGACGAAGCGGCAGTGGAAGCCTTTGACGCCCTGGTGGCAGAGACCTTGGTCGGCATCCGGGAACTCGAACCCGGGACGCTCATCTATGTGAGTCACACCGTGGAGGGGCAGCCGCTTCAGCGGATGTTCTACGAGCTGTATGCGGACCGGGCCGCCTTCGATCGGCACGAGCAACAGCCGCACGTCCGGCGGTTCCTTGCTGCTCGTGAGCAGTACATCGACGCCGTCGAAGTGGACTTCCTGGAGTCCGTGGACGGCAAGGGTGTTGTCCAAGGGGAGGTGGCCGGTGGCGTCTGATGATGAGCGCAAGGCTTTCGGGGCGCGGGTCGCAGCGCTCCGGAAGCAACGTGGCATCAAGCAGACGGAATTGGCGACCGCAGTCGGTCGTACACCAAGTTGGGTGTCCCAGGTCGAGCGCGGCGTACAGCCCGTTTCGCGGCTCGATGTCCTACAACTGCTGGCCGACGCGCTCGGCGTCTCGGTCCAAGCGCTCAACCCCGATGCTCCGGTGGCGTCGGTACCGCCACCCACGGTGCCGGAGGGACCGAACGATCTCGATGCCGCGCGCCTGACGATCTCCGGTCATCCGGCACTGGGCGCCTTGCTGGCAGGCAGGGCGGCAACGACCGAGCGAACCTCGCTCGCCGATTTGAGTCACCAGGTAGACGTGCTGTGGGAACTCACCCACACCGCGAGGTTCGCAGAACTCAGCGCTCAGGTGGGGCCGTTGGTCGATCGCCTGGAAGCGGCGGTGCGAACCGCGGCCACCGCCGACCGGCCCGCACTGCAGGCCCTGCTTGCCCGTGTCTACCAGGCGCTGGCAGCGGCGTTCGTTCGCCAGGACGAGGCCGATGCCGCGTGGATCGCTGCCGACCGCGCCATTCGTGCTGCCGAGCAGTCCGGTGACGTGCTGCCGGTGTTCGCCGGCATCTACCGTCTTGCTCAGGCGTTCGTGAGGCTGAAGCGGTTGGACCAAGCCGAGCACGCCGCAACAACCGCTGTCCGAGCGCTGGAGACGCACGGTGAAGACGCGTTGTCCGTGCCGGAAGGGCTGTCCGTGCTGGGATCGCTCCGCTTGATCCTGGCGTTGGTCCATGCTCGTTCCGGCAACCGTGACCAGGCCCGTGCAGAGATCAGCGAAGCGCGATCCGTGGCTCGGCGCATCGGGGCGGACCGCAACGACTTCAATCTTGAGTTCGGCCCGACGAACGTGGAAATCCAAGCCGTGTCGACAGCCGTCGAACTCGGCGACGCCGGCGAAGCGCTGGACATCGGCGCTCGCATCAATGCCGAAGCGCTGTCCCCCGAACGTCGATCACGGCTCCTGATGGACCTTGGCCGCGCCCATGCCCAACGACGACACGTCGGCGAAGCTGTCGAGTACCTGCTTCGCGCCGAAGAACTTGCTCCGGAAACCGTCCGCAGCCACACCGCGTCACGTGCCGCCATTCGCGAACTGACCCTGATTGCCGGGCGCACGGCGCCGCCGGAACTGGTCGGCCTCGCCGAGCGCTCCGCAGCGCTGGACTAGGTCGGTCCTTGTCCCGCGTGTCCGACTGTCCGGTCACATGCTCTGACCTGGGAAGACGCTCCGGACACCCTGGACTGTGGGTGTCCGGGGTGTCCGGCAACCGCGAATCAAAAGGATTGCTGAAACATCCGGATGTTTCAGCAATCGTCCTGCCTCGCGCCGCAAGCCCCTTCCCGATCGGACAGAAGACGGCGGTGGGGTAATCCATGGGTGAGGGTGACGAAGTCGCTCCCCTAGCTCTTCCCTCGCACACGTCAGCGGCTTGAAGCGACAACACGTAGCTCTTGGGTCCTGCCAGCAGCCCCGACGACCATGATCATGGGCCATGCGCGGGCCGCTGGGCTGTCCGTCGCACCTTCACACCCGTTGTCGCAGGTCAGACCGGCTTTCGCGGCGCAATCGCCTCTGTTCGGCGAGGAGAGCGGGTCTCTTCTTTTTTGGGCGACTTCGTCGCCGGCTCGCGAGGCCCCACCTTTTTTCTCTCCCCCGCTTCGCTCCTCCGAGAAAAAAGGTGGGGCCTCGCTCGGGGCTTCGTGTCCCTCCGCTTCGCTCCGGGGCACGAAGCCCCAACTTGCGGCTCCGCCGCTCTCCGCGCTTCGCGCGTCGATCACTGGGGTGGGCGGGGGGGCGGGGGCGCTGACGCGCCGGGGGGTGGGCGGCGTTGGGGTGGCGTTGGGGTGGCGTTGGGCTCGGGGTGTGGCCGTTGGGGGTGTGCGGCTTGGGTGTCGTGCGCGAGATGAGCGGGCCCGGCCGAGGAGCTCGTGGCTCGGCGCCGCCGCGCACGAGGACCCTTTGCGCGGGTGGGGGTGATTCGGGGATGTGGGCGGCCAGCTCTTGTAGGAGTCTACGAAGAGGTGGGTGCGGGGTGTGGGCGCTTTCATTTCTTCCACCCCTGGTTGGCTCCACTCGGGTGACTGTGTACTTCTCGTAGGTGCAGCGCACCGCGATGACCCGCATTGGGGATCGGCATTTCCCGCGCGAGTCGCGGGCATCGGATAACTGCCTGCCATGCGGGCCGATTCGACTCACTCCGACCGAACTCTGGTTGCCGAGTGTCCAGACCGTGGGGGACTTTCCTGATGACCGAACAGACTTCTCCCGCTCGTACGCCGCAGGACCTCGACGAGTTGGTCGGTGGTGGCATCGGCGACAGCCCACTGCGGCCGGACGGGACGCTCAAGGTGCGCGGGCAATACGCCTACTCGTCGGATCTGTGGGCGGAGGACATGCTCTGGGGCGCGACACTGCGGAGTCCGCATCCCCATGCGCGGATCAGGTCGATCGACATCGGGCCCGCGCTCGGGCACCCCGGTGTGTACGCGGTGCTGACCCACGAGGACGTCCCCGGTGAGAACATCTACGGCCTGAAGGTCGCCGATACGCCCGTGCTGGCCGAGGGAATCGTGCGCTACCAGGGCGAGCCGGTGGCCCTGATCGCCGCGGATCACCCCGAGACGGCCCGGCGCGCGCTGGCGAGGATCGTGGTCGAGTACGAAGTGCTCGAGCCGATCACCGACCCGGAACGGGCCGCGCACGACGACACGTTGCCCAGGCTGCACCCCGGCGGCAACGTGGTGCGCTATCAGCCGATCGTCCGGGGCAATCCGGAGGCCGAGGCCGACGTCGTGGTGTCCGATGTGTACACCATGGGCATGCAGGACCAGGCGTTCCTGGGGCCGGAGTCCGGTTTGGCCATCCCGGCCGAGGACGGCGGGGTCGACCTGTTCATCGCCACCCAGTGGCTGCACGTGGACCAGAGGCAGACGGCGCGGGCGCTCGGGCTCCCGGTCGAGAAGGTGCGCTTCACCATGTCCGGCGTCGGCGGTGCCTTCGGTGGCCGCGAGGACCTCTCCATGCAGATCCACTGCTGCATGTTGGCGCTGCGCACCGGCAGGCCGGTGAAGATGGTCTACGGCCGGGAGGAGTCCTTCCACGGGCATGTCCATCGGCACCCGGCGAAGATGTACTACGAGCACGGCGCGACCAAGGACGGCAGGCTCGTCTACGTCCGGGCGCGGATGTACTTCGACGGCGGCGCGTATGCCTCCAAGACCCCGGTCGTGGTCAGCAACGCCACGTCGTTGGGAATCGGGCCGTACGAGGTACCCAACGTCAGGATCGAGGGTTGGGGCCTGTACACGAACAACCCGCCGTGCGGCGCGATGCGTGGCCTCGGCGCGGTGCAGCCCGCCTACGCCTACGAATCCCAGATGGACAAACTCGCCAAGGCGTTGGACATGGACCCGGTGCGGTTGCGCCGGCTCAACGCCATCGAGGAGGGCTCGACCCTGCACACCGGGCAGGTGCTGGACTACCCCGCGCCGGTCGCCGAGTTGCTGGACCGGGTCGAAAACATCCCGCTGCCGCCGGACGGCCGGAGCGGACCGGTGGACATCCGGGAGCTGCCGGGCGGCGCGGCCAACACCACGCACGGCGAGGGTGTCGTTCGGGGCGTCGGCTACAGCGTGATCATCAAGAACATCTCCTACGCGGAAGGCGCCGACGACTACTCCACGGCGCGGGTGCGGTTGCAGGCCATCGCCGGCAACCCGGTTGCGATGGTGCACACCGCGGCGGCCGAGGTCGGGCAGGGTCTGATCACCGTGCAGCAGCAGATCGCCCGCACCGAACTCGGCGTGGAGCGGGTGAACATCCACCCGAACGACACCAACGTCGGCGACGCGGGGTCGAGTTCGGCCTCCCGACAGACCTACATCACCGGCGGCGCCGTCAAGAACGCGTGTGAGGCCGTCCGCGAGGTGCTCTTCGAGCGGGTCGCCCGGCGTTTCGGCGAGAAGCCCGGGGACCTGTCGCTGGCCGGGGGCAAGGTCGTCTCCGAAGTCACCGGTGTCCTCGCCGATCTCGTCGACGTGCTCGGTGACGACGTGATCGAGGAGACCAGGGAATACCACCACCTGCGGACGTACGAGTTGGACCCGGTGAGCGGGCAGAGCCCGCGGGTGCACGTCCAGCACGCCTTCTCCGCGCACCGGGCGGTGGTGGACGTGGACACCGAATTGGGTCTGGTCAAGGTCGTGCAGTTGGACTGCGCGCAGGACGTCGGCAAGGCGATCAACCCGGACGCCGTCGTCGGGCAGATCCACGGTGGTTCCGCGCAAGGGCTCGGCCTGGCCGTGATGGAGGAGATCCAGGTCAGGGACGGGAAGATCCGCAACGCGTCGTTCACCGACTACCTGATCCCGACCATCATGGACATGCCGCCGATGACGGTGGACGTGATCGAAAGGGCCGACCCGAACTCGCCGTACGGGGTGCGTGGGGTCGGCGAACCGCCCACCATTTCCGCGACCCCGGCGATCGTGAACGCCATCCGCAACGCGACGGGGTTGAACCTGACCCACACTCCGGTCGCTCCGGAGCACATCTGCGGCGTCCGGCCGTCATGAACACCCGCGGGTGTCGCCGGCCGAGGTGAACTCGGGACGGCACCCGCAGGCCCACTTGTCACCCCGGTGCGTGCGGTGTTCCGCGTCGACAGCGCATCCGGGGATCCCCACACCGTCGCTAGGAGTGACCGTGACCACGCACACCCAAGGAACGAGCATCCGGGACCTCGAGCGCGCCTGGATGGACGAGGCGATCAGGTTGGCCACCGACAACGTGACCAATGGTGGTGGTCCGTTCGGCGCACTGGTCGCCAAGGAGGGCGTGGTTGTCGCGATCGGGCACAACCAGGTCACCGCGACCCTGGACCCGACGGCACACGCCGAGGTGAGCGCGATGCGCGCCGCCTGCAGGCAACTGGACGTCTTCTCGCTCGAGGGCTGCGTCCTGATCACCTCGTGTGAGCCGTGTCCGATGTGCCTCTCGTCCGCCCTGTGGGCTCGCGTGGACCGGATCGTCTACGCCGCCGATCGGCACGACGCGGCGGTGGCCGGCTTCGACGACCGCAAGTTCTACGACCTGTTCGAGAAGAAGCCCAAGTCGATGTGGCCGACCCGGGTCGAGCGGTTGGACCTGCCGCACCGCACGGCCCCCTTCGACGCGTGGCTGGCCAAGTCCGACCGCGTCGCCTACTGAGGACACGGGTGACATGCGCGCCTTCGCCCGGGCGTCGGCGCGCTTTGCCGATCCCCGCCGGGGGTGTCCGGTCGGGCGGGCCGAGACGTGCGTCGGGCTCGGCAGGGGTCCATCGCTCATGGTTCGGGCCGGCGGCGCCGATATGCCGTACATGGTCCGCGCGTCCGAGGTTCCCGATGTGGTGCCCCGAAGGGACGCGATGAGCACATGGGGTTGGTGAATGTTGTCGTGCGTGTCCTCGCCTGGGCGCTGCGATCGAGCCGTCCCGATCCGAGCGGCCCACACGAGGTCGAGGTCGAGCGCACCGCGCGCCCGAGCGGGCCTCGCGGGCCGGCCGCGCGCCCGGGCGGGTGGCCCGACTTCGTACCGCCCGCTCCCGTCGACGACCCGCCCGTGCCGGCGGCGACGAAGGTCGTCGGGTCGTATCCGATGTCGCCGGAGGAACTCGCCGAACGGCGCCGCACGGGTGTGGAACGTGCCCGGCGGCAGGCGCGGTTCGTCGCGACCGCGCACCGCGGACCGGGCTGACCGGGCCGGCTGGGCCGACGGGCCGACCGCGCAGCCGAAATCGACCGGTCCAGCCGGCTGCGGCCGGCGCGCACGGGGCCGCCGAGTCGACCGGCTCGATGTGGCGTGGAGCGGCGCGGCATGGTGGGCGCCGCGACGGCGGGCCGACCGGCCGGTTGCGCCATAATCGGGGATTTCACCGGCTCGTGTGGGGCGACCGGGCCCGTGATCGTGTGGGAGAGACCGTGTTTCGTGGCGTTCGGACCGTCCTCGTCTTCGCCGCCGATCCGCGCCGGAGTGCCGGTTGGTGGGCCGAGGTGCTCGACGTCCCGGCCCGCTTCGACATCGACGGGGAGTCGGTGTACGCGTGGGTGGACATCGCCGGTGTCGAACTCGGCTTCCACCCGGCCGATCCGGAGCGCAATCCGCCGGGCGCGAGCACCGTTCCGTACTGGGGTGTGGACGACCTTGACGTGGTCCGGGATCGGCTTCTCGCGGCCGGGTGTGCGCATCATCGCGGCCCACTGGTGGTCGAGGCCGGGCGGCGGATCTGCCAACTCACCGACCCCTTCGGCTTCGTCTTCGGGCTGGACGGGCCGTAAGCGGTTGGCACGGCGTCGCCGACGGCCGGTCGGTGAGCCCGCGGGTCAGTGTGGACGCGGATCAGTCGGTTCCGGGGCGAGGACGCCTCGGGTCAGGCTGGTCATGATCGCGTCGACTACCTCGTGGCGGGGCAGGCCGTCCTCCTTCGCCGCCTCCCAGCCCGTGTAGAGCAGGGCCCAGAAAGTACGGCGGGCCCACCCGGCGGGGAGCGCCGGGGCGGTCGGCCCGCCGGCGCGGGTGAGGATCGTGTCGACCGGATCGTCGCCGCCGATCAGTTCGTCCCACAGGTCGGTGTCGCCGACGAGCGTGGGCTCGTTGTAGATGAACAACAGGATCGGACCCAGCGCGAACTGCTCCTCGACGACCCGGCGCAGCGCCGCGAGTGGCGGCCCGCTGTCCGGGCGGGCCCGGGCCACGGCGGCCTCGCTGAGCGTGATGACGTGCCGGGCGAGGGCGCGCAGGAGGTCGTGCCGCTCGGGGAAGTACCGGTGCAGCGTGGTGCGGCCGACCTCGGCCGCCGCGGCGATCTCGCCGAGCGACGCGGCGGGGGAGGCCGCGAACACCCTCGCGGCCGCGTCCAGGATCGCGGTCCTGGTGCGGAGTCGGGTGCCGGTTTCCGCGGCGTCTTTGGTCATGCCGGCAAAGGTACCACTATGACCCGTAATGGAAATCTGCTTGACCAAAATGGAACAGTCATGCTCCACTCGAAGCATGACGCAGCCCGCCATCCCTTCCGAGCGCCGGCCGAACGCCCGCCTGCTCTGGAGCTTCGTCCGCCCGCATCGCGCGCGGCTGGCCCTCGCGCTGCTCCTCGGCCTGGGTTACACCGGCACCGCGCTGGCGACCCCGCTCGCCACCAAGTGGATCCTCGACACGATCGACTCGCCGAACTCGCTGGTCGGGCCGATCGGCCTGCTGGCCGGACTGCTCGTGCTCGGCGCCGGGTTCGGGCTCGTGCAGTGGATCATGCTGGGTCGGCTCGCCGAGCGGATCGTCTTCGACGCACGCGAATCACTGGTCCGGCGCTTCTTTCGAGGCGTGCTGCCCGACCTCCAGTTCCGGCCGCCCGGCGAACTGGTCACCCGGGTCACCTCGGACACCGTCCTGCTGCGCGAGGCCGCCTCCTCCAGCCTGGTCGACCTGGTCAACGGGACCGTCTCGCTGGTGGGCACGATCGTGCTGATGGCGGTGCTCGACGTACCGCTGCTGCTGTGCACGCTGGTCGCGCTCGTCCTGATCGCGGTCCTGGTCGGCTTGCTGATGCCGCCGATCGCGCGGGCCCAACGGCAGGCCCAGGAGTCGCTGGGCAACCTCGGCGGCATCCTCGAAGGCGGACTGCGCGCGGTCCGGACGGTCAAGTCCAGCGGCGCCGAGCAGCGCGAGGGCGACCGGGTGATCGCCGAGTCCCGCGACGCGGCCCGGCACAGCGTGCGGGCGGTACGCACCGAGGCGATCGCCTGGACCATCGCCGGCAGCGGCATCCAGTTGGCCATCATCGTGATCCTCGCCTACGGCGCGTGGCGGGTGGGCGAGGGACGGATGGCCGTGTCCACCCTCGTGGCGTTCCTGCTGTACGCCTTCCAAATCGCGGAACCGGTGGGCGAGTTGACCACCAATGTGGCCCAACTCCAGGCCGGTGTGGCGGCGGCGGCGCGGCTGCGCGAAGCCGAGTCGATCCGGACCGAGGACCTCACCGACGGCGAGCCGGCCCCGGCACGGCACTGCGGCCCCGCCGCGCTCACCCTCGACAAAGTGTCGGTGACCTATCCGGGAGCCGAACGACCGGCCCTGTCCGAGCTGAGCGTCGACGTCCCGCACCGCGGCCACATCGCGATCGTCGGCCCGTCGGGGGCGGGCAAGACCACGATCTTCTCGCTCCTGCTGCGGTTCTACGAGCCGGACGGCGGACGCATCGACATGGCCGGCGTGCCGTACCGGCGGCTGAGCATCGGCGCGGTGCGGTCCCGGATCGCCTATGTCGAGCAGGAGACGCCGCTGTTGGCCGGGACGGTCCGGGACAACGTGCTCTTCCGGCACCCGGACGCGAGCGATGAGGAGGCGTGGACGGCGCTGCGCGCGGTGCACCTGGAGGAGACCGTTCGGCGGCTTCCGGGCGGCTTGCACGAGCCGGTCGCCGGCACCAGTCTCTCCGGCGGCGAACGCCAGCGCATCGCGGTGGCCCGGGCCATCGTCCGCCGCCCCGAGGTGCTGCTGCTGGACGAGGCCACCGCACAACTCGACGGCCGTACCGAGGCCGCCATCCACGACGTCATGCGCGAGGTGGCCGAGCACGGCGCCGTGGTCACCATCGCGCACCGGCTGTCCACCGTGGTGGACGCGGACCGCATCCTGCTGATGGACGGCGGCCGGCTCCGGGCCACCGGCACCCACGACCAGCTCCTGGCCACGGACGAGTTGTACAAGGAACTCGTCGCGGCGCTCCGCATCTCCACGACACCGGACCCGACGCCGACCGCGTGACCGCCGACCGTGAGCCCGCCGTGGGCGAGCGGTGTGCCCGATTCGTGTGCCCGCTGCCTTGGGTCAGGCCGGGTGCCGGATCGGTTCCAGCGCCCGGGCCGGTTTGACCACCTTCATCAGCGGCCCCGTCAGGGTCACCGCGAGCATCGCCGCGTCGTCCTCCAGCTTGCCGCCCACGTGCGCCAGCAGGCTCTGTTCGACCGCGTCCAGCATCGCCGCGGCGTCGTTGTGCGCGTGCGTGGTCAGGTGCCGGCCCAGCGCGTAGAAGGTGCCGGAGGTGTCCCGCGCCTCGGTCACCCCGTCCGTGTGCAGCAACAACACGTCACCCGGCCGAAAGCGCACGTGCTCCACCGTGCGCGTGGTGGTCGCCGGCAGCAGGCCCATGCCCAGCGGCAGTCCCGCCTCGGCGATCACCTCGCCGACCGTGCCGCCGCGGACCAGCAACGGCGACGGATGGCCGCACGCCAGGACCTGCATGGTGCCCTCGCCGGGGCACAGTTCGACCATCACCGCGGTGACGAAGTCCTCGCCGCCGAGCTGCCGGTTGAGGCTGCGATCCACCCGGATGCCGACCTCCGCCAGGGTCGGCGCCTCGTAGGCCGCCTCGCGGAAGGCGCCCAGCGTCCGGGCCGCCATGTCGACCGCCTCCAGACCCTTGCCGCGCACGTCGCCGAGCAGCACCCGCACCCCGTACGGCGTTTCCAACACCTCGTACAGGTCGCCGCCGATGGACGCCTCCTCGGCCGCCGCCCGATAGCGGACCGCGAAGCCGAAGCGGCCGATCGTCCTGGGCACCGGCCGCAGCAGGGCACGCTGGGCCACCTCGGCCACCGACTGCACACGATGCAGGCGGGCGTCCTGCCGCCGCCGCTCCCTGCCCACCCAGCACCCGAACAGGGTCACGATCAGGATCGCCGCCGAGACGCCGGTGGAGTGCTTGTAGTCGCCGTGGTCGCCGCTGTACATCTCCGGCCGCAACAGCAGACGGGTGATCAGCGCGACCAGGCCGGCCACCGCGGTCATCCAGGGCCGATACGCCATCGCCACCACGGCCGGCACGGCGATCAGCACCGCGTGCATGTCCAGGTAGTCCGGAGCGAACACCCGACTCACCAGCACTGCCACGTACAAACCCACTGCCACCGGAACTGCTCGGCTGGCGGGAAGGGCCATGGCAGGCATGTGTCGGGACCTTTCGTTGACGCGCAGGGGGACGGACCGACGCCGACTCCATCCATCGTCACGTGCGCCGAGGCACACGGACAGGGGCGAAGGTCCCATAAGGTCTAAAACGTATCCAAACCTGGCCAAACAGGCACTTGACAACGCCGCCATTCGTGGCCGAACCCGGGCCCCACCCAGGCCATATGCTGCGCGCATGCCCCGTGACTCCGGCCCCACCAGGCGCCGCATCGTCGAGGCCGCCGAGATCCTGTTCGCGCGGCACGGTCTGGACGTGCCGTTGCAGGACATCACCCGCGCGGCGGGGCAACGCAACGCCGGCGCGATCCACTACCACTTCGGCGGTCGCGAGGGGCTGCTGCGCGCGATCGTCGAACAGCACGTCCCGGTCGTGTACGCGCGGCGCCAGGCACTGCTGGCCGCCGCCCGCGAGCGACCGGAGCAGATGTCCGGGTACGCCCGCGCGATCGTGCTGCCGATCACCGAGTTGCTCAACGGGTCGCCGGCCGACCGGGCGTACCTCCAGATCTCGGTGGAGCTGTTGCGCGACGCGACCTCGCCGATCACTCCGCTGCTCGGCGGCGAGGACGTCCAGGACGTGGTGGACGCGGTCGCGGCGGCCCGCCCCGAATCGGCCGTGACCGCGTTGCAGACCCGGACCTTCCTGGTCACCCAGATGGTCGGCATGTTGTGCGCGGCCCGCGCCGCGCGGCACACCCAGCCGCCCCGGCCGGACGGGATCGTCGCCACCGGCCTGCTCGGCCCGGAAGCCTTCGACGACCACCTGACCGCGATCGTCGCGGGCGCGCTCGCCGGCGGCTGAGCGGGTTCGGCCATCCCGCCCACCCGCCCGGGCCGCCTGCCGGCCCACCCCTCGCTTGCCGCGGCCCGCCCGACCGCCCGCCGATCCCCCCTCGCACCCGCTCCGCCCGGCCGCCGCGGCCACGCCCCGGAATCCCTTGACTCCTTCGACCCCTCGTATTAAACACACTTTTTAATTAACTGCATCAAGGGCTCTACCGAAGGACGAGGGAAGGGACGCCATGACGAACTACGACGTGGTCATCAAGGGCGGCATCGTCGTCGACGGTTCGGGAAACCCGCGTTTCCGGGGCGACATCGCGATCACCGACGGCGTGATCAGCCGGATCGGGCGAATCCCGGCCGAGGACGCGGATCGGGTGATCGACGCGACCGGCCTGATCGTCGCGCCCGGCTTCATCGACCTGCACACCCACTACGACGGCCAGGTCTTCTGGGACCCGTACCTGACCACGTCCGGCCCGCACGGCGTGACCTCGGTGGTCACCGGGAACTGCGGCTTCGGCTTCGCGCCGGTGCGCGAGGAGATGCGCGAGCGCGCGATGTTGTCGATGACCGCCGTCGAGGACATCCCCACCGAGACCCTGCGCGAGGGCATGCCGTGGGACTGGGTCACCTTCCCCGACTACCTGGACAGCGTCGACCGCACGCCCAAGGCGGTCAACGTACTGCCGTACGTGCCGGTGAACCCGCTGCTGATCTGGGTGCTCGGCCTGGAGCGGGCCAAGGCGGGCGCCGAACCCACCGACGCCGAGCACGCCGAACTCGCCCGCCTGCTGGAGGAGGCGATGGACGCCGGGGCATGCGGTTGGTCCGCGCAGTGTCTGGGCGAGCCGGGCAACCCGAACGGCCGACTGATGCAGGGCGACTTCGACGGCACGCCGATGCCCACCGACATCATGTGGCCGCAGACCCGCCTCGCGCTGGCCGAGGCGCTGGGCCGGCAGGGACGCGGCTTCATGCAGGTGTCCGGAACGCAGATCACCGAGGAGGAGTACGAGAACCTGGTCGAGGTCAGCGGCCGACCGCTGATCTGGAACGCGGTGATCGCCAACTCGCGCAGCGGCGGCCTGTACAAGCGCAAGATCGAATGGCTGCGACGCTGCCAGGAACGCGGTATCCCGATCTACGGCCAGGCGATGACGACCGACGTCCCGGTGCCGTTCAGCTTCCTGTACGGCGGCGTGTCCACCCGCCCGCCGGTGGCGGACATCTTCGCGGCCGAGACGGTCGAGGAGAAGATCGCGATGCTGAACGACCCGGCCGTGCGAGCGGAACTGCGCGAGTTCGACCCGCTGTTCTACCACCTGTACCCGGACATGAAGCTGCACCGCACCTTCACCGCCGAGTACAAGCAGTACGAGGGCCTGTCGTTCAAGGAGATCGGCGCGAAGCTGGACCGACACCCGGTGGACGTGCTGTGCGACGTCACCATCGCGGACGGGCTGACCACACAGGTGCACACCGGTCAGTTCAACGCGACCCTGGAGGGCCTGAAGGAACTCGTCGACTACGAGTACCTGCTGCCCGGCCTGTCCGACGGCGGCGCGCACCTGAAGACGCTGAGCGCGGGCATGTACGGCACGGAGTACCTGGTCGAGTACGTCCGCAAGCACGCCTGGACCTCGCTCGAACAGGCGCACTGGCGGCTCTCGGGTCTGCCCGCCCGCTGTGCGGGCTTCACCGACCGCGGCGTGCTCACCGAGGGCGCCGCGGCCGACATCATCGTCTACGACTACGACGAACTCGCTTACGGCGACCCCATGTTCGTACACGATCTGCCCGCCGGCCAACTCCGCACGGTGATCGATGCCAAGGGCTATCGCTACATCCTGGTCAACGGCCGGGTGACCATCGAGAACGACGAACCCACCGGCGTGCACAGCGGCGAACTGCTGCGTCACGGCCGGCGCGCCCGCTGACCCGACCCCTCCCCGTCCACCCACCGGCGCCGACGATCGCGCGCCGCGCGCCGCCCGTGGGGGCGCACGGCACCCGATCGTCGGCGCTTCGCGGTTCCGCGGCCGACCCGCCCGCCGAAGCGCCGACGGCCCGCCGGGTGGGTCGACGAAGCCCGCACGTGTGGCGGTCCGGGTATCGGCCATGCGGTGGACGACCGCACCACCGACCGCGCGTCCTCGTGCGGGGCACGGCTTCGGCTTGGCAGTCTGGGCGGCAACCGCCGAGTGGGCGGTGGTGTCGCTCTGCGCGAAGCGAGGATTGCCATCGGAACGTCCCGTGACCTCGGATTCGATCCGGTCGAGCCGGAATCCGCCCCCGCGCGCACGCCCGAGACGCGCCGGCGGCGCGTCCTGATCGTGCTGATCGTGATCACGCTGGTGTCGATCGTCGGCGGATGGACGGCCGCGCGCTTCGTCCGGTCGCCCGAAGAGCGGGCCGCCGAGGCCAAGGCGCCGGCTCGATCGGTGATCTCGGCGACGGTGGACCGCCGGGTGCTCACGGACACCGTGGTGCTGCGCGGGACGGTCGCGGCGGAGCACACGGTCACGGTGGCGCCCCGGGTGTCGACGGGCGCGGGCAAGGACGGCGGCGGTACGACGAAACCGGTGGTGACCGGTGTTCGGGTTCGGGCCGGGGACGTGGTCGAGGCCGGGCAGGTGCTGCTGGAGGTGTCCGGGCGGCCGATCTTCGTGCTGCCCGGGGAACTGCCGGTGTACCGGGATCTGCGACCGGGCGGCGAGGGCCGCGATGTCGAGCAGTTGCAGGCCGCCTTGAAGGGACTCGGGTACGGGGTCGGGACGGACCGGGCGGGAACCTACGGGGCCGGGACGCGGACGGCCGTGGCGGCGTTCTACCGGGCGACCGGGTACGAGGTGCCGGTGACGGGCGAGGACGACGCGATCGCGGCCGCCGAGGACCGGGTCACCGGCGCGGAACGCGCGTTGGCCCGGGCCAGGGACGGGGCAGGGACGGGGGACGGGGTCGAGGCGGGCGACGTGACGTCGACGGGTGCCGCGTCGACCGCGGGTGAGTCGACTTCGGGTGAGTCGACGTCGAGTGGGTCGACGGCCACCTCGTCGGCGGCCACGGCTCGGCAGGTGCGTTACGCGAACGAGGACCTGGCCAGGGCGAGGACCGCGCTGGCCGAGCTCAGGGCCAGGTCCGGTGCGATGGTGCCAGCTGCCGAGGTGGTCTTCCTGAGCCGCTTCCCCGCCCGGGTCGACACGATGCGGGCGGTCGTCGGCGACGAGGTGGAGGACAGGGCCCTGACGCTCTCGGTCGGCGATCCGATCGTGCGGGGATCGTTGGCGCCGCACGAGAAGAACCTGGTACGCCCCGGCCTGAGGGTGCGGATCCTGGTCGAGTCGTCCGGAATCGAGGCGACCGGCGAGGTCCGGTCGATCGCGGACACCCCGACCGCCGGGAGCGACGAGGGCCCCGCGCAGGGTGTCGCCGCCACGCCGGCCGCCGGCGGAGAGGGCTATCCGGTGATCGTCGTACCCACGGCGGCGTTGGATCCCGAACTGGCGGGACGAGAGGTGCGGCTGAGCATCGAGGCGACCTCGTCGGACGGACCCGTGCTGGTCGTGCCGGTGTCCGCGGTGTCCGCGGGCGCGGACGGTCGAACCATGGTGACGGTGCTCGAATCCAGCGGTGCCCGGCGGCGGGTGGAGATCCGTGCGGGCACCTCCGGCGACGGATACGTGGAGGTGGCGCCGATGGCGGGCGCGTTGGCCCCGGGCGACCGCGTGGTGGTCGGCGCGAACCGCAAGGTCGCGGCACCCGTCCGCGCCGGTGCGCACCCGTGACGGGCGGGGCCCGGCGGGCACCGACCGGCGAACCGGTACAGCGGACCGCCCGGTCCCGCCGACGCCTGCGCGCGTTGTTCTCCCAGGCCCTCGCCGACATGCTCCATCGACCGGCCCGCTCGATCCTCACCGCCCTGGGCACCGTCCTGGGCGTGGGCACCCTCGTCGCCGTCGTGGGTCTGACCGCCGGTGCCGACCGCCGGCTCGACGACCGCTTCGACGTGCGCACCGCCACCGAGGTGACCATCGAGGACACCGGCGGCGCCGACCCCGCCAACGAACCGCTGATGTTCAGCGCCGACGCCGACCGGCGCGTCGCCGCCCTCAACGGCGTCGAACACGCCGGTGTGCAGTGGACGGTCGAACTCCCGCCGGGCACCGAAGTGCGCGCCGCTCCCGTCGGCGGCGACCCGAACGCCCCGCGGATCCCCGTCCTCGCCGCCTCTCCCGGCTTCCTCCGGGCCGCCGGGCCGCACTGGGCAAGCGGCCGCGGCTACGACACCTTCCACGACGGGCGCGCCGAACAGGTGGCCGTCCTCGGCGCGGACGTCGCCGAGCGCCTCGGCGTCGGCACCCTGGACACCGCCCCGGCCGTGTTCGTCGGCGACACCCCCTTCACCGTCGTCGGCATCCTCGCCGGCGCCGACCGCCGGGCCGACCTGCTCCGATCCGTGCTCATCCCCCGCACCACCGCCGAACGCGTCTACGGCCCACCCGGCGGCGCCGACCGGGCCAGGATGCTGGTCACCACGAGGAACGGCGCCGCCCGCCAGGTCGCCGGCGAAGCCCCGTACGCGCTGCGCCCCGACGCCGTCGACGCGTTCCGGTCGATCCCGCCGCCCGATCCGCGCACCCTGCGCGGCCACGGCACCGACGACCGCGCCGCGCCGTTCCTCGTCCTGGCCGGGCTCTGCCTGCTCATCGGCGCCGTCGGCATCGCCGGGACCACGCTGGTCGCCGTCCTGGAACGCACCCGCGAGATCGGCCTGCGCCGCGCCCTCGGCACCGGAAGCCGCGACATCGCCGGCCGATTCCTCCTCGAATCCGCCGGCCTCGGGGCACTGGGCGGCCTCGTCGGCACCGCCCTGGGCACGATCACCATCGTCGTCACCGCCGCCGCGAAACACTGGCCCGCGGTCGTCGACCCCGCCATGCTCGCCGCGGGACCCCTGATCGGCCTCGCCATCGGACTCCTGGCCGGCCTGCCCCCCGCGTGGCACGCCGCCCGGATCGAACCCGCCGCCGCGCTGCGCCGCTGAGCCGAGGGCGTGGAGGGCCGGCGTCGAACGTCGCGGGTCGCGGGTCACGTGAAACTTCGGGCATGAACGCGGACCGGGCGCGGGTAAGCATGCGGCACGACGAACAAGGGGGCGCGATGTCGAGGAAGACCCGCAAGCGCAAGTCCCGTCGCAAGAACAGAGCCAACCACGGCCATCGTCCGGCCTGATCGAAGCACCGTCCCGAGCGCGCCGACCCTCGGCCGCCCGACATCGACGAGACGCGACCACCCGGTCACCGTCGGTGCCCCGAGCGGCACGATCGTCGGCGCGTTCGACCGTGCACGCCGCCCCGGTCGAACGGACGGCTCAGCCGTACATCCGGCGCATCGCGAAGGCGATCATCTGTTCTATGGCCTTCGCGTCGAACATCACCCGGTGTTCGCCGTCGAGGTCGAGCACGAAGCCGTAGCCGTTGGGAAGCAGGTCGAGCACCTCGGCGCCGGTGACCGTGAAGTGACGCGACTCCTCACCGGCGTACTTCTTGAGTTCGGCGAGGGAGCTGAACATCGGGATCACCGGCTCGGGGGTGTTGTGCAGGGCCAGGAAGCCCGGGCGATCACCTCTCGGGCAGAAGACCTTCGACGCTATGAAGATGGACTGGAAGTCCTCGCCGTTCATGACGCCCGTGGCGAACGCGCGCACGGCGTCGGTGAGCGCCGGCGCCTCCGCCCGGGCCTGGGATTCTTCCGTTGCGTAGCCGTACACACCACGAGGCTAGCGGGTCTCCGGCCCGGGTTTGAGCCCTCCGTCGAGACGGTCACATGTACCTGGTGGTAACCGGATGGGAACCTCTCGGGCATTGAAAAAGTTACCCATGGGTACGATCATTATGTTACTGACCAGTACACTGGGTCCAAGTTCAGTTCGGTCGTTCAGTTCAATCAGCGCAGTCCACGAGACGCAACCACGGGCGGAGCCTGTCATGGGTCACTACAAGTCGAATCTCCGCGACCTGGAGTTCAACCTGTTCGAGGTCTTCGGGCGCGAGCAGGTCTATGGCACGGGTCCGTTCGCGGAAATGGACGTCGATACCGCCAGGTCGATCCTGGCCGAGGTCGAACGCCTCGCCGTGAACGACCTCGCCGATTCGTTCGCGGAGGGCGACCGCAACCCACCCGTGTTCGACCCCGCGACGCACTCGGCCACGCTGCCCGAGGCGTTCAAGAAGTCGTACAAGGCATACATGGACTCGGAGTGGTGGCGCCTCGCGCTCCCCGAGAGCATGGGCGGCACCAACTGCCCGCGTTCGCTGCGCTGGTCGGTGGCCGAGTTGGTGCTCGGCGCCAACCCGGCGCTGTGGATGTACGCGGCGGGCCCCGACTTCGCCCAGGTGCTGCACACGCTCGGCACCGAGGAGCAGCGCAAGGTCGCAGGCTTCATGGTCGACCGCCAGTGGGGTTCCACCATGGTGCTGACCGAGCCCGACGCGGGTTCGGACGTCGGCGCGGGTCGTACCAAGGCGGTCCGGCAGGAGGACGGCACCTGGCACATCCAGGGCGTCAAGCGCTTCATCACCTCGGGTGACCAGGACATGACCGAGAACATCATCCACCTGGTGCTCGCACGCCCGGAGGGTGCCGGTCCCGGCACCAAGGGCCTGTCGCTGTTCGTGGTGCCGAAGTTCCACTTCGACCCGGAGACCGGCGAACCCGGCGAGCGCAACGGCGCCTTCGTCACCAACGTCGAGCACAAGATGGGCCTCAAGGTCTCCACGACCTGCGAGCTCACCTTCGGCGAGCACGGCGTCCCGGCGGTGGGCACGCTGGTCGGCGAGGTGCACAGCGGCATCGCGCAGATGTTCAAGATCATCGAGTACGCCCGGATGATGGTCGGCACGAAGGCCATCGCGACGCTGTCCACCGGCTACCTCAACGCGCTCGAGTACGCGAAGGAGCGCTACCAGGGCGCCGACCTCGCACAGATGACGAACAAGGCCGCGCCCCGCGTGACCATCACCCACCACCCGGACGTGCGCCGCTCGCTGCTCACCCAGAAGGCGTACGTCGAGGGTATGCGCGCGCTCGTGCTGTACACCTCCTCGTGGCAGGACCGGATCGAGGGCGCCGCGCTCGCCGGCGAGAGCGACGAGACCGCGGACCGGGTCAACGACCTGCTGCTGCCGATCGTCAAGGGCTACGGCTCGGAGAAGTCGTACGAGCAGCTCGCGCAGTCGCTGCAGACCTTCGGCGGCTCGGGCTTCCTTCAGGAATACCCGATCGAGCAGTACATCCGGGACGCCAAGATCGACACCCTCTACGAGGGCACCACCGCGATCCAGGGTCAGGACTTCTTCTTCCGGAAGATCGTCCGCGACCAGGGCAAGGCGCTGACCGTGGTGGCCGGCGAGATCCAGGAGTTCATCGCCGCGCACGCCGAGGGCGAACTGGCCGCCGAGGTCGGGCTGCTCGCGACGGCCGCCGAGGACGTCCAGGGCATGGTCGCCGCGATGATCAACCAACTGATGGCGTCCGAGCAGGAGATCGACTCGATCTACAAGGTCGGCCAGAACACCACACGGCTCCTGATCGCCGCCGGTGACCTGGTGGTCTCCTGGCTGCTGCTGCGTCAGGCCTCGGTGGCGCTGACGAAGCTGGCCGGCACGCCCGGTCGGGACGAGGCGTTCTACCAGGGCAAGGTGGCCGCGGCGAAGCACTTCGCCCGCGAGATCCTGCCGCTGCTGACGCCGCAACGCCTGATGGTGGAGCAGATCGACAACGCGATCATGGAACTCCCGGAAGCGGCTTTCTAGTCCTTCCGCGGATCGGGCCGGCGGCGAGGGCGTCCTGTGGACGACCTCGCCGCCGGCCCGTTTCGTGCGGCCGCGGCAGCGGGAGCGCACGGCGGCGGCGCTCCGGGTGGGGCGTAGTCTCGGGGCGGAGAGACCGTGACGATCTTCGCGGCCGGGCGGCCGCGGACCTTGGAGTATGTATGCCCTCGCCTCGCTTCGACCGGAGTCACACCGACGACTTGATCGAGTTCGTCGCGGCCAGTCCGTCCCCGTACCACGCGGCGGCGAACGTGGCCGCGCGACTGGAGGCCGCGGGCTTTCGGCGGCTGGTGGAGACGGCCGCGTGGGACGGCGGGGCCGGCGGGCGGTACGTGCTGCGCGGGGGCGCGATCGTGGCCTGGTACGTACCGGAGGGCACCGAGAGCACGCGCGGCTTCCGGATCGTGGGGGCGCACACCGACTCGCCGACCCTGCGGGTCAAGCCGCAGCCCGACACCGGGGCGGTCGGCTGGCGGCAGGTCGCCGTCGAGATCTACGGCGGGCCGCTGCTCAACTCCTGGCTCGACCGCGACCTCGGTCTGTCCGGCCGGATCGTGCTGCGCGACGGCAGCGAGCACCTGGTGTTCGTGGACCGACCGCTGCTGCGGGTACCGCAGTTGGCGATCCACCTCGACCGCTCGGTCAACGACGCGGGCCTGAAGTTGGACAAGCAGCAGCACATGACCCCGGTCTGGGGGCTGGGCCCGGTCGACGAGGGCGCGCTGATCCGGTTCGTGGCCGAGGAGGCCGGGGTCGCCGCCGGCGACGTCACCGGGTGGGACCTGATGGTCCACGACGTGCAACGGCCGAGCTACCTCGGGCGCGATCGCGAACTGCTCGCGTCGCCCCGGCTGGACAACCTGCTGTCGGTGCACGCGGGACTGGCCGCGCTGCTCGCGGCCGCGCACGACGGCGTCGCGCACATCCCGGTGCTCGGCGCGTTCGATCACGAGGAGACCGGCAGCGAGTCCACCACGGGCGCGGCCGGGCCGCTCCTGGAGACGGTGCTGAGCCGGATCGTCAGCGCCCGCGGCGGGACGTCGGACGACCGCGCCCGCGCGTTCGCCGACTCGTTCCACCTCTCCAGCGACGTCGGTCACGCCGTGCACCCCAACTACGCCTCCCGGCACGAGCCGGGCCACCACCCGGTGCCGGGCGGCGGCCCGATCCTGAAGGTGAACACCAACCAGCGCTACGCCACCGACGCGCGCGGCCGGGCCGTGTGGACCGCGGCCTGCGAACGTGCCGGGGTGCCCTCGCAGATCTTCGTCGGGATCAACTCGATCCCCTGCGGCTCGACCATCGGCCCGATCACCGCGACCCGGCTGGGCATCGAGACCGTGGACGTCGGCACCGCGTGCCTGTCCATGCACTCCTCCCGCGAACTGTGCGGCGCCGACGACCCGTTCCTGCTCGCCTCGGCAGCCGCCGCGTTCCTGGAGGGCTGAGCGAGGGCCGCACCGCGGCCGAACGCCGCCGCGAATCGGTGGGCATGGGTCGGAGGACTCCGGGTAGGCGCGAGCCGACAGGCAAATCGGGCGCAGCGCATACCCGCCGCACGTCAGCGGATCGGAGTGAACGAACTCATGGGCATCGGAGCGGGCATCCTGTTGATCGCGGTGGGCGCGATCCTGACTTTCGCCACCGACTGGAGCGTGTCCGGGGTCAACCTCGACGTGGTCGGCGTCGTACTGATGATCACCGGAGTCGTGGGCATCGCGCTGTTCCTGATGGTGTGGGGACCCCGGCGACGCAACACGCCGCTGAACCCGCCGCCGGCCGGCTACGTGCAACCGCCCGTCACGGGTGGCTACGTCGAGCCGCCGGTCGAGCGGATCGTCGAGGAACGGCCGACCCGCCGCTACTACCGACGCTGAGGACCATTTCGGCACCACCCCCCTGAAGACCGCGGCTCCGGAGCCCTCCCCCTCCCGCTCCGGAGCCGCGGTCGTCGCCGTTCACGGGAAGGACGTTGCCGGGCACCCTCGTTCTCGTTCGCGCGACCGCTCGGGGCGGCCGCGCTCGGGGAGCACGGCGACGCGGGTCGGCGGGGCGCCCGGCCGCCGACGTCACGTGTGCGGCATGCGCAGCTTGTGCACCCGGTGGGCGGAGGATTCCACCACGGTCAGGTAGAGCTCCTCGTCCAGATCCGCGACCACCGCCACCGCGGCCGGCTCGGCCAGGCCCTCGACCAGGGTCGTCACGAACCCGTCCGCGGGGTCGTAGCGGCGCAGCGCGCCGTTGTAGGTGTCCGCGACCACCACCGAGCCGTCCGGCAACGTGTCCACGCCCAGGGGGTGTTGGAACAGCGCGTGCTCGGCCGGGCCGTCCCGCAGGCCGAAGTCGAACAACCCTCGACCGACCACGGTCTCGATCCCGCCGTCCACCAGCCGACGCAGCGCCGAACTCTCCGCGTCCACCAGCCACAACGTGTGCTGGTCGGGCGAGACGGCCAGGCCACAGGGCTGGGCGAAGCTGGCGGTGTCGACCGGTCCGTCCTCCATGCCCTCGTCGGTGGTGCCGGCCAGCACCCCGACCCCCTCGCCCACCGGGTCGAACTCCCAGAGTTGATGCACACCCGCCATCGCCACGATGATCCGGCCGCCGAACCACGCGACGTCCCACGGGCTGGAGAGGTCGATCGTGCGGGCCGCGCCGTGGTCCTCGGTGCCGCGTCGGCGCGGGCGCCCGGTGCCCGCGACGGTACGGATCGAACCGGTGGCCAGCGAGACGCCGCGCAGCGCGTGGTTGGCGGTGTCCGCGACCACGACGTCGTACCGCACGTGCGCGGCCACCTCGGGCGGCAGCAGGGCCATGCCGTGCGGCTCGGCCAGCATCGCGTGCCGGGGCCCGCCGTCGAGCAGTCCGCGGCGCCCGGTGCCGATCCGGCGCAGCACCGTACGGCCGTCGTCGGAGAGTTCGGCCAGCGAGTGGTGCCCGGTGTCCGCGACCAGCAGCGCCCCGGAGGGCAACCGCAGCAGGTGGCCCGGGAAGCGCAGGTCGGTACGCGGGCTCTCGGACCGCTCGAACTCCTCGGCGGCCCGGCGCAGCGTGCCCTTGCCCTCGTGTTCGACCACCAGGTCGGCGATCATCACCTCCAGTTCGCCGGCGTGGCCCTCGCCGGACAGTTGCGCGACCACGTAGCCCTCCGGGTCGACCACCACCAGGGTCGGCCACGCGTGCACCGCGTACTGCTTCCAGGTGCTCAGTTCGGGGTCGTCCAGGACCGGGTGGCGCAGTTCGTGGCGCTGCACCGCGCAGACCACCGTGCCGTGCTCGGCCTCGTGTTCGAACTTGGGCGAGTGCACGCCGATCACGGTCAGCACGTCGCGGTGGCGCTCCTCGAGCGGCCGCAACTCGGCCAGCACGTGGTGGCAGTTCACGCACGCCGAGGTCCAGAAGTCCAGCACCACGATCCGCCCGCGCAGCTCGGCCAGCGTCGGGCCGGGGCCGTCGGTGTTGATCCAGCCGCCGGAACCGGACAACTCGGGGGCCCGGACCCGGGCTCGGCGTGCGGTGCTGCTCATGGTTCGAAGTGAACCATCCGGGTCGGCCACAGGCCGCCGGCCGGCGCGTGTACGGGCCGCACCCCACCCAACCGGGTGTATCCGCGGCCGCACACCGGCGTTCCCCAAGGCGACTGAACGCCGGCATTTCGGGCAGTCTGCCCGACAACGCGTAGTCATCGTGGAGGCACAGTGTTCGGGGACGAGTACGACGGAGCCCAGCTCTATCCGGGAGTGGCTCCCGGGCGCTATCTCGTGCGCGAGAAGATGTTCGCGATCGGCGACGACTTCTGGGTCACGACGGAATCCGGCGAGAAGGTCTACCTGGTCGACGGCAAGGCGCTGACCCTGCACGACCGGCTGGAGCTCAAGGACACCGCCGGCACGGTCCTGGCGACCGTGAAGAAGAAGATCATGAGCATCCATCACGCGATGAAGGTCGAGGACGCGACCGGCGAGACGGTCGCCACGGTGCGCAAGAAGATGTTCACCCCGCTGCACGAGGCATTCGAGGTCGACCTCGCGGTCGGGGTCGAACTGTCGGTGCGCGGCGACATGTTCCACCACGAGTACGGGATCGCCGGGCCGAACGGGCCGGTCGCGCAGATCACCCGCAAGTGGCTGCGGGTGCGGGACACCTACGGTGTCGACATCGCACCCGGGTGGGACCATGCGCTGATCATCGCCATCGCGGTGTGCGTGGACCGGTTGAGCAGCGAGGACGACGACTGATCCGGGGACGGCCGGCCGTTCGCGCCGGCGGGTCTCCGAACGCGGCATAGAACGAGCCCCTTCCACACGTCTGTTCGGGTGGAAGGGGGCACGGTTGAGATCCCACGGGGAAGACGAGTTCCGGACCTTCGTCGAGGACCGTCGAACAGCCCTGGTGCGCACCGCGTACCTGCTGTGCGGCGATCGCGACGAGGCCGAGGACCTGGCCCAGACCACGCTGACCAAGACGTACACGTCCTGGGCGCGGGTGGCCGAGGTGGAGAATCCGGACGCCTACGTGCGCCGCATTCTGGTGAACACCAATCTGTCCCGGGTCCGCCGACGTCGGGTGACGCACTTTCTCACCGACCGGATGCCGGACCGCGCCGGGCCCGATTCGACCGGCCGGGTGGCCGAACGCAGCGTGCTGATGGCCGCGTTGGCCCGGTTGCCGGCGGGTCGACGGGCGGCGGTGGTGCTGCGCTACTGGGAGGACCGCTCGGAGTCCGAGGTCGCGCAGATCCTCGGGTGCGCGGTGGGCACGGTGCGCAGTCAGACGTTCAAGGGGCTCGCCCAACTCCGCAAGGATCCCCAACTGGCCGATCTGATCCCATGTCAGACGGAAACCCCCTCTACTTCGGACACGGAGGTGCGGCCATGGCCGACGACGGCACCGCACTGAGGGAGGCATTCATGGCGGAGATTCGGGCGACGAAGCTGACCCCGCCCACGGCGGAGGCGGCGATCGAGCGGGCGGGCAGGCGCCGCGGCCGGCGGGCGTTCACGCTGGGGGCGACTGTGGCGACCGCGCTGGTGGTGGGCGGCGGCGGTGCGGTCATCGCCGGGGGTGTGCTGGACGAGGACGGCAGGTCCGCCGACATCGTCTCGGTCGACGCCGGCACCAGGCCGCCCGGCGCGGGCCCGGACATCGTGGGCGCCGGCGTGGTGGCCGGGAAGCCGTGGAAGTACCGGGCCTGGACGGAGGGTCCGGAACGGACCTGCTTCGAGCAGGTCGAGCGGGGCGTGTTCGACGCGGCGGGGACAATGTGTGATGTCCGGCCCGGCCGCACCGCACAGGACAAGGCAACCGACCGGAACCGCTTCGGCGGCGGCGGCAGGTTCGGACGGGTGGCGGGTGAGGCGAACCTGTACGCGGCGGCGGTCCAGGGCGAGGTGTCCCCCGACGTGGACCACCTGGAGGTCACCTGGCGCGGTCACCGGGAGCCGGTGGTGATCCGGCCCGTGCAGATCGACCCCACCACCCGCGTGTACGTACTCGTGGTGACCGCGCGCACGTCCGACCCCGCGTACGACCTCAAGGCGTACGACGCGGCGGGCAAGGAGGTGAAGAACATCCACCTGTAGGACCGCCGCGGCGCGGCGCGCTCACAGCACCCGGTTCCGCAGGACCGGGAAGTCCTCCCGGGTCTTGGCCACCAGCGCCGGGTCGATCTCGGCGGTGAGCACGGTCGCCTCGGTGCCCGCCTCGGCGACGATCTCGCCCCACGGGTCGATCACCATGCTGTGGCCGCCCATCGCCTCGCCGCCCTGGGTGCCCGTCGCGTTGCAGGCGAGCACGAACATCTGGTTCTCGATCGCGCGGGCGCGGGACAACACCCGCCAGTGCTCGACCCGCCGCGCCGGCCACGCGGCGGGCAGCACCAGCACCTCCGCGCCCGCGTCCAGGATCCGCCGGAACAGCTCCGGGAAGCGCAGGTCGTAGCAGGTCGCCAGGCCCACCTCGGCCCACGGCATGCGCACCTGCGCGGTCTCGGTGCCGCGCGAGATCAACGCGGCCTCGCCGCCGGTGAAGCCGAAGCGGTGGATCTTGCGGTACGTGCCGCGCAGCGTGCCGTCCGGGTCGAAGACCAACGACGTGTTGTACAGGTTCTCATCCGCGCCGCGCTCGATGATGCTGCCGGCGTGCAACCACACGCCGGCGTCGCGGGCCGCGCGGGCCATGGTCTGGGCGACGGGTCCACGCACGCCTTCGGCGCCCGCCTCCCAGTCGTCGTAGACCCAGCCGGTGTGCAACCACAACTCGGGCAGCACCACCAGGTGGTCGCCGCGCCGGCTTCGGACCAGGGCGGAGACCTCGGCCAGGCGGTCCTGGGCGGGCACCGTCGGGTCGACGTCGAGTTGTACGAGCGAAACGCGCACTTTCCCCTCACCTACACCGCTTGCTTCCCGCGAACGGGCTGACCGCAGGATCTTCGGCAGCGTAACGTGCCTGCCAGGATCCGGGACCACGTCAAAGCAACGGTCGCACCCGTCCCGTCGACCGACGACGCAGCGACAAGAGGTAGTACGTGAGCAACGACCTGAAAACGCACGCCGACGCCTGGGAGCACTCGGTTCGCTCCCTCAAAGATCTGGTCTCCACCCTGACCGAGGGCCGGTGGAGCAGCGCGACCGAATGTCCGGGCTGGTCGGTCCGCGACATCGTGTCGCACGTGATCGGGATCGAGCTCGAACTGCTCGGCGATCCACGACCGATCCACACACTGCCGCGCGATCTGCGGCACGTGCACGACGAGTTCAGTCGCTACACCGAGATACCCGTGGACGTCCGGCGCTGCCACACCTCACCGGAGATGACCGGCGAGTTGGAGTACGTGATCCTGCGTCGGCGTCGGATGCTGGACGAGTCCGACCGCGGCCCGGAGGACGAGGTGCGCGGCATCATGGGCCGCAGCGTCCCGTACCGGTTCCTGCTCACCCAGCGGGTGTTCGACGTGTGGGTGCACGAACAGGACGTGCGGCGCGCGATCGGGATGCCCGGCAACCTGGACTCGCCCGCCGCGCTGATCACCCGCGACTTCCTGCTGACCGGGCTGGCCCGGGTGGTGGCCAAGGACGCCAAGGCGCCCGCCGGTGCGTCGGTGGTGTTCGACGTGACCGGGCCGGTGGAGTTCATGCGCACGGTCACCGTCGACGAGAACGGCCGGGGCCGGTTGGACGGGCGGGTCCCGCTGGGACCGCTGGTGACGATCTCCACCGACTGGGAGACGTTCGTACGGCTGATGTGCGGTCGCGTCGCGGCCGCCCGGGCCGACGCCAAGATCGAGGGCGACCCCGATCTCGCGCGGCGGATCCTGGACAACATGGCCGTCACACCGTGAGCGGATCGGGCGGGGGTCAGCCGGCGTCGGGGACACTCTCGCGTTCCGGCACCCGCCCGGCCACCACGCACACGGGTTCGGTCGCGCGACCGCGACCGGCGACCTTGCGGGCGTAGCGCAACACCTGGACCACGCCCAGCAGCACCGGCACGGCCTGGACGGCCATCGCGACACGATAGGCGTTCAGGCCGTGCGCGCCCGCGCTCGGCTCGACCAGGTCCAGGACCAGACCGATCGCGAACAGGCACAGGGTCGCGGCGGCGAACCCGCCGACGTTGACGATGCCCGAGACCGTGCCCAGCCGCTGCGGCGGGTTGCCCGCCCGGGCGAACTCCATGCCGACCAGGGACAGCGCGCCACCCGGGCCGATCACCAGCGCGAGCACGACCAGCAGCCACAGCGGCGAGGGCTCGCTCGGGATCAGCACGGCCGCCCACAACACCGCGGCCAGCACCGGTTGGCCCACGCACAACACCAGCCTGCTGCCCGGCCGGCGGGTCACCAGCGGGCCGACCACCAGGCACGCGAACATGTTGATCACGATCGCGACGGTGAGCAGCGCGCTCGCGGTGCCCTTGGCCAGCCCCTGGCCCTCGACCAGGAACGGGAAGCCCCACAACATCAGGAAGACCTGCGGCAGGCAGCCGCACGCCCAGTGCGCCCACAGGCCGAGCCGGGTGCCGGGTTCGGCCCACGCCGCGCGGACCTGGGGCCACATGCCGGGCCCGCCGACCGGCCGCACCCGACGCGCCGCGCCGGGATTGTCGCGCAGCACGCACAGGACCACGACCAGCACCGCCACGCCCACCCCGGCGGAGACCGCGAAGGTCCGACTCCAGCCGAACGCGTGCAGCGCCCCGGCCAGCGGCGTGGCACCGGCGAGGTTGCCGGCCATCCCGAGCAGCGCGGTCAACTGGGTCAGTACGGCAACGCGGTTCGCCGGGAACCACACCGCCACCACCCGCAACACGCTGACGAACGTCATCGCGTCGCCCATGCCGACCAGCACCCGGGCGAGCACGGCGCCGGTGAACCCGTGCGCGAACGCGAAGGTGAACTGACCCGCCGTCATCAGCACCAGGCCGCAGGTGAGCACCCGCTTGGCCCCGAACCGGTCGGTGAGCGCGCCGACGGGTATCTGGAGGCCGGCGTAGACGAGCAGTTGCAGCATCGGGAACAGCGACAACTGCGAGGCGGAGACCCCGAACCGCTCCTGTGCGTCGATCCCGGCCACGCCCAGGCTGCTGCGATGGAAGACCGCGACGACGTATACCGAGGCCGCGACCGCCCACATGATCCAGGCAAGACTTCCACCGGGCCGGAAGGGAGCAGGATCCGCAGATGGTTTCACAGTACATACACATTAGGGGACGCCCCCGGACATACGTACGGCCGGGCCCCGAAAAGGGCCCGGCCGCAGGGCCGTACACGAACCGCACGCGAACCGTACGCGCTCGGAACGAACGGTCAGCCGCGCACGAACAGCAACTTGGGCCGCTCCAGCATCTGGGCCACGTCGGCCAGCACCCGCGAGCCCAACTCGCCGTCCACCATCCGGTGGTCGAAGGACAGCGAGAGCGTGGTCACCTGCCGGGGCTTGACCTTGCCCTTGTGCACCCACGGCTGCTCACGAATCGCGCCCACCGCCAGGATCGCGGCCTCGCCCGGATTGAGGATCGGCGTACCGCCGTCCACCCCGAACACACCCACGTTGGTGATGGTGACCGTGCCGCCGGCCATGTCGGCCGGCGAGGTGCGCCCGTCCCGGGCGGTGGCCACCAACTCGGTGAGCGCGCCGGCCAGCGCGACCAGGCTCTTGCCGCCCGCGTCCTTGATGTTCGGCACGATCAACCCGCGCGGCGTCGCGGCGGCGATGCCCAGGTTGATGCGATCGCGGATGACGATCTCCTGGTTCGGCTCGTCCCAGGAGGCGTTGATCTCCGGATGACGGGCGATCGCCACCAGCAGGGCCCGGGCGACCAGGAGCAGCGGACTCACCTTGGTGTCCGCGAAGTCGGGCAACTCGCGCAGCTTGCGCACCAGCCTGACCGTGCGGGTCACATCGACCGTCACCCACTCGGTGACGTGCGGCGCGGAGAACGCGCTGGCCACCATCGCCTGCGCGGTCGCCTTGCGCACGCCCTTGACCGGAACGCGGCGCTCGCCCGCGACGGTCTCGCCCGGTCCGGTCGCCGCGAAGGCGGCCGGGGCCGCGGTGGTGGGCGCGGGACGCGCGGCGGCGTGCACGTCCTCGCGCGTGACGGTTCCGCCGGGGCCCGAGGGCCGCACCGACGCGAGATCCACGCCCAGGTCCCGGGCCAGTTTGCGGACCGGCGGCTTGGCGAGCGCGATCGAGCCGTTGCCGGGCGAGCCCGACGTCGGCGGCACCGCGTGGCCCGAACCGTTGGCCGCGTGCACCGCGGGCGCGGGGGTGTCCGTCCTGCGGGCTCGGCGCCGGCCGGACGTGGTGCGCACGCCGTAGCCGACCAGCACCGCCGTACGGGTGTCCTTCTTCTCGGGCTCGGCGCCGGCGGCGGTCTCGGTGGGTTCGGCCGGTTCGGGCACGAGGTCCGCCGTGAGCGCCTCCTCCCGGGTGTCGGCCTTCACTTCGGCCGCGCCGGCACCGGTGGGCACCTGCGTACCGCTCGGCGCCACGGCGATGATCGGCGCGCCGACCGCGACCGTGTCGCCCTCGGCGGCCAGGAGTTCGGTCACCACCCCGTCGAACGGACACGGCAGCTCGACCAGGGCCTTCGCCGTCTCCACCTCGACCATGACCTGGCCATCGCTCACCTCGTCGCCGACCTTGACGTGCCATACGACGATGTCGGCCTCTTCGAGGCCCTCGCCGACGTCGGGCATCAGGAACTTCTTCACCTCGGACACGAGATTCCTCACCAGGCCAGGGAGCGGTCGACGGCATCGAGCACACGGTCCAGGTCGGGGAGGTACTCCTCCTCGACCCGGGACGGCGGATACGGCGTGTGATAGCCGCCGACCCGAAGCACCGGCGCCTGAAGGTGGTAGAAGCAGCGCTCGGTGATGGTCGCGGCGACCTCCGCGCCGATGCCCAGGAAGGACGGGGCCTCGTGCACGACCACGAGATGACCGGTGCGCTTGACCGACTCCGCGACCGCGTCGAAGTCCAGCGGGGACAACGAGCGCAGGTCGATCACCTCCAGCTCGCGCCCCTCCTCGGCGGCGGCCGCGGCGGCCTCCAGGCAGGTCGCCACCATCGGCCCGTAGGCCACCACGGTGCACGCGTCACCCGGGCGGACCAGGCGGGAGCCGTACAGCGGGTCCGGCGTCGCCGCGGTGTCCACCTCGGCCTTGGTCCAGTAGCGCCGCTTGGGCTCCAGGAAGATCACCGGGTCGTCGGAGGCGATCGACTGCTGGATCATCCAGTAGGCGTCCACCGGGTTCGAGCAGGACACCACCCGCAGGCCCGCGGTGTGCGCGAAGTACGCCTCGGGCGACTCGCTGTGGTGCTCGACCGCGCCGATCCCGCCGCCGAAGGGGATGCGGATCACGATCGGCAGCCGGACGTAGCCGAGCGAACGCGCGTGCATCTTGGCCAGTTGGGTGACGATCTGGTCGTACGCGGGGTAGACGAAGCCGTCGAACTGGATCTCCACGACCGGCCGGTAGCCGGCCAGGGCCAGGCCGATCGCGGTGCCGACGATGCCGGACTCGGCGAGCGGGGTGTCCACCACCCGGTCCTCGCCGAAGTCCTTCTGCAAACCGTCGGTGACCCGGAAGACACCACCGAGCTTGCCGATGTCCTCGCCCATGATCAAAACCTTGGGGTCGCTCTCCAGGGACCTGCGCAGTCCCGTGTTGAGCGCCTGCACCATCGACATCTGACGGGTCGTGCCCGTCGACTGTGCGGGAGCCATCAGTGCCCGTCCTCCCCGGCGTCGACGAAGGACGCGTGATAAGCCTCGAACTCGGCCCGTTCCCGGTCCACGAGCGTGTGCGGATCGGCGTACACGTGCGCGAACATCGACACCGGATCCGGATCCGGCATCGTGCGCACACCGTTGCGTACGCGCTTGCCCAGTTCCTCGCTCTCGGCCTCCAGGGCGGCGAAGAAGGCGGCGTCGGCGATTCCCTGCTTGTGCAGGTATGCCTTGAGCCGTTCGATCGGATCCTTGTGCTTCCACTCCTCGAGTTCGGCGTTCAACCGATAGCGGGTGGGGTCGTCGGAAGTGGTGTGCGCGCCCATTCGGTAGGTGAACGCCTCGATCAGCATCGGGCCCTCGCCGCGCCGGGCCCGGGCCAATGCCGCCCTGGTCACCGCGAGACACGCGAGCACGTCGTTTCCGTCGACCCGAACTCCGGGAAAGCCGAATCCGGCGGCGCGCCGATACAGCGGCACCTTCATCTGCCGCTCGTTGGGTTCGGAGATGGCCCACTGATTGTTCTGGCAGAAGAACACCACGGGCGCGTTGAACACCGCGGCGAACGTGAATGCCTCGTTGACATCGCCCTGGCTGGAGGCGCCGTCACCGAAATAGGTGACGACCGCGCCGTCGCCTCCGTCGCGTTGCATGCCCATCGCGTATCCGACACCGTGCAGGGTCTGCGCGCCGATGACGATCGTGTAGAGATGGAAATTGTTCTCACGGGGATCCCAACCACCGTTGTTGACGCCGCGGAACATCCCGAGCAGATTCAACGGATCCACGCCGCGACACCACGCGACGCCGTGCTCACGGTAGGTGGGAAACACATAGTCGTCCGGGCTCAGCGCACGGCCCGACCCGATCTGCGCGGCCTCCTGGCCGAGCAGGGAGGCCCACAGGCCCAGTTCGCCCTGGCGTTGCAGCGCGGTGGCCTCGGCGTCGAAGCGACGCACGAGAACCAGGTCACGGTACAGACCCAGGTATTCGTCATCGGACAGGTCGATCGAGTAATCGGGGTGCTCGACCCGCTCACCCTCGGGGGTGAGCAACTGGATCAGTTCTGGACCGGCTCCGGATTCGGGCGGAAACAATGTCCCGTCCGTACTGTCCACTGCCACGTTCTCTCCTCCGTCTGTCCGGTCCGCGGGGTCGCCGTGGACCGGGTCCGGATCGCCGGGCCCGGTTCCGCGCGGGGTGTGCGCGGCTACCTTGATGTGCAGACACGGCGATTGGTGGCTGTACTTCCTAGGATTTCCTAGGAATTCCCGGGTGAATCCGGGAGGCACCTGCGCACAGGCATGCGGTTCGGAAACCGCACACCGCAACGTTACCCACCAGTCCGCCCGGCACGTAGTGGCGACCGACCCGAACGTGGCGGCACTGTTTGTCGCTCCCCGACAAATGGCCGCGGAGGCGACCCGTTCCCAACCCTTCCGGCGGTGCCACCGAGACCCCGGACGATATGCGTGCGAACCTGTACAAGTGAGCGACCAAGGCAGTATCCGGGTATTCCTCCTCGATGATCACGAAGTGGTGCGTCGGGGTGTACACGAGTTGTTGTCACTCGAGGACGACATCGACGTGATCGGCGAGGCCGGCACGGCCGCCGAGGCGCTGGTGCGCATCCCGGCGACCCGACCGCAGGTGGCGGTGCTCGACGTGCGTCTCCCGGACGGGAGCGGGGTCGAGGTGTGTCGCGAGATCCGCTCGCAACTGCCGGAGGTGCGCTGCCTGATGCTCACCTCGTTCGCCGACGACGAGGCGCTGTTCGACGCGATCATGGCGGGCGCCTCCGGCTACGTGCTGAAGGACATCCGCGGCTCCGACCTGGTCGGCGCGGTCCGCGACGTGGCCGCCGGCAAGTCGCTGCTCGACCCGGCGGCCACCGCCCGCGTCCTGGAACGCCTGCGCGGCGGCACCCGAGGCGACGAGCGCCTGGCGGCCCTGAGCGACCAGGAGCGCCGCATCCTGGACCTGATCGGCGAGGGCATGACCAACCGCCAGATCGGCACCGAGATGCACCTGGCCGAGAAGACGGTCAAGAACTACGTCTCCAGCCTCCTCGCCAAGCTCGGCATGGAACGCCGCACCCAGGCAGCGGCATACGTGGCCCGCCAGAAGGCGGAACAGGGCCGATAGCCCGTTCGACGCGGTCGGGAAACGTCGGAGCCGGACCCGTGAGGGGGCCCGGCTCCGACGGTGATGGGGTGGATCAGTTGTCCGGGGTCTTGGTGAGGGCGAGGTCCGGGTGGTCGGGGGTCGGGTCCGGGTCCGCCTCCACCTCGATGCGAACGGATTCCCTGACGTCGATGGTGGGGGCCGGCTTGGCGGGGGCGGGGTTGGTGGCGGCCAGGAGTTGGCGGGCGATGCCCAGACCGGTGCCGCCCATGGTCAGGGCCTTGGCGAACAGGTCGCCCATGCCGTCGCCGCCGTTGAGCAGGACCATGTGGTCCACGTTGCCGAAGGCCTCGGCACCGGCCCGGACGATCTCCGGCCAGTTCTCCGCGAGTTGTTGGGCGACGACGGCCTCCTGGTTCTCGGCCAGCGCCGCCGCGCGGGCCGCGATCGCGGCCGCCTCGGCGAGGCCCTTGGCCTTGGCCGCCTCGGCCTGCGCCTTGCCGGTCGCCAAAGTCGCCTCGGCCGCGGCCAGACCGCGCACCTTCGTCGCCTCCGCGTCGGCGATCGCCGCCAACTCGGTCTCCCTGGCGCTCGCCTCGGCCGCCGAGATCCGCGCGTCGCGCTCGGCCTGGGCCCTGGTCCGGGTCTCGTACGCCTTCGCGTCGGCCGGCTTGCGTACGTCCGCCTGAAGTTGCTGCTCGCGCCGCATGGCCTCCAACTCGGCGACCCGGGTCTCCTGGACCACCACCTCCTGCTTCGCGGCGGCGTCCGCGAGCGGGCCCGCCTGGCGCGAGCGCGCGGTGGCCTCGTCCCGCTCGGCCTGGTATCCGGCCTGCTGGATCTCGCTGTCCCGGGTGGCCTGGGCCATCCGCGCCTTGGCGTCCTGCTCGGCCTCGGTGGCCTTGCGGGTGGCCAGCGCCTCGGCGATCCGCGCGTCCCGGATCACCGCGGCCGTGTGCGGCGCGGCCATGTTCTTGATGTAGCCGGTCGGGTCGTCGATCTCCTGGATCTGCAGGCTGTCCACGATCAGCCCGAGCTTTTCCATGTCCGATCCGGAGGCCGCGCGCACGTGCGCGGTGAGCTTCTCCCGGTCGCGGATCATGTCCTCGACGGTCAACCCGCCGACGATCGAGCGCAGATGGCCGGCCAGCACCTTACGGACCCGGGACTCCATCTGCTTCTGCTGGTCCAGGAAGCGACGGGCCGCGTTGGCGATCGAAACGTAGTCGTCGCCGATCTTGAAGATGACCACGCTCTGCACGCGCAGCGGGATGCCCTGGGTGGTGACGCATTCGACCGAGAGCTCCGCCTCGTTCAGATCCAGCGAGAGCTTGCGCACGGCCTGCACGAACGGCAGCACGAGCGTGCCGCGTCCGGTGACGATGCGAAATCCCATGCCCTCGCCCAGGCCCTCGGTGTGGTGCCGGGAGCCGGAGATGACGAGCGCCTCGTTGGGTTCGGCGACGCGCCACATGAGTTTGAAGACCACGATCAGGATCACGAGCAGACCGAGCACGGCGAGCACGGTATAGAGCACGGAGCATTCCCCCTTTGGCCTGTTCCGGAGTGTCCTCGCCCCCGGAGTGCGCGCCAAGAGGGAGCTCCCCAGGGGCAGTTGCACCCCGCCGGCCGGTCGGGGCCGGTCCCTGCCGGTCGCGCTCAGCCCGAGGTCGTCGCCGTGACCGCGCCCACCGCGTGCTCGCGCTCCAGCAGTTCCCGGAACGGGCCGGGGGCGGTGCTCACCTGCGCCCACGTGCCGCGTTGCAGCACTCGGCCCTCGGCCAGCACGAGGATCTCGTCCACCGCGTCCAGGCCGGTGAGTCGGTGGGTCACCAGCAGTGTGGTGCGGCCACGGGTCGCGTCCAGCAGGTCGGCGGTCAGCGCGTCGGCCGTGGGCAGGTCGAGGTGTTCGGCCGGCTCGTCCAGCAGCAGGATCTCGAAGTCGGCGAGCAACGCGCGGGCCAGCGCGAGTCGTTGCCGCTGACCGCCGGACAGTCGCGCGCCGTGCTCGCCGACCATCGTGTCCAGCCCCTCGGGCAGCGTGTCGACCCAGTCCAGCAGCCGGGCGCGGGCCAGCGCCGCGCGGATCGCGTCCTCGTCGCAGTCCGGGCGGGCCAGTCGCAGGTTCTCCCGCAGCGAGCTGTCGAAGACGTGCGCGTCCTGCGCGCACAGCCCGACCACCCGCCGCACGTCGTCCCCGGCCAGATCGGTGATCGGCACGCCGGCCAGGGTCACCGAGCCCGCGGCCGGGTCCAGGAAGCGCAGCAGCACGTTGGCCAGCGTGGTCTTGCCCGAGCCGCTCGCCCCGACCACCGCGAGCCGCTTGCCCGGGGTGAGTTCGAGGTCGACGCCGGCCAGCGCGGGCGGGCCGTCCGGCGTCCAGCGGGCGTGCAGGTCGCGCACCACCAGCGGGCGCGGCGCGGCGGGCAGCCCCAGCGGAGCGGCCGGCTCGCCCACCGGTTCCGGCGCGTCGGTCACCTCGAACACCCGCGCCGCGGCCCGGCGCGAGCTCTGCAGGTGTCGGCCGGCGGCGGGCAGCACGACGGTGGCCTCGAACGCGGCGAGCGGGGTGAGCACCACCAGCGCGAGCAGCACGCCGCTCAACCGGTCGGCGTGCACCGCCGCGACGCCCACCAGCGCGGATGCCCACACCGTCGCGCCGGACACCAGCGCGGCCAGCCCGGCCCCGACGCCCGCGCCCCGGGCCTGTCCCGCCTCGGTCGCACGCAACCGCGCGTCCACCGCGTCCACCTCGGCCAGCCGGGCGGGCGCGCGGCCCGCCGCGATCAGTTCGGGGGTGCCGCGCAGCAGGTCGACCACGGCGCCGGCGAGTTCGCCGCGGACCGCGGCGACCCGGCGTTCGGCCCGCCGGGCGACCCGGCCGGCCAGCCACGGCACCAGGATCCCGGCGGCGAGCAGGCCGAGCAGCAGGACGCCGCCGGCCTCGGGCAGCACCAGCGCGACGGTGAGCACCGCGCCCGCGCCGACCACGGCCGCCACACACGCGGGCAACAGCGCGCGCAGGAAGAAGTCCTGTACCGCGTCCACGTCGGCGACCAGTCGCGAGAGCAGGTCGCCGCGCCGGAACGCGGGCAACCCCGCCGGCGCCAGCCGCTCGAGCCGCTCGTAGACCCGCACCCGCAGCCGGGCCAGGACCCGAAACGCCGCGTCGTGGCCGATCAGCCGCTCGGCGTAGCGGAACACCGCGCGCGAGACGCCGAACGCGCGCACGCCGGTGACCGCGACCATCAGGGTCAGTACCGGCGGATGCTCCGAGGCACGCGAGATCAACCACGCCGAGGTGGCCATCAGCCCGACCGAACTGCCCAGCGCGAGCACCCCGCACAACACCGCGAGCGCGAGCCGTCCGTGCAACGGTCGGGCGAGCGCGAGCAGTCGGCGACCGGGACCGATCCCGGCGCCGACCGACCGGTCCGCCGAAGGCTGCTCGAAGGGCGTCCGGAAGGGCTCCTTCGGGGATGGCTCGACGGGCTGCCCGACCGCCGGCACCTCCCCGGACGCCTCCGACGCCCGCGCGGCCTCGACCCGCGCCCGGGCCGCGACCGCCGCATGCGCGCCCTCCGAAGCCCCCGCACAAGCCCCCGCGCCCACGGCCACCACCCGGTCGGCCAACGGCAGCAGCGCCGGCCGATGCGCGACCAGCACGACCGTACGCCCGACCGCCAACCGCCGGACCGCGTCGACGATGTCCGCCTCGCCGGCCCCGTCCAGGTTCGAGGTCGGCTCGTCCAGGAGCAGGATCGGCCGGTCGGCCAGGAACGCCCGGGCCAGCGCGAGGCGCTGCCGCTGCCCGGCGGACAGGCCCGCGCCGTCCTCGCCGAGCGGCGCGTCCAGGCCGCCCGAGGCCGCCACGAATTCGGCCGCCCCGGCCGCGACCAGCGCGTCGTGTACCTCGGCGTCGCCCGCGTCCGGTCGGGCCAGGCGGACGTTGGCCCCGATCGTGCCCGCGAACAGGTAGGGCCGCTGCGGGACCCACGCGATCCGGGCCCGCCACGCGTCCGGGTCCAGCTCGGCCAGGTCCACGCCGCCCACGGTGATCCGGCCCGCCGTCGGCCGGACGAAACCGAGCAGCACCGCGAGCACGGTGGACTTGCCGCACCCGCTCGGCCCGGTCAGCGCGATCGTCTCGCCCGGTCGCACGGTCAGGTCCAAGTCGGCCGGCGCCGCGTCCGGGCGGCCTGGCCGGCGCACGCTCAGGCCGGTCAGTACCAGCTCGGCCGAGTGCGGGTCGGGCACCGGCGCGGTCCCGGCGGGTGCGTCCGGTGTGGTCTCCAGGACCGCGAACACCCGCTCGGCGGCGCTCACTCCCTCGACGCTGGCGTGGTACTCGGCGCCGACCTGACGCAGCGGCAGGTATGCCTCGGGCGCCAGGATCAGCACCACGAGCGCGGTCTCCAGGCTCAGATCGCCGTCGACCAGGCGCAGGCCGACACCGACCGCGACCAGCGCGACCGAGATGGTGGCGAGCAGTTCGAGCGCGAACGAGGACAGGAACGCGATCCGCAGCGTCTTCAGGGTGGCCCGACGGTAGTCGTCGGTGATCGTGCGGATCGACGCGGCCTGGGCCTTGGCCCGGCCGAACACCTTGAGCGTGGGCAGCCCGGCGACCACGTCCAGGAAGTGTCCGGCGAGCCGGTTCAGCACGCTCCACTGCCGGTCCATGTACTTCTGGGTGGCCATCCCGATCAGCGCCATGAACAGCGGGATCAGCGGCAGGGTGATCACGATCGTCACCGCCGAGATCCAGTCGCCGAACACCACCCGCGCGAGCACCGCCACCGGCACGGTGACGGACAGCACGAGCTGCGGCAGGTAGCGCGCGAAGTAGCCGTCGAGCGCGTCCACCCCCCGGGTGGCCAGCGTGGTCAACTCGCCCGAGCGCTCGTTGTCCAGCCAGGCCGGGCCGAGCCGGACCACGTGCGCGAGCAGTCGCGAACGCAGTTGCGACTTCACCGCCGCCGAGGTGCGGTGCGCGATCACCTCGGTGAGCCAGGAGATCGCCGAGCGGGCCGCGACCACCGCGGCGAGCAGGCCCAGCTCCGGCCACAGGTCGGCGACCGCGGCCCCTTCCTCGAAGGCCGCCACGATCACTCGGGCGAGCAGGCCCGCCTGGACGAGCACGAGACCCGCGCCCGCCGTGCCCAGCACCACGGTCAGGGCCAGAAAGCCCCGGGTGGCACGGGCGTGGGTCAGCAGGCGCGGATCTACAGGCTTCACGAGCCGCTCTTTCGTCGGTGCGTCTTCGGCGCGGTCCTACACGGTGCCGTGGTCGGCTATTTGCCGACCAGGTCGGCCGCCGCGGCACCGAAGGCCGGCTTGGTCGGGATGCTCTTCGTGCTGATCCGCTTGCGGAACACCCAGTACGTCCAGGCCTGGTAGCACAGCACGATCGGGGTCATGAAGGCGGCGACCCAGGTCATGATCTTGAGCGTGTACGGCGTCGAGGACGCGTTGTGGATGGTCAGGTTCCACGCCGAGTCCAGGCTGGAGGGCATCACGTTCGGGAACAGCGACAGGAACAGCATCGCCACCGCGGCGATCACTGTCACGCCCGACAGCGCGAAGGCCCAGCCCTCACGGCCGATCCGGTTCATCGCCAGCGCGGCGACCAGGGCGAGCACCGCGACGATCAGCGCGGCCAGGGTGCGGCCGTTGCCGTGCTGGGCCTGGGTCCAGATCAGGAACGCCGCCGCGAGCACGGCGGTGGCCAAGCCGACCTTGCCGGCCAGCGCGTTGGCCCGGGCCCGGATGTCGCCGTCGGTCTTGAGCGCGACGAACACCGCGCCGTGGAAGGTGAACAGCACCGTGGTGACCACGCCGCCCAGCAGCGCGTACGGGTTGAGCAGGTCGAGCAGGTTGCCGACGTACTCCTTCTCCGCGTCGATCTTCACCCCGCGGGTGATGTTCGCGAAGGCCACGCCCCACAGGAACGCGGGCACCAGCGAGCCCCAGAAGATCGCCTGTTCCCAGCCGCGCTTCCAGCGGTCCTCGTCGCGCTTGGCCCGGTACTCGAACGCGACCCCGCGCAGGATCAGCGCGACCAGGATCAGCAGCAGCGGCAGGTAGAAGCCGCTGAACAAGGTGGCGTACCACTCGGGGAAGGCCGCGAAGGTGGCCCCGCCCGCGGTGATCAGCCAGACCTCGTTGCCGTCCCACACCGGGCCGATGGTGTTGATCAGCACCCGGCGCTCGGTCTCGTTGCGAGCCAGCACCTTGGTCAGGATGCCGACGCCGAAGTCGAAGCCCTCGAGGAAGAAGTAGCCGATCCACAGGACGGCGATCAGCAGGAACCAGAATTCGTTGAGTCCCATGACACTCTCCCCTTAGTACGCGAAGGCGAGCGGACGTTCGGCGCCCTCGCCGTCGCCCGACGGATCGTCGGAGTCCTTGCTCACGGGCGGCTTGATCGGCTCGGGACCGGCCTTGACGTAGCGCCGGATCAGGCCCAGTTCGACCACCGCGAGTGCCCCGTACAGCAGCGTGAACACGATCAGCGAGGTCAGCACCTCACCGGTGGACACGCTCGGCGACACCCCGGCCTCGGTCTTGAGCACGCCGAACACCAGCCACGGCTGGCGGCCCATCTCGGTGAAGATCCAGCCGAACGAGTTGGCCGCGAACGGGAACGCGATGGTCCACAGGCCGATCCGGTACACCCACGGGTTGGTCGGCAGCTCGCGCTTCCGCCGGGTCAACCACAGGCCGACCAGCCCGATGCCGGCGGTGACCATGCCGACGCCGATCATCAGCCGGAACGACCAGTAGGTGACGAAGATGTTGGGGCGGTAGTCGCCGGGGCCGAACTTGACCACCGACTGCTCCTGGAGGTCGTTGATCCCGGGCAGCTCGGCGTCGAGATCGTTCTTGGCCAGGAAGGACAGCGCGCCGGGGACCTCGATGGCGACCTTGTTGTGGCCCCTGTTGACGTCGCCGTAGGAGAAGATCGAGAACGGCGCCGGCTTCGAGGTCTCCCACAGCGCCTCGGCCGAGGCCATCTTCATCGGCTGCTGCTCGTACATCAGCTTGCCCTGCATGTCACCGGTGAGCGCGAGGCCGATGCCCGCCAGTACCGAGACCCACAGGCCCAGCCGCAGCGACGGGCGGAACACCGCGACCTCGTTGCGCTTGCGCAGGTGCCAGCAACTGATCCCGATCAGGAAGCCGCCGGCGACCAGGAACGCGGCCGGGAGGATGTGCAGGAACGCGGCGATCGCGGTGTTGTTGGTGAGCACCGCAACGAAGTCGGTCAGCTCGGCGCGGCCGGTCTCCGGGTTGATCCGGTAGCCGACCGGGTGCTGCATCCACGAGTTCGCGGCCAGGATGAAGTAGGCCGACAGGATCGTGCCGATCGCGGCGGCCCAGATGGTGGCCAGGTGGATCTTCCTCGGCAGTCGTTCCCAGCCGAAGATCCACAACCCCAGGAAGGTCGACTCGAGGAAGAACGCGACCAGGGCCTCGATCGCGAGCGGGGCGCCGAAGATGTCGCCGACGAAGCGCGAGTAGTCGGACCAGTTCATCCCGAACTGGAACTCCTGCACGATGCCGGTGACCAGGCCGAGCGCGAAGTTGATCAGGAAGAGCTTGCCCCAGAACTTGGTGGCCCGGAGGTAGTGCTCCTTCCCGGTGCGCACCCACGCGGTCTGCAGACACGCGACAAGGATGGACAGACCCATCGTGAGCGGGACGAAGAGGAAGTGGTAGACGGTCGTGACGCCGAACTGCCACCGGGCTACGTCGAGTGTTTCGACGGCGAGGTCCATGGGCCCCTCATTCCTCCTGATCGCCGGTCGTGTCTCGCACGCGAGCGCACGTTTGGTTCACGATGCACACGGCGCCTCCGCGCATCCCGCCCGACACTTGGTCGAACAAACCCGGACGAACCGGGCGTGAAGCGCGGACCCACCACGGCAAAACTTTGTGAATGGGTTCACAAAGTCGAGCTTGTGCATCCGTTCACAAACACTAGCGAGCCCCCTCGGGGACCCCTTGAGGGGGGTACCCGAGAGGGCTCGAAGTGGTCCGAACGGACCCAAACGACGACGGCTCGCCGACCGCGCCGGCAGCGCGCTAGGCGGACATGAACCGCGCGGCCTGCTCCAGGAAGATCGTGTTCGCCTCGGTCTCGCCGATGGTGATCCGGCAACCCTCGCCCGAGAACGGACGCACGGTCACCCCGGCCGCCTCGCACAGCGCGGCGAACTCGTCGGTGCGCTCGCCCAGTCGCAGCCAGACGAAGTTGGCCTGGGAGTCGAAGACGGTCCAACCCTGGCCGATCAGCGTCTCCAGCACCCGCTCCCGCTCGGCGACCAACGCGTCGACCCGCTCCAGGAGTTCGCCCTCGGCGCCGATCGAGGCGATCGCTGCCACCTGGGCCAGCCGGTTCACCGAGAACGGCATCCCGGTCTTGCGCAGCTCGGCCGCCACCGGCTCGTGCGCGATGGCGAAGCCCACCCGCAGGCCGGCCAGACCGTACGCCTTCGAGAACGTGCGCAGCACCACCACGTTGGGCCGGTCCCGGTAGACGTCCACCCCGTCCGGGACCTGCTCGTCCCGGATGAACTCGCGGTACGCCTCGTCGAGCACGACCAGCACGTCACGCGGCACCCGGTCCAGGAAGCGCTCGAGCTCGGCGCGGTGGATCACCACGCCGGTCGGGTTGTTCGGGTTGCACACGAAGATCAGCCGGGTCCGCTCGGTGACGGCGGCGGCCATCGCGTCCAGGTCGTGGCTCTCGTCGGCGAGCAGCGGCACCGGCACCGGCGTCGCGCCCGCCAGCAGCACCAGCAGCGGGTACGCCTCGAAGGAACGCCACGCGAAGACGACCTCGTCGCCCTCGCCGGCCGTCGCGTTCACCAACTGCTGCGCCACCGTCACCGATCCGGTACCGGCCACGATGTGCGACGCGGGCACCCCGAATCGCTCGGCCAGCGCCTCGGCCAACTCCGCGTTGCTCGGGTCCGGGTAGCGATTTATCTCGCCGACGGCGTCGGCCACCACCTTGTGCACGCTGGGCAGCGGCGGGTACGGGTTCTCGTTGGAGGCGAGCTTGTACGACGGCAGGCCCTCCTCCACCACCGGCGCCCTGCCCGCCTTGTAGACGGGCACCCCCGCCAGGGCCGCCCGGAACCTCACAGCGGCGCCGTCGTCCTTACCTGGGGCGTTGTGCTGGGTCACGCCCGTCCTCCTCGCATACTGGTCGGGGTGCCTGGGCGCACGTCCCGGTCGTGTCAACTCTATGGTCCGCCGGCCGGGGAGGGCATTGTCGGGCCGCACGAGTCGGTCGCCGAAGGTTCAGCGGTAGGTATGGGGCGATACGTTTCTTCGTAAAGCAATGACATGAACCCGGCCAGGGCGGCGCATTCGGCCTAGTGTCGGGACGATGACAGCGCCAGATGTACCGCGTGTGGGGCGGCGGATCCGGGTGGGCATCCGGGACGTCGCGGCGGCCGCCGGGGTGTCGATCACGACCGTCTCCGACGCGCTCAACGGCAAGGGCCGACTGCCCGACACGACCCGACTGCACGTGCGCGAGGTCGCGGATCGGCTGGGCTACCGGCCCTCGGCCGCGGCGCGCACGCTGCGCACCGGTCGCTCGGGGCTGCTCGGGCTGACCACGACCATGCGCTCCACCGAGCCGTTCGCGCTCACCGAGTTCGCGTGGTTCGCCGAACTGGTCCGCTCGGCCACCGCGACCGCCCTGGACCTGGGCTACGCGCTGGTCGTGCTGCCCGCGTCCTCGCCGCACGACGTGTGGGGCAACGTCGCGCTGGACGGCACGATCGTGGTCGATCCCGCGGACGACGATCCGCTCGTGCACGAGCTGCTGCGCCGGGGGGTGCCCGTGGTCAGCGGCGGTCATCCGGGCTCCACCCCGGTGTACGGCTGGGTGGACAACGACCACGTGGCCGCGGTGTGTTCGGTGCTCGACCACCTCGCCGACGCGGGCGCCGCCCGGATCGGGCTGCTGGCCGCCTCGGACGGCCCGGGTGCGGCCAAGGGCGTCGCGGGCTACCGCGCGTGGTGCGCGGATCGGGGTGTGTCGCCGATCACCGAGGAGTACGAGGCGCGTACGCCCGGCGCCGGTCGGGCCGCCGCGACCCGGCTGCTCGACCTGGCCCCGGACGCGGTCTTCGGGCTGCACGAGGGGTGCGCGGCCGAATTGCTCACCGCCGCCCGGGCACGCGAACTGCGGGTGCCCGACGACCTGCTCCTGGCCTGCTGCGGCGAGGGGGCCGATCCGTCGGTGACCTCGCTGAGCCTGCAACCGGCGCTGGCCGGCGCGTGGGCGGTGGAACTGCTGGTGAGCGTGATCGACGATGCCGGGGCCGGGCCGCTGCTGCCCGCCCAGCGCACCGTGCCCACCCGGCTTTCGGTGCGCGACTCGTCCACTCGCCGCTGACCGCCGGGCACCCGCGCGGCCCGGTCGGCTCGGGTCGGGGCCGCCCGGTGGGACGGGCACCGCTGCGCGCACAATTGAGCGTGGTCCGTTCCGCCGTGCCCGCACGAGAGATACGGTCCAGGAATCATCCGAATCGGACCGGGTGAGCCGCAGCCGAACCCGGCCCGCGTGCGTCTTGGTTCACGACGGGTGTCGGCATCGCCGCCGTACGGTGGTGCGGATCTGAAGAAAGGACCCTTCTGGTGAGCAACGTCTCGGCTACACCGGCCCCGATGGGCGCCGCAGCGGAGCTGGACGCCCCGCTGTACGTGGTCGGTGACGTCCACGGTCATCTGGAGGAGCTCAAGGCCGCCCTGCGCGCCCGGGACCTGATCGACGCGGACGCGCACTGGTGCGGCGGCCGGGCCCGGCTGTGGTTCCTCGGCGACTTCACCGACCGCGGCCCGGACGGCATCGGCGTGGTCGAACTGGCGATGGCGCTGGCCCGCGAGTCCGCCGAGGTCGGCGGCAGCACCCGGATGTTGCTGGGCAACCACGAGATCCTGCTGCTGGGGGTGTTCCGCTTCGGCGACCACCCGGTGCCGGTGGCGGGCGGCTCGACCACGTTCCGCGAGATCTGGCTGCGCAACGGCGGCATGCAGTCCGACCTGGACCGCTTCACCGACGAACAGGCCGGCTGGCTGGCCGCGCAGCCGGTCGCCGCGGTGGTCGACGGGCACCTGCTGATCCACTCGGACAGCAACGCCTACCTCGAATACGGCGACACCATCGAGGAGGTGGACGGCGCGGTCGCGGACATACTGCGCGAGCCGGATCCGCTCTCGTGGTGGGACCTGTTCCGTAACCTGACCCGTCGCGGCGCCTTCATGGGCGAGGTCGGCCCGTACGCGGCGGCCGACCTGTTGAGCGAGCTGGGCGGCCGGCGCATCGTGCACGGCCACACCCCGATCCCGTACCAGACCGGCGAGGACCCCACGACGATCGTCGAGCCGCGCGTGTACGCGGACGGACAGGTGGTCAACCTGGACGGCGGGATCTACCTGGGCGGCCCGTGTCTGGTCGCGCGCCTGCCGCTGACCGCCACGCCGCCGAGCGCGGCGGCCGGTTCGTTGGAGGAGACGCAGGGTCGCGAATACGACCTGGGCGCCCTCGGCGGCAACACCGGAGACGAGCCGCGGTCGTAGGGAACTCCCTGCCCAAAAGCGGGGGATGCACCCTATCATCAATAAGTATCCGCCTCGACACCGTCAGGTGCTTTTGCGGGTCGTTGATCCACCGACAGCTTGCACGGGTCCCCTGACGGGCCCGGCGGACGCGGGACACGCCCGCGCGGCCTCATTCGGGGGATCCGATGCAACACTGGTTTGGAAGTGACGAGCACCGCCGTCAGTACGAGCAGTTCGTCGATGACGCGCTGCACCTGGAGGAGACCCTCTCCGGTCTTGCGGCGGTACCCAACCTGAACGTCGAGCAGTTGCGGACGGCCACGTTGGACGCGACCCCGTCGATCGCGGACGCGGCACGCGACGAGTACGACCGCTACGAACGTACAGAGCAGCGTTTCGAGTCCGGGATCCGACAGGACTTCGGCGCCTCGATGATCGAGGCCGGCGAGAGCTTCGGCTGGTTCGCGCTCGCCACCGCCATGGCGGTGATCGTGGCCGGCATCTCGGCGGTCGTCTTCCTGATCGTGGGCTACGTGCTGTTGCCGCTCACGATGGACGACTCGTCCATGCAGCACACGATGCAACTCGCCTCGATCGCGGCCGTGGGCATCTCGCTCGGGGCGGCGGCGATCGGGGGACTCGCGATGCTGGCGGTGGCCGCGCGCAATCGGGCCCGGCCGACCGGCGAGGTCGAGGTGTACCTGGCCCGCGAGGAATGGCGCCGGGCGATCCTGCACCGGGGCATCCTGCCGTTCATGCGCTCGCGTCTGCGCGAGGTCTCCGACGAGGGCACCACCCTCCTCGGCTGACCGACCGTCGGCGCCGGCTCTCCCACCCGCCCGGGGCGGGAGAGCCGGATCACGCCGTCCGGGGCGGGCCGGGCCACACAATGGTCGACATGGTCGGCAAACGCGGGAAGGTCACCGGGGGAATCGGTCCCGGATTGGTGGGCGAGGTCATGATCGAGGTGCGCGGCGGCGTGGAGGCGTTCCTCGCGTACCCGGCGCTGCCGGGCGAGGAGCACCCGGTGGGTTCGTTGGTGGTGATCGTGGAATACCTGCCGCCCCGCACGGTGTACGTGGCGGGGGCTTTCGGCTGAGCCGGGGCGGCGGGCATTGGCGCGTGCATCCGCGTGTGCGGACCGGTAGGCGTGCACCGTGCGAGGGGATCCGTACGCGTGTCCGGGGTGATTTGGTGGTTTCATCCGGATTTGCCCACGTAGGCTGCGTTCATGGTGAACGCCACCGGCAGCAGTGCCGACAGCGCCGACGAGCCCGGCGGGGCGGGTCGCTCCGATCCCACGCCCGGACCGGCCGCGCCGGCCTCGCTCGGTCTGGACGACCTGGTGGCCGAGGTGGTGGAGCGGCTCGGCTCGGCGGCGGCGGCCGGGGAGCGGCTCCAAGGGCTGCTCGAAGCCGTGATCGCGGTCGGCGCCGACCTGGACCTGCACACCACGCTGCGCCGGATCGTCGAGGCCGCCGCCGATCTGGTGGACGCGCGCTACGCCGCGCTCGGCGTGATCGGCACGGAGAACAACCTGTCCGACTTCATCACCGTCGGCATCGCCGACGCGGATCGCGAGCGGATCGGCGAACTCCCGCACGGGCGAGGCATCCTGGGCCTGCTGATCGAGCACCCGGAGCCGCTGCGCCTGGACGATCTGGCCCGACACGCGGCGTCCTACGGCTTTCCGCCGAACCACCCCGCGATGCACTCGTTCCTGGGTGTGCCGATCCGGGTGCGCGACGAGGTGTTCGGCAATCTGTACCTCACCGAGAAGCGCGGCCGACCGGGCTTCAGCGCCGAGGACCAGCAGGTCGTCCGGGCCCTCGCGGCGGCGGCCGGGGTGGCCATCGAGAACGCGCGCCTGTTCGAGAGCGCGGCCCGCCGGGAGAAGTGGATCATGGGCTCGGCGGACGTCACCACGGCGCTGCTGACCACGCAGGACCCGGACGAGGCGCTCGCGGTGGTGGCCGAACGCGCGCGCAGCCTGGCCGAGGCGGACTTCGCCGCGATGTACCTGCCGCAGCCGGACGGCTCGTACCTGGTCGAGGTCACCTCCGGCGAGGACCTCGCGGGCCTGGGCGGCACGGTGGTCGCGCAGGGCAGCCCGGTCGCGGAGGCGATCAACACCGGGCGCAGCATCTTCATCGCGGACATGAGCACCGACCCGAACGTGATGCTGGACCAGTCCCGCTGCTTCGGGCCGGGCCTGTTCGTACCGCTGATCGCCAACGAACGCATCCTCGGCGCGCTGGAGTTGGACAAGCGGATCGGCGCGGTGCCGTTCAACCGGACCGAGCGCTCGATGGCCCAGGCGTTCGGCGGCCAGGCGGCGATCGCGCTGATGCTGGCGAGCGCGCAGCGCGACCGGGAGCGGCTGGCGGTGTTCGAGGACCGCGATCGGATCGCCCGGGACCTGCACGACCTGGTCATCCAGCGGCTGTTCGCGACCGGGATGATGCTCCAGGGCGCGGCCAGACTGGCGCGGGTGCCGGCGGTGACCGCCCGGATCAACCAGGCGGTGGACGAACTCGACGCGACGATCCGCGAGGTGCGCAGCACCATCTTCGCGTTGCAGAACCCGCCGCGTGAGGGGACGACCGGGGTCCGCGGCCGGGTGTTGCGCGAGGCGAGCACGTCGGCCGCCACGCTCGGCTTCGAGCCGACGGTCACCTTCACGGGCCCGGTCGACTCGACCGTCCCGGACGAGGTCGCCGAGCAACTCCTCGCCGCACTGCGCGAGGCCCTGTCCAACGCCTCCCGCCACGCGCACGCGTCCCGGGTCGAGGTGAGCCTCGCGGTGACCGGCGGCACGGTCGAGCTGACGGTCACCGACGACGGTGTGGGCATCGCTCCCGGCGGTCGGCGCAGCGGGCTGGTCAACCTGGCCGCCCGCGCGGAGGAGTTGGGCGGTCAGGCGGCGTTCGGACCGGGGCCGGAGGGCCGCGGAACCACGGTGACCTGGTCGGTGCCGCTCCAGCGCGGGTCCTAGCCGGGAGACCCCGACCGATGCTTGGACACCCCCGCCTCGCCCACACAAGGGATTCCGTCATGCGCCTGAACCGCTCCCTCACCAACCCGTCCCACTGGGCAAGCGCCACCCTGATGACCACCCTCGCCCTGGGCACCTCGACCTCCGCCCGCCCCACCTCCCGGGCCCCACACCCCCACCCCGAGCCACCCGCACCCCATCACCCGGGACCCGCCCCCGCCCATGACCCCGGACGCCCACGGCCGGCTACGCCGGGATGTCGCGGATGTTGCGTTGCACAACGTCGGGCAGGACGCCGGCCGCGGCAACGAAGTCGTTGTCGTCGTGCAGCACGACCAGCCCGTGATGGGCCGCGATCGCACAGACCATCAGATCCGCGGACAGCGCCCGAACGGCGCCTCCGGCCGGCCGGCTCCTCCTTCGGTGGCAGGTCGGGTTTGATCTTTTGGCTGAGGACCGGGAGATCGGTGGCGTCGATGCTCTCGGTATGACTTCGGTGCCATCACCGACCGCGGCGATCGCGGTCCACGAACTGACCAAGCGTTACGGGCGGACGACAGTGGTCGACCGGCTCTCCTTCACCGTGCGGGAGGGCGCGGTGACCGGGTTCTTCGGTCCCAACGGGGCAGGCAAGACGACCGTGTTGAAGACGATCGTCGGGCTGGCCAGGCCCACCGCCGGTCACGTGTCCTTTCAAGGCGGCCCGGTGCCCGCCGACGCCCGGGCGCTGGGTGTGCACATCGAGCCGTGCGGAGCCCATCCCGGCCGGACCGGCCGGGCCCACCTGCGAGCCCTGGCGCTGCTTGCCGGGCTGCCGGCCGGCCGGGTCGACGAGGTGCTGGAAACCGTCGGGCTGGAGCAGGCCGCCGGGCGGCGGGTCGGCAAGTACTCGCTGGGCATGCGCCAACGCCTCGGCCTGGCCGGCGCGTTGCTCGGTGATCCCGAGGTGCTCGTCCTGGACGAGCCGGTCAACGGCCTGGACCCCCAGGCGATCCGCCGGCTGCGCACCCTGCTCCGCGACCGGGCCGCTCGCGGTCGCACCACCCTGCTCTCCAGCCACATGCTCGGCGAGGCCGCGCAGACGGTCGACGACGTCGTCGTCATCGACAAGGGTCGGCTGATCCACACCGGCACGATCGGCGATCTCGACCAGGGCGCCCTCTCGGTACGCACCCCCGAGCCCGAGCGGCTCTCGGCACTCGTCGAAGGCGCCGGCGGACGAATCCGGCCCGCGGACACCGGCGGGTTGTGGATCGAAGGGCTCACCGCCGCGGAGGTCGCCGGGCTGGCCCTGCGCGAACACATCCCCTTGGAGGAGATCACCGCACGGACCGCCTCCCTGGACGTGTTCTTCGATCTGACCGAAGGCGGGACGCAAGCTCCGACGAAGGGCCGAAGCGCATGAGCCGGCTGTTGCGAGGCGAGTTGCTCAAGACCCTCACCACCCGCTCGATCCACGGCTTCGTGGCCGGCGGCGTCGCGTTCACCGTGCTCAACGTCGTGATCGTCGCGGTGGCGTCGGGCCGGCTGGACGAGGTGGCCGAGAAGGAGGAGGCGCTGGCCGGGCTGCCGGTCCTGTTGATGTTGTGGGGACTCGTCGGCGCGGCCGGCGAGTACCGCCACCGCACCGCCGCACCCGCGGCGCTGGTGGCCCGGCGCGACCGCGGCCTGGTCCTGCTCGCCCGGATCGGCGCCTACGCGGTGACGGGTCTGTCGATCGGGGCACTGCTGGTCGCCGTGTCCGTCGGGCTCGCCCTGCCGCTGCTCGCCGACCATCCGGGAGCCGACCTCGCCCCGGGGGAGGTCGCCTCGGTCGCGGCGGGCAACCTGGCCGCGTTCGTGCTGTCTGCGATCATGGGTGCCGCCATCGGGGCGATGGTGCGCAGCCCGGTCGTGGGGGTGGTCGTGGTGTTGCTGGTGAACTTCGCGGTGCTTCCGCTGGTCGCCGATGTCGCCGAATCCGCCGCCAACTACACGCCGTTCGGGGCCGCCGGTGTGCTGGCGCGGTCGACCCACCACACGACGCTGTCGGCCGGTGCCGCCGCGGTGGTCCTCGGCGCCTGGGCGGTCGCGCTGGTGATCGCGGCCGTCGCCGGCGAGCGTCGGCGTGACCTGGCATGAACCCGGTTCTCCGGTACGTGCGAGCGGCGCGCCGGTGGATCCGAGCGCGCCGCTCGGCCGTGTTCGACGCCGTCGTCGCGGTGGTGACCACGAGCGTCGAGGTCGGACTGACCTTCGAGGACTCGACACCCGTCCCGACGCTGCCCCTCGCACTCGTCTTCCTCACCGGTGCGCTCCTGCTCGCCCGACGGCGCGCGACCCTCACCGTGCTGGTGCTCGTCTGCTCGATCGAGGCGCTGCTCGCGGCGACCGGCGCCTACCCCGGCGGGGCGCCGGTGTTGGTGGCCCTCTACACCGTCGCCGAACTGCGGAATCGGCGTGTTTCGGTGGCCGCCCTCGCGCCGACGGCGCTGGTCCTGATGCTGGCGAGCATCGCCTCGATCCCCGTCTCCGTCGTCGCGTGGGGCCTGGGCACCTACGCGCAGACCCGACGGCGCTACACCGAGGCCCTGGAGGAGCGCACGACCCACCTGGAGCGCGAGCGCGAGCAGCTCTCGGTGATCGTGGCGCAGCGCGAGCGCGCGGCGATAGCCCGCGAACTGCACGACATCATCGCCCATTCGGTCACCGTGACCCTGGTGGGCGTACGCGGTGCGCGCGACGTACTGCGCACCGCGCCGGACGTGGCCGACGACACCCTGGGGCGGGTCGAGAGCAACGCCGAGCAGAGCCTGGTCGAGTTGCGCCGGATGTTGCTCCTGCTGCGCGAGCCGGACCAGGGTGTGCGGATGCGTCCGCAGCCCTCGCTGGCCCAACTGCCCGCGCTCGTCGCCTCGTACGGCGAGGCCGGGCTGCCCGCGCGCCTGGAGGTCACCGGCACGTCCCGACCGCTGGCCGGCGGCGTCGAGCTGTCGGTCTACCGCATCGTCGAGGAGGCACTGACCAACGTGCTCAAACACGCCCGCCCCACGCACGTCGCGGTAACGCTCGACTTCGACCGCACCCATCTGCGGGTCGCGGTCGTCAACGACGGCGAGCGGGTGTCCGCACCCTCGTCCGGCGGCCACGGCATCGTCGGCATGCGCGAGCGGATCGGTGTCCTCGGCGGCGAACTGGAGGCCCGGCCCGGCGCGGACGGCGGGTTCGAGGTGGCGGCCCGACTGCCGCTGGGGGATCCCGCATGAGCATCCGCCTGCTCATCGTCGACGACCAGGAGCTGATCAGGACCGGCCTTCGCCTGTTCCTGCAGACGCAGGACGACCTCGTCGTGGTCGGCGAGGCCGAGGACGGCGACGAGGCGATCGAACTGGCGGGCGCCCTGCGTCCGGACGTGGTGCTCATGGACATCCGGATGCCGCGGATGGACGGCGTCGAGGCCACCGCCCGCCTGCACGCCGCCGGCATCTCGCCACCGCCGCGCGTGCTGATCCTGACCACGTTCGACCTGGACGAGTACGTCTTCGGCGCGTTGCGCGCCGGCGCCGCGGGGTTTCTGCTCAAGGACGCCTCGCGCGCCCGCCTCGTGGAGGCCATCCGCGTCGTCCACGACGGGGAGGCGTTGCTCTCGCCCTCGATCACCCGCCGCCTGATCGAGAACTTCGCCACCCGCACCGAACCGCTCCGCTCCTCGCCCGCGCTCCTGGCGGGCCTGACCCCGCGCGAACGAGAAGCCCTGTTCCTGGTCGCCCGCGGCCTGTCCAACAGCGAGATCGCCGCCCGTCTGGTGGTCACCGAGGCGACCGTGAAGAGCCATGTGGGCAGCATGTTCGCCAAACTGGGCCTGCGGGATCGCGCGCAGGCGGTCGTCTTCGCCTACGAGCACGGCGTCATCGTCGCCGGCGAGAGCGACCGGCCCGGACCGGCCTGACGACGCCCCGGAAGCCGGCCCGCTCCCGGGACGTCGCCGACGCGTGCGTCAGTCGGCCAACGGCAGATAGACGCGGTTGCCCGAGGCGGCGAACTCCTGCGACTTGGCCCGCATCCCGGCCTCGGCGTCCACCTCCGACGCGACGGCACCATCGCCGTGCTCCGCGCGGATGTCGTGCGAGATCCGCATCGAACAGAACTTCGGTCCGCACATCGAGCAGAAGTGGGCCGTCTTGGCCGGCTCCGCCGGGAGCGTCGCGTCGTGGTAGGCGCGCGCGGTGTCCGGATCCATCGCCAGGTCGAACTGGTCCTGCCAACGGAACTCGAAACGGGCGTCGGAGAGCGCGTCGTCCCAGGCCTGCGCACCCGGGTGCCCCTTGGCCAGGTCCGCCGCGTGCGCCGCGATCCGGTAGGCGATCACGCCCGCCTTGACGTCGTCGCGGTCCGGCAGGCCCAGGTGCTCCTTCGGCGTCACGTAGCAGAGCATCGCAGTGCCCCACATGCCGATCATCGCCGCGCCGATCGCCGACGTGATGTGGTCGTAGCCGGGGGCGACGTCCGTGGTCAGCGGACCGAGTGTGTAGAACGGCGCCTCGTCGCAGATGCGTTGCTGGAGGTCGACGTTCTCCTTGATCTTGTGCATCGGCACATGGCCGGGGCCCTCGATCATCACCTGGACGTCCATCGAACGGGAGATCCGGCCCAACTCGCCCAGCGTCTCCAACTCGGCGAACTGCGCCGCGTCGTTGGCGTCCGCGATGGAGCCCGGGCGCAGACCGTCGCCGAGCGAGTAGGTCACGTCGTACGCGCGCAGGATCTCGGTCAGCTCGGCGAAGTGCGTGTAGAGGAAGTTCTCCCGGTGGTGCGCCAGGCACCACGCGGCCATGATCGAGCCGCCGCGCGAGACGATCCCGGTCTTGCGACGGGCCGTCAGCGGCACGTAGCGCAGCAGCACGCCGGCATGCACCGTCATGTAGTCCACGCCCTGCTCGCACTGCTCGATCACGGTGTCGCGGTAGAGCTCCCAGGTGAGTTCCTCGGGCTTGCCGTTCACCTTCTCCAGTGCCTGGTACAGCGGCACCGTGCCGATCGGGACCGGCGAGTTGCGCACGATCCACTCGCGCGTGGTGTGGATGTCCTTGCCGGTGGACAGGTCCATCACCGTGTCCGCGCCCCACCGGATCGCCCACACCAGCTTGTCGGTCTCCTCCTCGATCGAGGAGGTCACCGCCGAGTTGCCGATGTTCGCGTTGACCTTGACCAGGAAGTTCTTGCCGATCACCATCGGCTCGATCTCCGGGTGGTTGATGTTCGCGGGCAGCACCGCGCGACCGGCGGCGATCTCGTCCCGGACCAGCTCGGGCGTCAGGCCCTCGCGGATCGCCACGAACTCCATCTCCGGGGTGACCAGTCCGCGCCGCGCGTAGGCGAGTTGGGTCACCGCCTCGGCCCCGGACGCGCGCCTGGGCCGGGCCCCGGCGCCGGGCACCGCGAAACCGGCCGGGGTGAGCGCGCCGATCCGCCCGTCGTAGCGGACGGTGTCGCCGCGCTCCTCGATCCAGGCCTCCCGCAGCGCGGGCAGGCCGCGCCGCACGTCCACCTCGAAGGCGGGGTCGGTGTACGGGCCCGAGGTGTCGTACAGGCGAACCGTCTCGCCGTTGGTCAGATGCACCGTGCGTACCGGAACGCGCAGGTCCTCGCGCGATCCGGGGACGTAGCCGCGGTGGTGGGCGGGGGAAATCGGTCCGCTGGTGACCGTGTCCGCGGCGGCCGGGTCGGCAACCGGGACAGCGGGCAGCGATGTGTCGTGCGAGGTCATGGAAAGGCTCCCTACGCCGGCATTACCCGGTCAGGTTCTGCGGTCGGCGCGGCCTCAGCGCCCTCTCAGCCCGGTGCCCCGAGCTCCCGTGTATCTCCGTGTGGTGCGCCCCCCACCCTGACACACCGTCGGTCGCACGACCAGCGTCGGGTTTCAGCCGAGCGGATCCCGCGGTTCGCGGCCGACCACCGCGGTACGCGCGAGCACGACCATCCCGACCGTGACGAGCAGCCCCACGACACCCTTGACGATGAGCATCAGGAAGGCCGAGAACAGCCAGATCAGCAACCAGCACAGCAGCACCAGCGCGAGCACCGGCACACCGACCCGCACCCACTGCGGCCATGTCTCCATCGTTCAACCCCCAGTCACGCGATCCCACGCGAGACGTGCGTGCGGGGACCACATTCCCCGCAAGGACACGTCGTATCCGGGCGGACCGGTTCCGGCCGGACCGAATCCGGCCGGCCGGGCGTCGCGACGACCGGCCCGATCCGCTCAGACCGGCCAGCGCTCGCCGCGCCACGCGGCGTCCCAGAACATCCACTCGTAGCGGGCCGTGGTGGTGAAGTGTTCGATCATCCGAGCCCGCTCGGTCGCCGAGAGGTCCTCGCCGATCCGGTCCACCAGATCGAGCACCGCGCGCACCGTCTCCTGGAACTCCTCGGCGCCGTAGGTGGCTATCCACCGCCCGTACAGCTCGTCGGGCGAGCCCTTGGCCAGCAGCGCGTCACCCACGCGGGCGTAGATCCAGTAGCAGGGCAGCACCGCGGCCACACCTTCGGCGAACGAGCCGTTGTGCACGGTGGCGAGCAGGTAGCTGACGTAGGCCCGGGTGCTGGGCAACACCGGCTCGGTCGCGGTCGCGTCCGCCACCGAGCTGCCGAAGTCGACCATGAAGCCCTCGTGCAACGAGCGCTCGGCGGCGATCGCACCGGCCGCGTCGCCGGCGAACTGCACGGTCGTCGCCTCGTCCGGCGCCTTGGCCGCGCACACCGCGAGCGCCTTGGCGTAGTCGCGCAGGTAGTGCGAGTCCTGCACGACGTAGTGCCGAAACGCCTCGCGCGGCAGCGTGCCGTCGGTCAGCCCGTGGATGAACGGGTGCTCGAGGATCGCCGCGTAGACGTCCTCGATCGCGGCCCAGAGCTCGTCGCGCAGCGCCATCAGGTCTACTCCCGATCGTCGGATCCCGGGATCCGAATCCCGGATCCCAAGATGCGATTGTCGTACACGGGTCCGGGCCCGCCCGTGGGTGCGCCCCTCGCGCGCGCCGCGCGCATCGCGCTCAGCCCTCCGGCGGCGAGAAGAACACCAACACGCGCAGCGGCTCGGTGATCCGGTGGAAGTGGTGCCGCACGCCGGCCGGTACGTACACGACGCTGCCGCGCGCGACGTCGGTGGACTCGTCGCCGACGGTCAGCGTGGCCCGACCGCTGATCACCACGTACGCCTCGTCCTGACGGTGCGGCTTCTGCGTGTCGGTCTCGCCCGGTTCGAGGGCGTACAGGCCCATCGAGAAGTTCCGCTCGCTGAGGAACTTCAGGTACGCGCCCTGCTCGAACGCGCGCTCGGCGTCCAGATCATCGAGGCGAAAGACCTTCATGTGACCAAACTCCTTACCGACACGAACAGACTTTCCCATCATGCTCAAGCGGGAGGCATCCACCGGATGCCAGCATCAAGATATGAAAAGCCTGGTCGTCAAACTGGTTGTCAACGCGCTGGCCATCTGGTTCGCCAGCTGGTTCGTACACGGAATCGATCTCGCCGACGGTGCGTCGGCCGGCAGCAAGGCCAAGACGATAGTCGTGGTCGCGCTCATCTTCGGGATCGTCAACGCCGTCATCAAACCGCTGGTGAAGCTGTTCTCACTCCCACTGTTCGTGCTCACCCTCGGACTGATCACGTTCGTGATCAACGCGTTGATGTTGTGGCTGACCGAGGCGATCTCGAACAAGCTGGACCTCGACTTCCACATCGACGGCTTCTGGGCCGCGCTGCTCGGCGCCCTGGTGATCAGCATCGTGAGCTGGTTCCTGAGCCTGATCCTGGACCGCGACTGAGGTCCGCGGGCGCGGTCTCGGCACGGCGTCGCCCGAGGGCACGCCGAGGAGCCGCGCAACGTTTCACGTGAAACAGGCAGCGAAGGAGTCGTGATGGCCACCGAGTGGAGCGACGGTACCCGGGCGGTCCGGGCCGGCAGTCCGGGCCACGCCCCCGGCGACCCCTTCCTGCCCGGACCCGTCTTCGCCGGTACGTACCACCTGCCCGGCGAGGTGAACGGTCCCTACCAATACGGGCGTTACGCGAACCCGACCTGGACCGGCCTGGAGGCGGCGATCGGCGACCTGGAGGGCGCCGCCGACACCGTCACGTTCGCGTCCGGGATGGCCGCCGTCTCGGCCGTCCTGATCGGGCTCACCACGCCGGGCGACGTGGTCGTACTGCCGTCCGACGGCTACCCGGCCACCCGCACGCTCGGCGAGCACCTCGCCGCACGCGGGATCACCGTGCGCCTGGTGCCGACCGCCGGCGCCGAACTCGAAGGGGCCCTGCCCGGCGCCCGCCTGGTGTGGCTGGAGACACCGAGCAACCCGGGCCTGGACGTGTGCGACATCGAGCGGATCGCCACGCTCGCCCACGCGCGGGAGACCCTGGTGGCCGTGGACAACACGCTGGCCACCCCCCTGGGCCAACTCCCGCTCGCGCTCGGCGCGGACATCTCCGCGGCCAGCGGCACCAAGGCACTGACCGGGCACAGCGACCTACTGCTCGGGTACGTCGCCTGCGCGAACGCCGAACTCGCCGCCCGCGTGCGGTCCTGGCGCTCGCTCACCGGCGCGGTGCCCGGGCCGATGGAGGCCTGGTTGGCGCATCGCTCGTTGTCCACCCTCCAGTTGCGGGTGGACCGCCAGGCGGCCAACGCGCTGGCCGTCGCCGAGGCGCTGCTCGGCCGCACCGACGTCGCCGACGTTCGGCACCCCGCACTCGCGGGCGATCCGGCCTACGATGTGGCAACCCGTCGGATGCGGCGGTTCGGCTGCGTCGTGGGCTTCACGCTCGCCGACGCGGACACCGCTCGCCGGTTCCTGGGCGCCCTCGAACTGGTCGCCGACGCCACCAGTTTCGGTGGCGTGCACAGTATGGCCGAACGTCGCGCGCGCTGGGCCGGCAACGATGTGCCGGAGGGATTCGTCAGGTTCTCGGCCGGTTGCGAGGACACCGCGGATCTCATCGCGGACATCCTGCGCGCCCTGGACGCCGCCTCCCCGGGCTGACCTGCGACTTCGGGCAAGATCACGTGATGTCCCCGACTCTCGGGAGTGGTCGGGGGACACGAGACGGGGGACCCGTGGACCTGACGCTGTTGCGCACTTTCCTGGCCGTACACCGCGCGGGTTCGTTCACCCGGGCCTCCGCGTCGCTCGGGCTCTCGCAGCCGGCGATAACCGCGCAGATCCGCACGCTGGAGAAGCAGGTCGGCAAGCAGTTGTTCGAGCGGCTGCCGCGCGGGGTCGCGCCCACCGGCCCCGCCGACGAGCTCGCCCGCCGGCTCGCGCCGCACCTGGACGCGATCGAGGAGATCGCGGCCCGCGAGGTGCGCGGCGTGGACCCGATGCGGCGCACCGTGCACCTGGGCGGCCCGACCGAACTGACCGCCCTGCGTGTGCTGCCGTCGCTGGCCGACCTGGTCCGGCGCGGTCTGCGGTTACGGGTGACCCTGGGCCCCGGCGACGTGCTGCTCACGGGCCTGGCGGCGGCCCGGCACGACCTGGTGATCTCCGACGTGCGACCGCGGGCACGCGGGATAGTGGGGACGCCGCTCACCGACGAGGAGTACGTCCTGATCGGCGCGCCGCACTGGGCCGCACGGCTGCCGCAGAGCCGGATCCTGGCCCAGGGGCCGACCGCCCTGGAGGGGGTGCCGCTGGTCTGCGAGGCGGAGGAGCAGCCGCTGATCCGGCGCTACTGGTCGACCGTGTTCGACGCGAAGCCCACCGCCCCGGCCGCGGTGACGGTGCCCGACCTGCGTGCCGTACTGGAGTGCGTACGCGCCGGGCACGGCATCGCGGTGCTGCCGCGCTATCTGTGCGCCGAGGCGCTGGACCGGCGCGCGGTGGTCGCCCTCCTGGAGCCGGAACTGCCGCCACTGCACACGGTGTTCCTGGCGGTGCGGGAGGGTACTTTGAGCCAACCGCACATCGCGCACCTGCACGGCGAGCTGATCGCGCGCGCCGCGCGCTGGGCGTGATCCCGAACGTGCGGCCGGGCAGGCATAAACCCCCCGTGTCGCCGGAAAGGGAGACTTCAGACGGGGGCAACGCCGCAAGAAAGCAGAGGGCACCGACGATGCGTTCAGTGGTGAAGCGGACGGCACGCGCGATCCTGCTCGACGACGAGGATCACATGGTGCTGATCAAACGCACCAAGCCGGACAGCCCCCCGTACTGGATCACCCCCGGCGGCGGCGTCGAGCCCGAGGACACCACGGTGTCCGAGGCGTTGCGGCGCGAGGTGTTCGAGGAACTCGGCGGCAAGATCGGCCGTCCGGTGCCCGCGTTCGTGGACACCGTGCCCGAGCCGGGCGGGGTCAAGGTCCAGCACTTCTTCGCCTGCCGGCTCGAATCGATGGATCCCGCGCTGCGGCACGGCCCCGAGGTGGACGAACCGAACGGCGAGTACGACATCGTCCGGGTGCCCTTCACCCCCGCCGGGCTGGCCTCGGTGGGCCTGGTGCCGGCGAGCCTGGCGGCCTACCTGCGGGCCAACATCGAGGGCATCCACACCCTGCTCGCGGGCGACCTGGGCTAGAGCGGTCCGGGTCCCGCCCCGGGAGCGCAGCGGGGCGCGGTGCTCAGCCGCGTCCCGGCCGGACCATGCCCGACTCGTAGGCGATCACCACGAGCTGCGCGCGATCGCGCGCGCCGAGCTTGACCATCGCCCGGCTGACGTGGGTCTTGGCGGTCAACGGCGAGACGAACAGGTGCTCGGCGATCTCGTCGTTGCTCATCCCGGCCGCCACCAGCGAGAGCACCTCGCGCTCGCGGTCGGTGAGCGCCTCCAGCCGGTCCGGCGCGGCCACCTTGGGCTCGGGCTGGGACAGGAAGCGGGCCACCAGCGCGCGGGTGGCCCCCGGCGAGAGCAACGCGTCGCCGGTCGCCACGGTCTTGATCGCCTTGAGCAGGTCCTCGGGATCGGTGTCCTTGACCAGGAAGCCGCTGGCCCCGGCCCGCAGCGCCTCGAAGACGTACTCGTCCACCTCGAACGTGGTCAGCACCAACACCCGTACGCCCGCGAGCTCGTCGTCGTGGACGATCCGGCGGGTGGCCTCCAGGCCGTCCATGCCGGGCATCCGGATGTCCATCAGCACCACGTCCGGCCGCGTCTCCTTGGCCAGGGTGAGCGCCTCGGCGCCGTTCGCCGCCTCGCCGACCACCTCCAGCTCGGGGTCGCTGCCGACCAGCACCTTGAAGCCCGACCGGACCAGCAGTTGGTCGTCCGCGATCAGCACGCGCACCGTCATGAGGAATCTCCGTCCCGACGCGCGGTGAGCGCGCCCTTGTGGTGCGGCAGCACCGCGTGTACCGAAAAACCGCCATTGGGGCCGGGTCCCACCGCGAGCGAACCGCCGACGGCGACCGCCCGTTCCCGCATGCCGAGCAGCCCGTGTCCGGTGCCGTCGGCGCTCTTGCCCCGTCCCGTCTGGGGCGTGCCCCGGCCGTCGTCGAGCACGTCGACCTCGACCGCGTGCTCGCCGTACACGACCCGCACGATCGCGGACGCGCCGTCGCCGCCGTGCTTCATCGCGTTGGTCAGCGACTCCTGGACGATCCGGTACAGCGCGAGGCCGACCGGCGCGGACGGGGTCCGGGCCTCGCCGGACTCCTCCAGGAGCACCGGCAGACCCGCGTTGCGGTAGGACGCCACCAGCGCGTCCACGTCGTCCACCCCCGGGGTCGGTTCGGTGGGCAGGTCGTTGTCGCCGTCCTGGCGCAGCACGCCGAGCGTCGTGCGCAGCTCGGCCAGCGCGTCCCGGCTGGCCACCTTGATGTGCACCAGCGCCTCCTTGGCCTGCGGCACGTCCCGGTCGATCACGTGCGCGGCCACGCCCGCCTGGATGTTGATCATCGCGATGCTGTGCGCGACCACGTCGTGCAACTCGCGGGCGATCCGCATGCGCTCGGCGGTGACCCGGCGTCGGGCCTCGTCCTCGCGCTCGTGCTCGGCGCGGGCCAGTCGCGCCTGCACCTCGGCCCAGTAGGCCCGCTTGGCGCGGACCGCCTCGCCGATCGCGACCGGCAGGTACATCCAGATCCCGGAGAGGTACTTCTCCGGGGACAGGAACCCGTCCGGGGTCAGACCTATCCGCATCCCGGTGTGCACCACCGCGACCGCCGAGGCGATCAGCACCGAGCGGCGCAGTTGCCCGCTGGCCGCCACCGTGTACAACGCGACCATGGTCGGGATCAGGATCGGGCCGTCCAGGCCGTCGGCGGCCAGGTAGAACACCTGGCCCGCCTCGGTCAGCGCCAGCACCGTGAGCGGCCACCGCAGCCGGCCGAACAGCACCAGGCAGGTGAGGCCGGCGATGCTCAGGTTGAGCGCGTCGGGGTGCCCGACGTTGTGGTCCTGGGTGGAGCCGCCGACCGAGCCGCCGATCACGCACATCAACACCAGCGCGACCAGGCACACCTCGCCGACCCAGGGTCGACAGGGCAACCAGCGCGCGAAGGTCTTGGGCGCCGGCAGCAGCCAGGGCTCGACCGGCTCGCTCGTACGGGGGCCCGCCGCGGACGCGGGAAGGCCCCGCACGGCGGCTCGCGCGGGGCCTTCCTTGGGCATGCGTTCTCCTCGGTCCACCGGGTCAGCGGTCCCCGGTGAATACCGGCTCCCTGTCCTCGTCGCCTCGGCCCACCGGCTTCGGCGCACGATCGGCGTGTCCGGGCCACCACGCCGCGTGCCCGATCAACGCGGTCACGGAGGGAACCCGGAACATCGACACCACGAACGCCGAGACGCAGATCCCGACCGAGACCGCGAAGCCCATCCGGGTCAGCATGTCGATGCCGGCCATCCTGGGCGACGCGAACGTCCCCGCCAGGATGACACCTGCGGCGGCGGTCGGTGAAGGACGCGGTCCGGCCGCCGACCATCGCCCGGGTGCCGTCGGGCCGGTGCGCGTGCACGAAGTCGCGCAGATCGGCGCGAACACCACCCGGGCCCTGCGGCCATCAACCGGCCGGCGGTGATCTTCCAGGGGTTGTGAACGACGAGTCGGCCCAGTCGCCCGAACATCGGTCTCTCCTCGGTTGCGTGCGCGATCCCACGGTGTGACCGGCCCCCGAGCACACCTTGTGATCGAATTCACAAAGCGCCGATCGCGCACGAGCCGAGAGAACGCCGGTGGTGTCGGCCTCGACGGTAGGCGGGCCGGAACGGACACTTCAATTGAAATCGGGGCCGCGCACACAAGTTCCGCCCCCGGGACTACAAGGGTGCACCGCCCCCGCAGACGTGGGAGTGGCGGCGTACTACAGCGGGAGTATCGAAAATTCGCGCCCGGGGACGCACGACATGTACTCGTCCCGGTGGGCGAACCACGCGGGCCACCGGCCCGCGGCGGCCCGAAGAACGAAAAGGGCGCGGGGCCGGGACCGACCGCGACAGTGCGCGCCAAGCCGGCGCCCATTCGATCCCAAGCGGCGCCGACCATGATCGAAGGCATGCGGCGGGCCCGGCAACCCCGTGATCGGGCCCGCCGCACCGGGAGCGGTTCGGAGCCTTCCGAGGGGGGAGGGGCTCCGGACCCAACTCCCCGGCACCCGCCGCCCGCCGAGACCCGGCCACGCCCGCCGCCGCCCACCGGGACGGGGATGTCCGGCGGGCGGCGGTTGCGGTGCTTGCGGTGGCGGTGGCAGTGCCGGCGGGGCGACGACCCTGGCGCCGAATCTCCCCGCGGGGTCCATGATCGCGATGTCCTCTCGCCGTTGCCCCCGCGAGACCACCTCGGCCCCACATCGACGAGTCTGCCGGTGCGCCGTGCGGCGAACACTGCGCCGAACCCTCGACCCGAGGTGGGTCCAGATCCACTCCCGCTAGGCGCACCCGCCCGGGCCCCGGTCCATGGCGTGGCCGCCCCATGGCGCGGATCCAGAGCTGCGCCGGCCCGCGCCTCTGCCGAAAGTCGTGCTGGAGCCCTGTCGAACGAGCGATGCCGCGCCCCGAGGCCGGCTCCTAGCGTCGTCCCGGACGACAAAGGAGCACGATGATCAGGCTGGAACGACTGACCAAACGCTACGGCGCACACACCGCCGTCGACGCACTCACGCTCACCGTCGAGGGCGGACTGGTGACCGGCTTCCTGGGTCCCAACGGCGCGGGCAAGTCGACCACGATGCGGATGATCCTGGGCCTGGACCGACCGACCTCGGGACACGCCTCGATCGACGGCCGCCCGTACGCCCGCCTGCACCGCCCGCTGCACGAGGTCGGCGCGCTGCTCGACGCCAAGGCGGTGCACCCCGGGCGGACCGCGCGAGCACACCTGCGCACGTTGGCGCGGACCCACGAGATCCCGCTCCGACGGGTGGACGAGGTCCTGGACCAGGTCGGCCTGACCGAGGTCGCGAACCGCCGCGCGGGCCTGTTCTCGCTCGGCATGAGCCAACGGCTCGGCGTGGCCGGCGCACTGCTCGGCGACCCCCGGACGCTGATCCTGGACGAGCCGATCAACGGCCTCGACCCGGACGGCGTGCGCTGGATCCGCGAGCTGATCCGCTCCCTCGCGGCGGAGGGGCGGGCGGTGTTCGTCTCCAGCCACCTGATGAGCGAGATGGAGCAGACCGCGGATCGGCTCGTCGTGGTGGGCCGGGGACGGCTGATCGCCGACGCGCCGATCGCCGAGGTGATCGACGCGGCCGGTGCCTCCGGGGTGCTGGTCCGCAGCCCGGACCGGGCGGGTCTGGACCGGCTGACCGAGTACCTGCTCGAAACCGGCGCCCGGATGGTGCCGACCGACGAGGACTCCCGCGGCTACACCGGCGCCTCGATCGAGGAGGTCGGCCGGGCCGCACACGCACTCGGCGTGCCGCTGTACGAACTGAGCCACCGGCGGGCCTCGTTGGAGCAGGCATACCTGGAACTGACGGCGAAGGCGGTGGAGTATGCGGCAGGCTGAGGCGCGAACCCGGGTTTGGGAACAGGGTCGGGGCGGGCCGCTCGCGCTGCGCTCCGCGGTGGGCTCGGAATGGATCAAGCTGTGGTCGGTGCGCTCCACGTGGTGGTCGGTCGCCGCCTCGGTGTTCCTGATGACCGTGTGCGCGGGAATCATCGGCATGGACTTCGCCAACGACGTGGAGCGCGGGGAGACCAAGGACGGTCTGACCATGGCCGTGGGCGAACCCGCGACCGGCTCGGTCCTGCTCGCCCAATTCGCCGTCGTCGCACTCGCGATGGCGGTGATCACGGCCGAGTTCGCGACCGGGTCCATCCGCACCACACTGACCGCCGACCCGCGCCGGGGCAGGATGCTCTTCGCGAAGACGGCGGTCGTGGTCGCGGTGACCACACCGCTGGCCGCGCTGCTCGCGGTCGCCGGCGTGGGCATCGGCCGCTTCACGCTCGGCTCGTACGCCATCACCTCGTCCGGCGCGGTGGCCGGCGACATCGCCGCGATCACCGCCTACCTGGTGCTCACCGCGATCCTGACCGTCGGCCTGGGCGCCCTGTTGCGCAGCCCGGTGGCCACGCTGAGCGTCGTGCTCACGGTGATGCTCGCGCTCCCGATGCTGATCGCCACCGAAGCCGCCGACATCCTCCCCGGCCGCGCCGGAATGAACCTCCTCGACGGCGACGCCACCGCCGCCGCGATTCTCGCCGCCTGGGCCATGGCCGCCCAAGTCGCAGGCTGGGCAGCCCTGCACCGCCGCGACATCTGACCACCGCCGCGCCGACCGACCCCCGCCCCGGGCACGCCTGGGGTGGGGTCGTCCCGTCCCTCCAGTCAGCTCTGCGCCATGTCCACGAACCGCGAATAGTGCCCCTGAAAGGCCACGGTGATCGTCGCCGTCGGCCCATTACGGTGCTTGGCCACGATCAGGTCCGCCTCCCCGGCCCGCGGCGACTCCTTCTCATAGGCGTCCTCGCGGTGCAACAAAATGACCATGTCGGCATCTTGTTCGATGGAGTTGTGGATGTTGATCCCGTTGGCAATGAAGTTGTGCGTACCGAGCACGGTGGCGTCGTAGACCGCCTGCTCGCCGAGGCTCTCGATCTCCGTGACCTGGTCCCAGAACACGTCGCTGGTCGCGAGTAGTTCCAGGTCCGCGTGCTCCAGGACGCTCGCGACGGTGGCGAGCCTGGTCCTGCTGGGAGCCGCCTTGTACAGGGACGTGCCGCAGTACTTGGTACCCAGAGCCGCCTGGAAGGCGCGTGTGGACATGCCTCGGCCCTGCAGGGCCTCCTTGACGGCGTCCCACACGTCCCGGGGGACGGTGTCCAGGTTGGTGTTCGCCAGAACCCCGTCCAGCCTGGTCAGGGCCTTCGCCACGCTCTCACCGCGAGCGCCGTGCACGCCCACGTCGGTCAGGAACCGACGCTGGTCCTCAACCCCGGAGATGTCCAAGGTCCAGCCCGGGCGCCCCTTCGTGTTCCCCACCCGGCGCAGCCTCGCGCGGATGTTCACCCGCAGGAGCAAAAGCTGGAGATCACGAACGAGCCGCTCACTCGTGCTCGCGTAGTAGACGCGAACCGCGCCAGCCTTCGAGACCGTCACCGAACCGTCGGTTGCCCACAGGTGTCGCAGAAACAGCCGCACTTGCTCGTCGGGCAGCCCGAACACCTCCGGCGGCAGGAACTTCTCGTGCGATCGCTTGCCGTACAAACCGAACCGATCGAGCCATGCCGCGATCGGGTTCCGACGACCTCGGGCAAGGCGCTGAGGGGCCGGGAGGTAGACGTGCCACCACGCCTGCTGCTGTTCGCGGCGTGGAGTGATCCCGAAGTGGGCGGCCGCTTCCTCCACGGCGCCGAGGTTGGCCTCGTCGTTGCTCGTGTAGTGGATGGGCTGTCGTGGCGCCACACAACCGTCGCCGAGGAGGTGCGCCAACATGACCACTTCGGCCTCGGGCCAGGCGGCCGGGTCCATGGGAGCGTCGATCCGTCGAGGCACGGCGACGCGTGCGCCCACGGTCAACTCGCCGAGCGGCCTCCACCCGTCGTAGGTCTGGAAGGGGTGGTTCGCGGTCGCCTCGATCTCCCGCCCGGATGCGAGCCGCAGCCGGAAGACCTCCTTGACCCCGCTGGGGAAGACATGCGTCATGGTGCGCGGAACAAGCCTCAAGTGCTCGTCCAGGGACCAGACGGGAATGTCCCGCTCGCCGGTCGCCAACAGTTCTCCCATGGAGATCTCGGCACCGGTGTCGGCCCGCAACACCCGGGTCGCCGCCGTGACGCAACCGGACTCACGCAGGTCGGAAACCATCGGCTTCTTGTCGGTGCGCTGTTCCGGGCCACGGTTGAGCTGGGACATCGCGACCACCGGGACCTCCAGCTCCTTGGCCAGGAGCTTGAGGTTCCGCGACATCTCGGAGACCTCCTGCTGGCGGTTCTCGGCCCGCCGCGAGCCGCCCGACTGCATGAGCTGGAGGTAGTCGATAATCACCAGCCGCAGGTCGTGCTTCTGCTTGAGCCGGCGACACTTGGCCCGAATCTCCATCATCGACAGGTTCGGCGAGTCGTCGATGTACATCGGCGCCGCCGTGACCTCACCCATCTTGCGCGAGAGCCGCGTCCAGTCGTCGTCCGTCATGCTCCCCGAGCGCATGTGGTGCAACGCGACCCGAGCCTCCGCCGACAGCAGACGCATCATGATCTCGTTGCGCCCCATCTCCAGCGAGAAGATCACACTCGCAAGATTGTTTTTGATCGAACACGCACGTGCAATGTCCAATCCGAGGGTGGAATTGTGGGTGGGAATCCACGAGCGGCCCGCCAGGTAGAGGTGGCTGTCGTTGTCCACCTCCACGCAGCGCACCGGTACCGAGTCGACGCGCCGCACCGCGCTGATGTAGCGCAGCCGAGTGGTCGGGTAGGCCAGGGTGCTCTGCCGGGCGATCTTGCGCGGCAGCCGGAAGACCTTGTCCGCCGGCGTGAAGTTCACTTGGTAGCAGACCGACGATTCGGCAGTGCGGCCCTTGACCGGCTTCGTACGCATCGTCGCGCGATAGCCCAGACTCAGCACGAGTTCGAGAACACCCTTGGCGAGCCTGCGGCTGGTCACCGCGAACTGCACGGTGCCGCTCGGGCTCACGTACCCGTCGGTGTCGAGCAGTCCGGCGAGGAGATCGCGCCGCTGCTGTTCGGAGGCCCGCAGGTAGACCTCGGGAATGTGCTTGTCGTGCAGGACACCAAGCGTGCGCAGGATGGCCGGAACCGTACCGTGTCGGTCGCGGCAGGACTGACACCGCAGCAATCCGCTGGAGGGTCCTCCACAGTCGGGGCAGGACGGATCGCCGACCGGCGCCGAGACCGCCTTGGCCTTGCCACCACAGGACTTGCCGCACGAGCGCACCTGCGAGGTGCGGGGCACGAACGGCTTTCCGCAGACCACGCACGCACGTTCCTCGACGGCCGCCGGTTCCGGAAGGCGTAGGTTGTACAGCAGGGGACTCCCGGTCGGGACGGCTCGAATGCCGCTCCGCTCGATGTTGTCGATTATTTCCGGATCTGCCGTGGTGAACCGGCTCCCCGCGCTGTGCCCGTCACCCAACCAGGCCCCCAGCACATAGGGCGGCAACATCAGGTCCCGCTCCGGGAAACGCGCGGGCGCGGCCACCCGGACGGCATGGTTCAACCGCCGGTCGGCCGTCTCGCACCGCACGGTGGCCGCGATCTCCTCGGTGGTCCGGACCGTCCCGGCTACCGCCGGCGCGTCGGTCCGGCCGTGGACCGCGCGACGCTCGGCCCGGGTCTGGGTCACCCACTGGTGGGCGCCGTCCGCAACGATCACCGCACCATCGGAGAACTCGACCTCGTAGCACGGTCGATCGATCAACATCTCGGTCGCCGCCACCACCCGGGTCGGCGCCCCGTCGGCTCCGATCAGCAGGTCGCCAACCCGCACCTCACCCATCGTGGTCCACCCGGTCGGCGTCGGTAGGGGAGTGTCCAGCGCCAGCGCCTTGCCCATGGCCGGACGGGCGGCGATGACGATCATCTGGCCGGAGTGGAGGCCGTTGGTGAGGGAGTCGAGGTCGGTGAAGCCGGTGGGGATGCCGGACATCTGGCCGCCGCGAGAGCTGATCGCCTCGATCTCGTCGAGCGCGCCCTCCATGATGTCGGCCAGCGGCGCGTAGTCCTCGGTGGTGCGCTGCTCGGTGACCTTGTAGACCTCGGCCTGGGCGTTGTTGACGATGTCGTCGACCTCGCCGTCGGCCGCGTAACCCATCTGCACGATGCGCGTGCCCGCCTCGACCAGGCGGCGCAGCACCGCCTGTTCGCGCACGATGCGGGCGTAGTACTCGGCGTTCGCCGCCGTGGGCACCGACGAGATCAGGGTGTGCAGGTACGGGGCGCCGCCCACCCGGCCGATCTCGGTGCGCTTGGTCAGTTCGGCGGCGACGGTGACCGCGTCGGCCGGTTCGCCCCGGGCGTACAGGTCCAGGATCGCGTTGTAGACGAGTTCGTGGGCGGGCCGATAGAAGTCGATCGGCTTGAGGTTCTCCACGACGTCGGCGATCGCGTCCTTGGACAACATCATGCCGCCGAGGACCGATTGTTCGGCGGCGATGTCCTGGGGTGGGGTCCGCTCGAATCCTTCGCGGGCCGGCTCGGGCCTGGCCTCTTCGAACTCGGAGACGCTCATGCCCGGGGTCTCCTTTCACAAAGGCTCGCGCGAGATCGCACCGCAATACACCGTGTCCTTCATACGCCACACGGCCGACAGTTCCGCCGCACGACGCGGCATGCGGCCCTTCACCGTACGGGTGGACCCTGGGACCGCCAAGACGGTCATACACAGGCCCTGTGGATAACTGTGGATAACCTGTGGAGAGAGGCGGGTCGAGCTGTGCACAAGCTGTGCGCAGTCGACCGCCAACGCTTCGCAATCATGTGCACAAACCCGGTCTGACCTGCGATTTCTCTATCCACCGGCTGTGTATGTGAAAAACTGTTGGGCGAATCATGCGGCTATCGCCCCACGTGTGCACCCGCGTACGCCCCGCGCTCGCCGGTAATGACCAGGAGCGCATTGTGACCCTTACCTGTGGATGACTACGGTGGACGCGTGCCGTCCACGGTCCCGTCCCCACCCCCAGAGCCGCCCACCGGCGAGCCGCCCGTCCCCGAGCGGCTCGGCACCGGGGATCGCGGCACCGAGCAGCCCGCCCGCGAGCCCGCGACCCCGCCGGCGCCCGCCGACCGGGCCCGGCGCCGCGCACACGACCGCGACATCTTGCGCCTGGCGATACCCGCCTTCTTCGCCCTCGTCGCCGAGCCGCTGTTCGTGCTCGTCGACTCGGCGATCGTCGGCCGCCTGGGCACACCCCAGTTGGCCGGCCTCGGCGTCGCGGGCGCGGTGCTGACCACCCTGGTCAACCTGTGCGTGTTCCTCGCCTACGCGACCACCGCCGCCGTCGCCCGCCTGATCGGCGCGGGCGACCCGCGCGCCGCGATCCGCCAGGGCCTGGACGGGCTGTGGCTGGCCGCACTGCTGGGCACCGCCCTGCTCGTGGTCGGCTTGGTCGCCGCCCCGTGGGTGGTCGCGGCGTTCGGCGCCTCGGACAGCGCGACGCCGCACGCGGTGACCTATCTGCGGATCGGTTCGCTGGGCATCCCGGCGATGCTGATCGTGCTCGCCGCCACCGGCGTGCTGCGCGGGCTCCAGGACACCCGGACCCCGCTCGTGGTCGCGGTACTCGGCTTCGGCGCCAACCTGCTGCTCAACATCGTGTTCGTGTACGGCCTGCACTGGGGCATCGCCGGATCCGCGTGGGGCACGGTGCTCGCGCAGACCGGGATGGCCCTGGTCTACCTGGTCCGCGTCGTCCGCGGCGCCCGCCGACACGGCGCGTCGTTGCGACCGGACCCCGCCGGCATACGCGCGTCCGCGAGCGCCGGCGCGCCGCTGTTCGTACGCACCGTCAGCCTGCGCGCGATCCTCGTCGTGGCCACCGTGGCCGCCACCCACATGGGCGACACCTCGATCGCCACGCACCAGGTCGCCTGGCAGGTGTGGACCTTCCTCGCCTTCGCGATGGACGCCCTGGCCATCGCGGCCCAGGCGATAGTGGGCCGGGCGCTGGGCGCCGGGGACGCGGCCGGGGCCCGCGCGGCGACTCGCCGGATGCTGGTGTGGGGGGTCTGGACCGGCGTGTCGTTCGCGATCGTGGTGGTCCTGGCCCGCCCGCTGTACATCCCGCTGTTCACCGCCGACCCGGCGGTGCGCGACCTGCTGGCGGGCACGCTGCTCGCGGTCGCCGTGCTCCAACCGCTCGCCGGCGCGGTGTTCGTGCTGGACGGAGTGTTGATAGGCGCGGGCGACGGCCGCTACCTCGCGCTCACCATGCCGATCGTGCTGGCCGTCTTCTGCGCGGTGCTGGGCACCGTACTGGCCCTGGGCGGCGGCCTGATCGCGGTCTGGTGGTGGGCGATCGGCACGTTCATGCTCACCCGCCTGGTCGTGCTCGGCCGGCGCGCGCACGGCGACGCGTGGCTGGTGACGGGCAAACGCTGAGGTCGGGCACACCCTGGCGGCACGCACGGCGGTCGGGCCGAGAGCGGCCGGACCGGGCTTCGCGAACATCCGACCGGGGCCGGAAGGCCGGACCTCGACGCGCCGCCGACTCCCGCACCCCGTCCCCGTCGCGTCCCCGACGCCGGGCATGCCCGCCGTCGACGTGAACCGGCGCAGTCGCGGTGGGTTGCCGACCACGAACACCGCCGGCTCGGACTCACGCCCCGACGACCTCGTAGCCCGCCTCCACGACGGCCGCGCGCACCGCGTCCGCGTCCACGGGCGCCTCGGAGGTCACGGTCACCAGGCCGGAGGCCAACTCGACCTTGACGTCGGTCACGCCCGAGACCTCGGAGACCTCCTCGGTGACCGACGATACGCAGTGGCCGCAGGTCATCCCGCTGACGGTGAAGGTGGCGGTGCTCATGACGGTGATCCTTTCGTCGATACGAGGACCATGATCGGCCCCACGACGATGAATTTATACCCCCCTAGGGTATCCAGGCAAGTCGCCGGACCCACCCGTCCGTGGGATTCCGACCACCCCACCGCCCGAACTCCACCGCCCGCCCGGATCACGCCCGCCCACCCGGTGTCGCCCCCGCTCAGTCCGTCCGCCGCGCGGACCGCACCGGTTCCCGCACCGGCCGTCCGACCCGAAACACCGCCCACGGAACCGCCCCCACCCGATCCGCCAACTCCCCGCAGGTGCGCCCGCAGTCGATGAGCTGGCTGAGCGGATGCGTCGCGTACCCGTGCCGGGCCAACGTCAACCAGCAGCGCAACAGCCCCCGCCCCGCTTCGAGCAGGTGCTTCGGCTCTGCGGGCACCGTCGGCGCGGTCACCACCAGCACGGTTCCGTCGTAGCGCATCACCCCCCGCAACGCCGCCGCCAACGCCCGGGCCAACCCGACCCGGCGCAGCACCCGATGGGCGGCCGGACTCAGCGCCGCGCGCAACGCCCGCTCCTCGACCCGGGACAGCGCGAGCGCCGGCCCGGTCAGCCCGTCCCGCGCGTCCGGGTGCCCGGCCGGCACCGGCCGCAGCCGCAACCACCGCCGCAACTCGGCGACCAGCGCCGGATCCGCGAACAACCACCGGTCCGCCTCCTCCGACAACGGCGCCAGCGCCCGGGTCCCGCCGCGCCACAGCCCGGCCGACCCGGCGAACGCGTCGCCCGCCTCCGCGAACACCGCGTCCGGCAGCGCCCCCGGCTCGTACGCCCCGCGCGCGCTGCGCCGCCCCGCCAGGTCCGCCGCCGTGAACGGCGTCGGATGACACTCGTACGCCCGCACGAAACGAGCCACCGGGCCCCGCTCCGACGCGCCGGTCCACTCCACCCGCAGCGGCACGCCCAGGTCCGCCGACGCGATCAGGAACGCCTCCGTGAACGCCCCGAGTGCCAGGAACAGGTCCCGCCGGGTGGGGTCGCCGACCGGCAGCTCGCGCGCGGCGTCCCAGGACAGCGCGTAACCCAGGGCGCCGCTCGGCGACACCGTCCACGGCTGGGTGTTGTGCGCGCTCGGCGCCCGCCCGGCCGCCCTCAACAGCTCCTCGAGTTGCCCGCTCACGACGCGCTCCCCAGCGATCGCACGTAGAACGTATGCCCGTGCAGCTCGCGTCCGCCGATCCGGCGATACTGCGCCGCCGAGGCCTTGTTGTCGTCCTCGACCCAGGTGCTGCGCAACGCGTGGTAGCCGCCCGCCCGCAGCGCCCGGTACTGCTCGCGCGCGAGCAGCGTCAGATAGCCGCGCCCCTGGGCCGCCGGCACGGTCCCCTTGATGATCAGCACGGCCTCGCGGCGATGGCGCCCGCGCGTGGCCAGCAGACGTAGCTGGTTGCCCAGGTGCAGATCGCCGCCGATCCGCATCAGGAACTCCGAGATGTCCGGCACCGCGAGGGTGAACGCGATCGGCTCGCCCGCCCGCTCCAGCCACAGCAGCAGCGACTCCTCCAACAGATGCGCCAAGCCGTCCGTCTGCGCCCGCAGTTCGTCGAGTTCGATCGGCGTGTAGTAGCCGAGCTGCCCGAAGCTCGCGTTCAACATCGAGTGCAGGATCGGCAGTTGCTCGGCCAGCCGACGACGTGATCCGCGCCGGATCACCAACCGCTCGGTGGCGATCCGCGCGTCGTCGAACACGTACGTCTCGTCGGGGTCGTCGGTGCGCTCGCGCAGATCCGGGCAGATCCAGGTGGAGGCGGAGAACCTCCTCGCGAAGCCGGCCCGTTCGTAGGTCTCGGGATAACGCGCCGGATTCCACGCCGAGTCCACGAAGCCGCGCTCGGTGAACCCGGAGGTGATCACCCCGCCGGTCTGGTTCGGCAACAGCGCCACCGGTCCGAACAGGCGGTCGCGACCGGCCCGCGCGGCCCGCCGCTCCATCAGGTCCACCAGGACGGCGAACACCTCGGGATCGTCGCTGAACTCGGTGAGCCCGAAGAGCTGATGCCGCCCGCGCAATTTGGCGTCGAAGCGCCCGTCGGTGTGCAGGCAGGTCCGCCCCACGACGCGCCCGGCCCGATCCCGCACCACGTACAACTCGATCCCGGCCCGCTGCCACTGCCGCACCTGACCGCGCAAAACCGGTACGTAGCGGTCCTTCGGGTGCAGCCGCAGCGGGAGTTCGCAGAAGTCGCGCAGCGCGCGCCGGGACTCGACCCGCTCCACCGTCGGTATCACGACTTCGCCTTCCGGTGCACCGGCGCGCCGGTCTCCTCGCGGCCGATCGGGGTGAACTCCTCGATGTGCGCCATGCCGTCGCCCTCGGCCCGCCACTCGCCGTTGCTGTAGCCGGCCGGCTGCGCGTCGAAGAGCCGGATGAAGCCCGCCGTGCCGTTGCGGTCGTCGTGATCGGTCATCCAGCACATCAGGTCGCGGTGCGCCTTGGAACGGGCGAACCGCAACATCGCGTCTTGATCCGCGAACACCGCGACCGTACCGAGTGTGAACGGGCCCTGGCGGTAGACCTTGTGCCAGCGGTAGCCCTCCATGCGCTTCATCGTGCGCACCATCCGCAACCACGGCCGGGCCAACGACAACAACGACCGCAGCCCGCTGTAGTGCGTGGCTCCGATGAACAACGCCTCGCCGCGCGCCTGCGGCGGTGCCGCCGAGAAGTCGGTGGTCCTCATCGCTGCTCCCCCTCCACGAGGTAGACGTTCTTGATCTTGGTGGTGCCGTGCAGGAACGGCCCGGTGCCGAAGTCGTGTACGAGCACCCGCACGTCGGCCGCCGTCGGGTCCTCCGCGAGCGACTGGGCGAAATCCCGGCTGACCCGGGCCAGATGGCGCACCACACCCTCCCGGCACACCCGGGCGAGCTTCTCCCGGTCCGCGTCGTCGAGCGAGGTCCCGTCGCGCAGTTGGAGGTTGACCACGGGCCGGCTCTCCAGGTCGGCGTACTCGTCGACGGTCAGGCAGAAACCCTCCAGGTGCGCCGCCATCGGGTTGTCCTGATAGAGCCCGTACTCGACGTCCTGCGGATAGATGTTGGCGCCCATGTAGGAGATCGTGCTGTCCTTGCGCCCGAACAGCAGCAACATCGGCAGCCGCATGCCCTCGACCCGCGCCGCGCGTTCCCAGCCGACCCAGGCCTGCGCGTCCGGCCGGATCATCTCCTCGACCTCGGCGAAGGTCAGCAGCCGGCCCTCGTCGCCGATGTTGTAGCGCACCTTGGGACTCATCACCGCGGTCGAGTTGATCGTGCAGATCACCTCGTCGTCGGCGTTGGTCTCCAGGTACGTCTCCAGCGGGTTGTACTGGAACACCATCGGCACCCGCCCCTCGTCCGGCCCGAGCACGCGCGCCCGCAGCCGCTCGTCGGTCAGCAGCCGCTTGCGCAGCCACACCGTCGCGTCGCTCTCGCCGGCCATCCCGATGGTCAGGTCCGAGGCCCCGTAGCCCGAGCGCACCTTGACGAACCGCTCCTCCAGATAGTCGCGCAACGCCTCGGTCATGCCCTCGCCGCCGACGAAGCCGTACATCGCGTGCCGCCGCCAGTCGAAGCCCTCGGCGTCGAGCCGGTCGCGCAGATGCTTGAGGAAGGGCGGGTACGCGGTGACCAGGTAGGTGAAGCGCGGCCCGAAGTGGCGCAGCGTGTCCACGATCTTGTCGATGTCGGGCCCGGTGTTCTTGACCATCGCCACCCGGGCCATCGCGATGCCGGTGTTGGTCCCGGTGGCCCACGCGCCCATCGAGTAGGCGTTGATCACGAACAACTTGCGTCGGGGGAACACCAGCGAGGTGTAGCCGGCCACGTTGCGGTGCACCGACTTGAGTTCGCGCCGCGAGCGCAGCCAGTTGTGCGGTGTCCCGGAGGAGCCGGAGGACTCGTCCACGACCGTCCCGGCCACCTCCAGCGTGCCCAGCCAGCACCGGGTGTCCTCGGGGTACGCCTTGACGTAGTTCTCCTTGGACGTCTCCGGGTAGGAGGTGAGGTCGAACCAGCGGAAGCGCCAACGGTGCCGGCGCAGGAAGTCGCGGTACGCGGGCACGTCGAGCGCGGCGAACTGGCAGGTCATCCACGCGTGCCGGCGGGCGAACCGCTGCATCCACGGCCGATAGTTGCGCGCGGTCCAGCGCCAGACGACGGGATGGACGCGGTAGAGCTGATACAGACCGGTCAGCGCGAAGCTGACCACACGCAGCAACCACTGTCGGATGAACCTGGCCATGACCGTCCGCCCCTTTGCCCCGCCGGACCGCCCGGCGTGTGTCTCCAGCGTGCGACGGAAGGGGTGTTCGGGACATGAGTACCACTACTCAGTCGACTACTCGGAAACGCCGAACGGCCCGACCCCGGAAGGGGTCGGGCCGTTCGGGTGCTTCAGGTCAGGCGGGCACGACGTCGAGGTCGAGCGCGGCCGAAACCTCCTGGTGGAGGCGGACCGTGATGCGGTGCGACCCGACGGTCTTGATCGGCGTACCGATCTCGACGCGACGCTTGTCGATGTCCGGACCGCCGGCGGCCTTGATGGCCGACACGACGTCCGCGACGGTGACCGAGCCGAAGAGTCGGCCCGTCTCGCCGGCGCGCGTCTGGAGCGTCACCTTGAGACCCGCGAGCTGACCCTTGACCTCGGCGGCCTGGTCGAGCGTGCGGATCTCGCGGACCTTGCGGGCGCGACGGATGGCCGCCACGTCCTTCTCGCCGCCACGGCTCCAGCGGATCGCGTAGCCGCGCGGGATGAGGTAGTTGCGGCCGTAGCCGTCCTTGACCTCGATGATGTCGCCGGGCTCACCGAGACCGGTCACCTCGTGGGTGAGGATGAGCTTCATGACAAGATCACCCTTTCTCAGCGAGCAGTGCTGGTGTACGGCAGCAGCGCCATCTCGCGGCTGTTCTTGACAGCCACGGCGACGTCACGCTGGTGCTGCGTGCAGTTACCGGTCACGCGACGAGCGCGGATCTTCCCGCGGTCGGAGATGAACTTCCGCAGCAGGTTGGTGTCCTTGTAGTCCACATAGGAGATCTTCTCCTTGCAGAACACGCAGACCTTCTTCTTAGGCTTGCGCGCAGGCGCCTTCGCCATTGTGCTCTCCAGATCGTTTCAGAAGTCTTCAGCTCGGGGTGCGAACCGATCCCTCGGCCTTGCGGCCTAGAAGGGGGGTTCGTCCGAGTAGCCGCCCGGCGGGGGACCCCAGCCCCCCGCGCCGCCGCCCTGCTGCTGGCCGCCCCCTGCGGGAGTGGCCCACGGGTCGTCGGCGGGTGCGCCACCGCCCTGCTGGGGACGGCCGCCGTAGCCACCGCCACCCTGCTGTCCGCCGCCCTGTTGGCCGCCGTAACCGCCACCGCCCTGCTGCTGACCGCCGCCGTAACCACCCTGGCCGCCGCCTCCGCGGCTGGTCTTGGTGATCTTGGCGGTGGCCCACTTCAGGGTCGGGCCGATCTCGTCGACCTCGAGCTCCACGACGGTGCGCTTCTCGCCCTCTTTGGTCTCGTAGGACCGCTGCTTCAGCCGGCCCTGGACGATGACGCCCGTGCCGCGCTGGAGGGATTCCGCGACGTTCTCCGCCAGCTGCTTCCAGGCCGAACAACGGAGGAACAGCGCTTCGCCGTCCTTCCACTCGTTCGTCTGACGGTCGAACGTGCGCGGCGTGGACGCCACGGTGAAGTTCGCGACAGCGGCACCGCTGGGCGTGAAGCGCAGTTCCGGGTCGGCAGTCAGGTTTCCGACAACAGTGATGATGGTCTCGCCTGCCATGCTGACCCCTTCGCTGATTTCAGCGCAGTGCTGCGTTTCGACGTGCGGTGTGGTTGGTGGTGCGCGCGAGCTCGGACTAGCGCTGGTCGGGGCGCAGGACCTTGGTCCGCAGCACCGACTCGTTGAGGTTCATCTGACGGTCGAGTTCCTTGACGGTCGCGGGCTCCGCGGCCAGGTCCACGACGGCGTAGATGCCCTCGGACTTCTTCTTGATCTCGTACGAGAGCCGGCGACGGCCCCACGTGTCGATCTTCTCGACCTTGCCACCGTCGTTGCGGATGACATTGAGGAACTGCTCGAGCAGCGGCGTGACCGCGCGCTCTTCGAGGTCCGCGTCGAGGATGACCATGAGTTCGTAGCTACGCATGTGAACACCCACCTCCTGTGGACTGATCGGCCACGGAATCTCCGTGGCAGGAGGGCTTGCGTAAATGCCGCCACGCCAAGGCGGCCCCCGATCCGAAAACGCACGGGGGTGCCGAGAAGGCAGCGGACGGTACAGCGTACCCGGCCCCACACACACTCTTGAAATCCGAGCATGACGCCCGTCACCCTGGGGGATGGATATACGGACAAAAGGTCCGTACCGCAGTCACTCACCGGAGGTGCGTGATGGCACATACGATCCGCCGTACGGGAACCGCCGCGACCGCGGGAGCGCACCGGCCCCGGCTGACCCTCAACTCCGACGGCCGTGCCCATCCGCGCGAGAACGCGCTGGTGGCCGCAGTGGTGCTGTTCGCGCTGGTGGCGGGCATCTGCGCGTTCTTCGAGGGGATGCACATCCTGGGCGCGTGGACCGCGCTCGCGGGCGTGCTGACCGGACTGGTCAGTCAGATGTTCTCGGCGACCACCGCAGAGCGTGTGGTCACGGTGCTCGCGCTGGGTGTGTCCGCCGTCGCCCTGTTCATGAACATGTTCCACGGCGGACTGTACTGAGCACCCGCACCCGTATCCGGCGACTCACACGGCCAGCAGTCGCCGGATCTCCGGTTCGGCCAGTTCGCGGCCGGCGCCCTCGCGCACCACGACGCCCGCGTCCAGGACCGTGAAGCGGTCCGCCAGGCGCTCCGCGAAGTCCAGATACTGCTCGACGAGCAGCACCGCGAGGCCGCGCTCGCGGTGCAGCCGCTCGATGACGTCCTCGATCTCGGTCACGATCGAGGGCTGGATGCCCTCGGTGGGCTCGTCCAGGATCAGCATCGCCGGTTCGGTGACCAGGGTGCGGGCGATGGCGAGCTGTTGTTGCTGGCCGCCGGAGAGGAAGCCGGCGGGTCGGTTCAGCAGCGGGCGCAGACGCGGGAACAGATCCAACACCTCGTCCGGCACGCCCGCGTCCCGGCCGCCGCTCGCCTCCCGGGTCACCCGCAGGTTTTCCCGCACACTGAGCCGGTCGAAGCTCTCGTGCCCCTGCGGCACGTAGCCCAGGCCCAGCCGGACCCGCTCGTGGGTCGGCAGCCGGGTGATGTCGCGGCCGCGGAACCGGACCCGGCCGGCGCGTACCGGCAACACGCCCATGATCGTTTCGAGCAGCGTGGTCTTGCCGACGCCGTTGCGGCCCATGACGCACACGAGCGAGCCCGCTGCGACGGTGAGGTCGACGCCGAACAACACCCGGGCCCGGCCGTAGCCGGCCTCCAGGCCGGCCACCTCCAACATCGCGTCCATCAGGACACCGCCTCCCGCTCGTGGGCCTCGCCGGCCGTCCGGGTCCGCGCCTCGCGCGAGCGGCCGAGATAGACCTCCCGCACGGTCGGATCCGCCTGGACCGAGGCCATGTCGCCCTCGGTGAGCACCCGCCCCTCGTGCAGCACCGTCACCGTGGACGCGTAGGTGCGGACGAACTCCATGTCGTGTTCGACCACGATCACCGTGCGGTCCCGGGCGATCGCGGTCAGCAGTGCGCCGGTGCGCTCGCGCTCGTCCCGGGACATGCCCGCCACCGGCTCGTCGAGCAGCAGCAGGCGCGGCTCCTGGGCGAGCAGCATGGCGATCTCCAGCCACTGCCGCTGCCCGTGCGAGAGCACGCCGGCCGGGCGGTCGGCCAGGTCGATCAGGCCGGTGTCCGCCAGCGCCGCCTCGACCGCGGTGCCGCGTCCGCGCCGTCGTCGCAGCAGACGGTGCAGGCCGAGCCGGAACGAGCCGGCCAGGTCGACGTTCTCCTCGACGGTCAATTCCTCGAAGACCACCGCGGTCTGGAAGGTGCGACCGATGCCCGCCCGGACCACCTGATGCTCGCGCCGGCCGACCAACTCGGTGCCGGCGAAGCGCACGCTGCCCTCGGTGGGCCGGGTCAGACCGGTGACGATGTCGATCAGGGTGGTCTTGCCCGCCCCGTTGGGACCGATCAGAAAGCGCAGCTCGCCCTCCTCGACGGTCAGGTCGACGCCGTCGATCGCGCGGAATCCGCCGAACACCACACCCAGACCCCGCACGCTCAGCAGTGGCTCGCTCATCCGGACACCTCCTCGGCGGTACGGGGGCGCGCCGGCGCACTCGTGCGCGTCGAGCGGCGGCGGGCGATCGTGTCCCGGATCTGCCCGACCAGGCCGAGGGCACCCTTGGGCGCGAACGCCATCACCACGATGAACAGGACGCCCTGGAGGTAGAGCCAGCCGTCCGCGTAGTTCTCCGAGAACGTGGTCTTGGCGTAGTTGAGCAGGACCGCGCCCAGGATCGCGCCGGCCAACGCGTACCGACCGCCGACCGCGACCGCGAAGACCAGTTCCAGCGAGGGCACCACCCCCAGCAGGGCGGGCGAGATGATGCCGACCACCGGAACGAACAGCGCGCCGGCGATGCCCGCGGAGATCGCGGACAGGGTGAAGGCGACGGTCTTGACCAGCGCCGGGTCGTAGCCCAGGAAGCGCACCCGGTCCTCGCCGTCGCGCACCGCCACCAGGAGCCGGCCGAACCGGCTCGCCACGACCTGCCGAAAGCCCAGATAGAGCAGGCCGAGCACGATCGCCACGACGAAGTACAACGTGCGCCGGTCCGCGTCGGCGGCCAGGTCCAGGCCGAAGAAGGTGCCGAAGTCGGTCAGCCCGTTGGTGCCGCCGGTCAGGGCCTGTTGACCGACCAGCCAGATGGTGAACGCGGCGGCGAGCGCCTGGGTGAGGATGGCGAAGTAGGCACCGCGTACCCGACGGCCGAAGACCAGCAGGCCCAGCAGCGCGGCGACGGTGCCCGGCAGCAGCACCACCATGGCCAGGGCGAACCATGGTTGGCGGAACGGCTCCCACACCATCGGGAGTCGGTCGACCCCGCTCCAGACCATGAAGTCGGGCAGTTGCCCGGGACCCGCCTCGGCGAGTTTGAGGTGCATCGCCATCGCGTAGCCGCCGAGGCCGAAGAACACCCCCTGGCCCAGGGTCAACATCCCGCCCTTGCCCCAGGCCAGCCCGATGCCGAGCGCGGCGATCGCGAAGCACAGGTATTTGGCCAGGAGTTCGAGGCGGAAGGGACTCAACGTCGCGGGTGCGACGGCGAACACGAGCAGGGCGGTGGCGATGAAGCCGACCGTCCCGCGCCAGTTCTCGGATCGGGCCCATCGTCCGCCCGCGCGGCCGCTCACGTCAGCGCCCGCGAGCGCAGCACGAACAGGCCCTGCGGACGCAGTTGCAGGAAGCCGATGACGACCGCGAAGACCAGCACCTTGGCCAGCGAGGCGTCCGACCAGTACTCCAGGTAGCTGTTCATCAGGCCCAGCGCGAAGGCCGCGATCACCGCGCCCTCCAGCCGGCCCAGCCCACCCGCCACGACCACCAGGAACGCGTCGACGATGTAGTACGTGCCGAGCGAGGGCCCGACCGGGCCGACCAGGGTCAGCGCGACACCGGCCACGCCGGCCAGGCCGGATCCGATGAAGAAGGTGCGCTGGTCCACCCGCCCGGTGTCGATCCCGCCGCACGCGGCGAGCCGGCGGTTCTGCATCACCGCCTGCATCCGCCGACCCTGGCGGGTGCGGTCCAGGTAGATCCGGATCGCAGCCACGCAGAGCAGCGCCAGCACCAGGATGAACACCCGGGCGTACTGGATCCGGACGCCGAACACCTCGTTCCCGCCGACCAGCCAATCGGGCGCCACCACCTGGACGTTGGGGGCACCGAACAGATCCCGCGCGACCTGCTGGAGCACCAGCGACACGCCCCAGGTGAGCAGCAGCGTGTCCAGCGGCCGGCCGTAGAAGCGGCGGATCAGCACCCGCTCCAGGATCAGTCCCATGGTGCCCGCGACCACGAACGCCACGGGGAGGGCGACCGGTACGGCCTGACCCTTCAGACCGAGTGCCGCCACCGGCGCCTGCACCATGTACGCGGTGTAGGCGCCGGCCATGATGAATTCGCCGTGGGCCATGTTGATCACGCCCATCTGACCGAAGGTGAAGGTCAGGCCGAGCGCGATCAGCAGCAGGACGGCGCCGATCGCGAGGCCGATCGGCAATTGGTTCAGGAATGCGTGCACCGGGTGATACCTCCTGTCTCCGTGGTCCCCTGTGCCTGTCTCCCGGGTCGCGTCGCCGGACCGGGTCGAGCCGCCGGGCCGGGTCGGGTCGCGTCGCCGGACCGGCCGCGTCACCCGACTAGGACAGGCCCGAGGCCCACGGATAGGCCTTGAGGTAGGGATCCGGCTTGATCGGCGCCCCGGAGTTCCAGACCTCCTTGATCAGGCCGTCCGGCTGGACCACACCGATCCGCGCGGTCTTGTGCACGTGTTGGGTCGCGCCGTCGATGGTGACCCGGCCTTCGGGCGCGTCGATCCAGACGCCGTCCGCGGCCTTCTTCACCGCCTCGGGATCGAAGCTCTGTGCCTTCTCGACCGCTGCCTTCCACAGGTGGACCGAGTTGTAGCCGGCCTCCATCGGGTCCGAAGTGACCTTGTCCGCGCCGTACTTGGCCTTGTAGGCGGCGACGAATTCGGTGTTCTGCGGGGTTTCGGTGCTCTGGTAGTAGTTCCAGGCGACCGGCTGACCGACGATGTTGTCCGGGCCGATGCCCCGGACCTCCTCCTCGGCGACGCTGACCGAGAGCACGGGCATGCTCGCCGCGCCGACGCCGTTGCCGCGCAGTTGCTTGAAGAAGGCCACGTTGCTGTCGCCGTTGAGGGTGTTGAACACCGCGTCGGGCTTGGCCGACTCGACCTTGTTGATCAGGGTGCTGTACTCGGTGTGGCCCAGCGGCGTGTACTCCTCGCCGACCACCTCCATGCCGTTCGCCTTCGCGTACGCCTTGATGATCTTGTTGGCGGTGCGCGGGAAGACGTAGTCGCTGCCGACCAGGAAGATCTTCTTCTTGCCCTGGCTCTTGAGGTAGTCCAGGCCCGGCACGATCTGCTGGTTGGTGGTCGCCCCGGTGTAGAAGATGTACGGCGAGCTCTCCAGGCCCTCGTACTGAACGGGGTAGAAGAGCAGTTGTCGGTTCTTCTCGAACACCGGCAACATCGCCTTGCGGCTCGCCGAGGTCCACCCGCCGAAGGTCACCGCGACCCGGTCCCGGGAGATCAGCTTCTGCGCCTTCTCGGCGAAGGTCGGCCAGTCGGAGGCGCCGTCCTCGGTGACCGGTGAGATCTTCTTGCCGAGCACGCCGCCCTTGGCGTTGATCTCGTCGATCGCGAGCAGGACCGAGTTCTTCACGGTCACCTCGGAGATGGCCATGGTGCCGCTGAGCGAGTGCAGCACTCCGACCTTGATCGAGTCCCCGCCGACGTCCGGACCGGCGGCACCCTTCTTCGCGGTGCTCTCGTCGGCGGCGCAGGAGGTGACGAGCAGGGCGGCCAGCGACAGGGCGGCGACGCGCGCCCAGGGTCGGTAAACCGTGATTTTCCGCACGATGCCGGGACTCCTTCGGTTCCGGGGGATGACGTACCGGAGTCTGGCGAGACGCGGTTTCCCCGCCGAGTCGCGATTGTTAAGCGACGATTGCTGATTACTGACACAGTCAAGCGTCTGTTTCGACGCCGAAAGACCGAATTGTTCGCGTACCGTCCCGCGTGTGCCGCCCGGCACGATCCATAGCGCCCAAAGGCGCAGTAACCTCTGTCACGGCCGAACCGATTTCGAGGAGCTCTTACATGTCTTTGCGCCTGAGGACGCTCACCGCCGAGGAGCATCTCGCCTTCATCAAGGGCAGGCCCTCCGTGAGCTTTCTTCAGTGCCCTTCCTGGGGCGCGGTGAAGAGTGAGTGGCGGTCCGAGAGCATCGGTTGGATCGACGAATCGGGCGCGGTGGTGGGCGCGGCACTCGTGCTGTACCGGCAACTGCCGAAGATAAAGCGCTATCTCGCGTACATGCCGGAGGGGCCGGTCATCGACTGGTTCGACGGCGATCTGCGCAAGTGGCTCGACCCGATGCTCGCGCATCTCAAGAGCCGCGGTTCGTTCTCGGTCAAGATGGGCCCGCCGGTGGTGATCGCCCGCTGGGAGGCGGACACGATCAAGAAGGCGATCGCGGCCAAGTCGGCGAACCGACTGCGCGATCTGACCCCGGACTGGACCGACGAGCGCGGCGCGGAGCTGGAGCGGCAACTGCGCGGCCTGGGCTGGCAGCAGGACGCGTCGGGCGGCGCCGGCTTCGGCGACGTGCAGCCGCGCTACGTGTTCCAGGTGCCGCTGGTCCGGCGCAGCCTCGACGACGTGCACGCGGGCTTCAACCAGTTGTGGCGACGCAACATCAAGAAGGCCACGAAGGCCGGCGTCGACGTGGTCCAGGGCGGCTACGACGACCTGCCCGTCTTCCACGAGGTCTACAAGGTCACCGCCGTGCGCGACCACTTCACGCCGCGCCCGCTGGCCTACTTCCAGGGCATGTGGAAGGCGCTCAACGCCGAGGACCCCGAACGCATGCGGCTGTACCTGGCCAAGCACGAGGGCGAGGTGCTCGCGTCCACCACGATGGTCACGGTGGGCGACCACGTCTGGTACTCGTACGGCGCCTCGGCCAACCACAAGCGCGAGGTGCGTCCCTCGAACGCGATCCAGTGGCGGATGTTGCGCGACGCGTACGCGCTCGGCGCCTCGGCGTACGACCTGCGCGGCATCAGCGACACCCTGGACGAGAACGACCACCTCTTCGGTCTCATCCAGTTCAAGCTCGGCACCGGCGGCCAGGCCGTCGAATACCTCGGCGAGTGGGACTTCCCGCTCAACAAGATGCTGCACAAGGCACTCGACATGTACATGTCGCGTCGCTGACGCAACGCCGGCGGCACCTGTGTCGTCGGCTGTTACGTGATGATCATCGTGACGCGGCCGGCGTCGCGTGTCCCCCGCCTCCGCCCTGTGTTCCCAAGGGCAAGCCCCGCACACGGAAGGCCCCGAAGCGCCCATGTCGCTCACGCTCTACGTCGACGCCGCCCGCTGGCGCAAGCACCAGGACGAGGTACGCGACACGTTCCCCGGTCTCGTACCGGTGATGAAGGGCAACGGGTACGGGTTCACCAATCCCAGGCTGGCCGAGGAGGCCACCCGGATGTGCGTGGACACCGTGGCCGTGGGGACCACGTACGAGGCCGCGGTGGTCAAGGACCACTTCGACGGCAAGGTGCTGGTGCTCACGCCGTATCTGCGCGGCGAGGAGGCGGTCCCGCTGCCGGACCGCACCATCCGCACGGTGTCCTCGGTGCAGGCCGCCCGGGACCTGGTGGGCTGCCGGGTGGTGGTCGCGTGCATGACCACGATGAAGCGCGACGGGGTCACCGAGGAGGAGCTGGTCAAGCTCCGCACCGGGATGGACGACGTGCGCCTGGAGGGCTTCTCGCTGCACCTGCCGCTGGACCACCCGGACGGGTACGACCCGGTGGCCGAGGTGGTGGGCTGGGTCGAGCGGCTGCGCGCGGCGCGGCTGCCGGTGCGCACGATGTACGTCAGCCACCTGAAGGCGGCCGAGCTCGCGGCGTTGCGCGAGCGGCACCCGGACACCGAGTTCCGGCCGCGGATCGGCACCGACCTGTGGCTGGGCGACCACGACGTGCTGGCCAGTCGCGGGACGGTGTTGGACGTGGTGCGCATCGCGCGCGGCGAGCGGTTCGGCTATCGCCAGCGCAAGGCGCCCAGTGACGGGCACCTGGTGGTGGTCAGCGGCGGCACCGCGCAGGGTGTGGGCCTGGAGGCCCCCAAGACCGTGCGCGGGGTGATGCCGCGCGCCAAGGGCGTGGCCCGGGCCGGCCTGGCCACCGTCAACCGCTCGTTGTCCCCGTTCACCTGGGCGGGCAAGCAGCGCTGGTTCGCCGAGCCGCCGCACATGCAGGTCAGCCTGCTGTTCCTGGCCAACGACGTGGCGCCGCCCAAGCCCGGCGACGAGTTGGAGGCCGCGCTGCGGCACACCACGACACACTTCGACCGGATCGCCCTGCGCTGAGCCGTCCGAACGACGAGGCGGCCTCGGGGGGGGGGGGGGGCCCCCCCCCCCCCCCGCCCCCCCCCCGCCCCCGGGCCCCCCCCCGCGCCCCGGCCCCCGGGGGGCCCCAGAAGGGCCGCGGGCGGGGGCCCACACCCCCCCCCCGTCCGCGCCCGCGGGGCCCCCCCCCCCCCCCCGGGGGGGGGGGGGGGGGGGCGCCCCCCCCCCCCCCCCCGGGCCCGCCTCGTGGTGTTCAGCGACCCGCGCGGACCAGGACCGAGGTCGGCACGAAGACGTCCGGCGCGCGGTCGAGCACCCCGCCCGAGGGGTCGTCGCTGCCGTCCGCGCGCACCGGGTCCCGGTCGGGGCGCAGGATGTCGCGCACCACCACCAGGCAGATGTACGCGGTGCCGAGCAGGTGCAGCAGGATCACCACGTGGTACGCGTTCTGCGACAGGCCCTTGCCGGAGAACGAGGCGATGTACATCCACACGCCGAGGAAGTACGTGACCTCGCACGCCTGCCAGATCAGGAAGTCCCGCCAGCGCGGCCGGGCCAGCACCACCAGCGGGATCAACCACAGCACGTACTGCGGCGAGTAGACCTTGTTGGTCAGCACGAACGCGGCCACGATCAGGAACGCCACCTGGGCGAACCTCGGCCGCCGCGGCGCGAACATCACCAGCGCGGCGATCGCGAGGCAGCACAGCACCAGGCTCGCCGTGACGTAGCTGTTGAGGTGCTCCAGCGGTCTGCCGTCGCGCTGCTGGATGATCAGCCAGATCGACCCGTAGTCGGCGGGCCGGTCCTGGCTGAACGTGTAGAAGAGTTTCCAGCCCTCACGGATGTACCAGTCGCGCCGCTCGTACCAATGGCCGTCGTAGACCAGCATCACCGGCAGGTTCACCACCAGCCAGGACACGATCGCCGCCGCCGCGGTCTTGGCGAACGGGATCAGCCGGCCCGAGCGCAGGCACAGCAGGAACAACGGTGCCAGCAACAACACCGGATACAACTTCGCCGCGGTCGCCAGGCCGATCATCACCCCGGCGACCACGATGTTGCGCCGCGCCCACGTCCACATGGCCACCGCCGTCAGCGCGACCGCGACCAGGTCCCAGTTGATCAGCCCGTTGAGCGCCAACGCGGGCGCGCAGGCCACCATCGCCGCGTCCCAGGGCCGCCGCCCGGACGTGCCCTTGACCGCGACCACGGTCACCACCGCGCAGGCCATCATGATCAACGCGTTGATCATGACGAACCACAACTGCTCGTCCTGGAGATCGCCGTCGGTGATGTCCCCGGCCGCGCGCGCCAGGGTCCCGGCGAAGGCCATCACCCCACCGGTGATCACCGGGTACTCCAGGAACTTCATGTCCTTGTCGCCGGTCTCCTGGAAGTACGGGATCTTCCCGTCCGCGAGACCGCGATTGATGTACAGGTGCGGCATGTCGCTGTAGCACGCGTGCGAGTACTGCGTGCTGCCGGAGAACCAACCCCCGTCGTAGCAGGGCTTCTTCTGCATGATCCCGAGCGCGAAGCAGACCACCGCGAGCAGCACGAGCACCCGGACGGGGGTCCACCACCGGTTCGGCGCGAAACGAATCCGCCGCCCGGCCGGACCACCGACGAGTTCGCTGCCGGCGCGGACCACCGGATCGTCCCGAGTGGGCAGGACGGGTTCGGTCGATGTCGGCGTCATGGCGCCCATCCTCTCGCGATCCACGAGGAGGTCGCCCTCGCCGGCCGGATACGACAACGCGTGCCCCACCGCCGAAGCGATGGGGCACGCGTAAGGCTAACGCCGGTCAACCGCCCCGGCCGCCCATGATGAAGCCGTTCGAACCGCCGCGAGTGTTGCCCTGCGAGCCACCGGGCGGATCGGTGCTCGGCGGCCTGCTGCTGCTCGGCGGCTTGGTGGTGTGCCCACCACCCCCGGGATCACCCGTACTGCCCTGCGATCCACCGGGCGAGGTCGACGACGGCGGCGCCGCGGAGGTCGGCGGCGCGGTGGACGACGGCGGCGGCGTCGTGGGCGCGCGGGTGGTCGGCGGCGCGGTCGTCGGCGGCAGCGTCACCTTGTCCTTGTCCTCGAACTTCTCGCCGGGCGTGGCGAAGTCGGACGTGGGCATCCCCTGCATCGCGCTCTTCATGTACGCGGTCCACACCAACGTGGGGACGTCACCACCGTGCACGGAGTCACGACCGCCCAGACCCTTGAGGGACAGCCGGGCGTGCGTGTTCGGGTCCTCCCGGAACAGCGCCACCGACGTGGCCAGGTTGGGCGTGTACCCCACGAACCACGCGGAGTTGTTGCCGTCGGTGGTACCGGTCTTGCCGGCCACCGGCCGGTTCAGCGCCTTCGCCGCGCGGCCGGTGCCGTCGCCGAGCGGCGGGTTGTCCACCACCCGCTGCATGACCTGGTTGACGGTGTCCGCGACGTTCTTGGGGAAGAGCTGCTTGGTCTCGCGCTTGGGCAGTTCGACCTTGGAGCCCCCGTGGGTGACTTCCTTGATCCAGTACGGATCCGCGTGCAGGCCGCGGGCCGCGAAGGTGGCGTACGCCTCGGCCATGTCCAGCGCGCTCGGCGGCGCGACACCGAGCGCCATCGTCGGGGTCGGCTCGAACGAGCCCAGGTCCGGCGGCAGACCGGCGTCGATCGCGGCCTTCTTGACCTTCTCCGGCCCGACATCGGCGGCGAGTTGGAGGAAGACGGTGTTCACCGACTTCTCCATGGCTCTGGTGATCGGGACCGGGCCGTAGTCGACGTCACCCTCGTTCGGCGCCAGATACTCCTTGCCGGACTTGTCGTCCTTGAAGATCTGACCGTTCTGCAGCTTGATCGGGATCTTGCTGTCGCCGTTGTACATGCTTTCCGGGCCGATCGGTTTCGCGTCCGCCCCGCCGTCGCGCAGCGCCGCCGCGAGCACGAACAACTTGAACGTCGAACCGGCCTGGATGTCGCGTCTGACCGCGTCGTTGTACTCCTGCTGGACGAAGTCCGGACCGCCGTAGAGGGCTACCACCGCCCCGTCGCCGGGGACCACCGAGGCCAGGCCGGTGCGGATGTAGCGGTCCGCCTCGTTCTTTTCCGGTTTCAGCTCGGAGGTCAACTGGTCCTTGACCGCCGCGACCGCCGCGTCCTGCTTGGCCTTGTCGAACGTGGTGACGATCTTGAAGCCGCCGCGCGCGAGTTCGGCCTCGGGGATCACGTTGTTGGCCTTGAGGTACTGGTCGGTCACCTTCATCAGGTATCCGGCCTGGCCGGCCTTGTTCGCGGCCGGCTTGGGCTTGATCGGCATCGGGAACTGGAGCGTGTCGCGTTCCGCCTTGGTCAGCCAGCCCTCCTTGACCATGCCGTCCAAGGCGTAGGCCCAGCGCCCCTTGACCTTCTCGATCTGACCGGGGAACTCGATCACGTCGTAGATGCCGGGCGCGTTGAGCAGGGTCGCCAGATAGGCGCCCTCGGCCACGTTCAGCTCGCCGACGTTCTTGCCGTAGTAGGCCTGCGCGGCGGCCTGGATGCCGTACGCGTTGCGGCCGTAGAAGGCGGTGTTGAGGTAACCGACGAGGATGTCGTCCTTGCGCATCTGCCGGTCGACCTTGAGCGCGATGAAGATCTCGCTGAACTTGCGCTTGAAGGTGCGTTCCTGGGTCAGATAGGTGTTCTTGACGTACTGCTGGGTGATCGTGGAACCACCCTGCGTGTCACCACCCTTGACCATGGTGACCCCGGCGCGCAGCAGGCCCTTCGGCGAGACGCCCGAGTCGCTGTAGAACGACCGGTTCTCCGCCGCGATCACGGCCCGCTGTACGTGCTTGGGGATCTGGTCGACCGTCACGTTCTGCCGGTTGACCTGACCGGTCCGACCGATCTCGGTCTTCCCGTCGGCGTAATAGTAGATGTTCGACTGATACGTCGTGTTCGCGTTCGGGTCCGGCACCTTGACCATCGCGTACGCCAGGGCCGCCAGGCCCATGATCGACGCGAGGAAGAACAGGATCATCGCCAGGATCTGCTTGAAGGACGGCAACCAGCGGCGCACGCCGGTCTTGCCGTACCTCGGGTAGTCGATGAACCGCTTCTTCCGGGGCGGACCGGCGTTGGCCCGTGATCGGCCGCCGGCCGCGGTGCCGTTGGCGGCGCGTCGACCGCCCCCGCGGGCGGCCGCTCGGGCCTCCACACGCGAGAGCGGGCGCTCCTCGTCGTCTCCTCCCGGCCCGGCGGGCAGCGACGAGCCGCCGGGCGGCGTCCCGCCCCCGGCGCCGGCCGCGCCCCCCGAATACGAGTCACCGCGCCCCTCGGGACGCGGCTGCTGTGATCTACGGCGATGTTCACTCATGCGTTCGCTACTCCTCGGCCGTACGACGCGGAGGTCGGACGCACGGGTCGTGGCTCTCCGCTCCCCAGGACGCACGCGCGAGGGGGGCGGTTCCGCAGGAAGCGGGGCTTGAGGTACCACACGGCGGAACAGACTACGCGGAACCGCTTTCGCGACCTCACTGTGACCTGCCTGTGACCCGAGTCACCGGCGGCCGCCTTGCCACCACACGGCAAGGAGACCTATCGTCTCGATGTATCGGTTCGATACATCGGGCCGGTACATCGAGCCGGGGGCACAGGAGCCCCGGCCGGACGAAGGTCGGCTGCGACCGTATCCCACGATCACGGAGGGACCCACGTCCGGCCCGGTCAGCATGGATGGAGGAAGGCGATGAGCAGGCGCGGTGGCGTCCTCGAATTCGCGATCCTCGGCCTGCTGCACGACTCCCCCATGCACGGTTACGAACTGCGCAAGCGGCTCAACACCGTGCTCGGCTCGTTCCGTGCCATCGCCTACGGCACCCTCTACCCCTGCCTGAAGTCCCTGCTGGAACGGGGCTGGCTCGCGGAGGAGGTTCCGGAGGTGACGGCACTCGCCGGCAGCAAGCGATCCCGGATCGTCTACCAGCTGACGGCACAGGGCAAGGAGCACTTCCAAGAACTGCTGTCCGAGTCCGGGCCCTCGGCCTGGGAGGACGAGAACTTCGGCGTGCACTTCGCCTTCTTCGGTCGAACCGACCACGAGGTACGCATGCGTATCCTCGAAGGTCGGCGCAGCCGGCTCGAGGAACGCCTCGACCGGGTGCGCGGGTCGCTGACCCGGACGCGGGAGAAGCTCGACGGGTACACCCTCGAGTTGCAGCGACACGGCTTGGAGTCGGTCGAGCGCGAAGTGCGCTGGCTGAACGAGCTCATCACCGCCGAGCGGCACGCCGGAGCAACTCCGGACGCCGCCGGTCCCGAAACCCCGGTCGACGCGTCGAAGGACGCCGACCGGCTTCGGACCCCCACCCAGGACGTGGCCTCGGACCCGTCCGCATCCAACAACTGAGGTCGCCGGTTCATGGCGGCTTCGTCGAGATCACAGGGAGCAACCGGAATGGGTTCGGTTCGCGTAGCCATCGTCGGCGTGGGCAACTGCGCCGCTTCGCTGGTGCAGGGCGTCGAGTACTACAAGGACGCCGACCCGAACAGCCGCGTCCCCGGCCTGATGCACGTGCAGTTCGGCGAGTATCACGTGCGTGACGTCGAGTTCGTGGCCGCTTTCGATGTGGACGCCAAGAAGGTCGGCTTCGACCTCACGGACGCCATCGGTGCCAGCGAGAACAACACGATCAAGATCTGCGACGTGCCGCCGTCGGGCGTCACCGTGCAGCGTGGGCACACCCTGGACGGTCTCGGCAAGTACTACCGCGAGACCATCGAGGAGTCGACCGAGGCCCCCGTCGACGTGGTCAAGGTCCTCAAGGACCAGGCCGTCGACGTCCTCGTCTGCTACCTCCCGGTGGGCTCCGAGGACGCGGCGAAGTTCTACGCCCAGTGCGCCATCGACGCCAAGGTCGCGTTCGTCAACGCTCTCCCGGTCTTCATCGCCGGGACCAAGGAGTGGGCGGACAAGTTCACCGAGGCGGGCGTGCCGATCGTCGGCGACGACATCAAGTCGCAGGTGGGCGCCACGATCACGCACCGCGTGATGGCGAAGCTCTTCGAGGACCGCGGTGTCCTGCTCGAGCGCACCATGCAGCTCAATGTCGGCGGCAACATGGACTTCAAGAACATGCTCGAGCGCGAGCGCCTGGAGTCGAAGAAGATCTCCAAGACGCAGTCCGTCACCTCGCAGGTCGACCGTGACCTCGGCGCGGACAACGTGCACATCGGCCCGTCGGACTACGTCGCGTGGCTCGACGACCGCAAGTGGGCGTACGTGCGCCTCGAGGGTCGCGCCTTCGGTGACGTTCCGCTGAACCTGGAGTACAAGCTCGAGGTCTGGGACTCGCCGAACTCGGCCGGTGTCATCATCGACGCCGTCCGTGCCGCGAAGATCGCCAAGGACCGCGGCGTCGGTGGCCCGATCCTGTCGGCGTCCTCGTACTTCATGAAGTCGCCGCCGGTGCAGTACTTCGACGACGAGGCCCGCAACGCGGTCGAGTCCTTCATCAAGGGCGACATCGAGCGCTGACCCACCTCACTCGGCCGATCCGGCCGGGTGACCTCGGGTTGATCGAAGGCCCGGCTCCCGCCCAGGAGCCGGGCCTTCGGCGTGCCCGGGTCCGATCGGTGCCGGTCTCCGGTCCGCGTGCCGGGGCCGGCTACGGTGGGCGCCGTGGCCCTCATCCGTGATCTGCGCTCGTTGCTGAAGCTGCGCGACTTCCGTCGGCTCTTCGCCACCCGACTGACCTCGCAGCTCTCCGACGGGGCGTTCCAGGTGGCCATCGCGGGCCAGGCGTTCTTCTCGCCGGAGAAGCAGACCTCGGCGGCCGACATCGCGACCGCGTTCGCGGTCCTGCTGCTGCCCTATTCGCTGGTCGGACCCTTCACCGGGGTGCTGCTCGACCGGTGGCGGCGGCGCCAGGTGCTGGTGCTGTGCAACCTGCTGCGGGCGGCGCTGGTGACGGTGACCGCGGGCCTGGTGCTGCTCGGGGTGCCCGACCCGATCTTCTACGCCGCCGCGCTGGTAGTGCTCTCGGTGAACCGGTTCGTGCTCGCCGGGCTGTCCGCGTCGCTGCCGCGCGTGGTGCCGGCCGAGCGGCTGGTGACCGCGAACTCGGTGTCGCCCACGGCCGGCACGGTCGCGGCGGCGGTCGGCGGCGGGTCGGCGCTGCTGGTTCACGCGTTCCTGGCCGAGGGCTCCGGGGCGACCGCGCTGGTGATCGTGGTGTCAGGGGTGTTGTACCTGGGCTCGGCGGCGGTCGCGGCGACGATGCCGGCCGATCTGCTCGGGCCCGATCCCGATCGGGTGTTGCCCGGCGCGGGGGAGGCGCTGCGCTCGGTGGCCCGCGGGCTGCGCGAGGGGGCGGTGCACGTGTGGCGGCGTCGGGCGCCGGCGCACGCGTTGGCCGCGATCACCGCGATGCGGTTCTGCTACGGCGTGCTGACCGTGATGACCGTGTTGCTCTGCCGCAACACGTTCAACGATCCGGCGGACACCGACGCAGGGCTGGCCACCTTCGGAGTCACGGTGAGCGTCTCCGCGCTCGGCTTCTTCGTCGCGGCCGTGGCCACGCCCGCGATCACCACCCGGATCGGCGTCGCGGCCTGGATCGGCACCTGCGCGCTCGCGGGGGCGGTCTGCCAGACCGCGCTCGGCCTGCCCTTCGTGTTCGCACCGATGGTGGTGGGCGCCTTCCTGCTCGGGGTGACCTCGCAGGGCGCCAAGATCGGCGTCGACACGATCGTGCAGACCACCGTCGACGACGCGTATCGGGGTCGGGTGTTCTCCGTATACGACGTGCTCTTCAACGTCGCGTTCGTGGGCGCCGCCGCCGTCGCGGCGCTGGGGCTGCCCGACGACGGCCGGTCCCCGGCGGTGCTGCTCGGGGTGGCCGGGGTGTACGCGCTGACCGGCGCCCTGTACACGCTGGCAGCGCGTCGCCACCCTCCGGTGATCGTGCAGACCGTCCCGGCGGACGACCGCCGGCCGTAATATCCCTTTTGATGCCGATCACGGCTTATTTCACCCGGCGGTATCCCCAGGAAATTACCTGCGGGTAGTGCATTACCGAGGCCGAGGTTCTAACCTGCACATCCAGCGACTTTCGGCACCTCTGGAGATACTCCATGTCCAATAACGCCGGTTCGGGTGAAAACGATCCTTTGCCGTACATACCGGCGTGGACCGAGAACACCCCGCCGCACGGGCTCCCGCTTCCTCCGCAGGAAGCGTCGATGCCGCATGCGCCCGTCGTACGCCGGGCACCGGTCGACGGGCGCGCGGCGCGCCGCGAGGCGGCCCGGCCGGCCCGGCGTGGGCGCGGGGTGTTGGTCGCGGTGCTGGCCGTACTGCTGGTGGGCGGTACCGCCGCCGGGGGCTGGTGGTACGTGCAGAAGGAGGACGACGGGCCGCGCATCCACGAGGGCGACTGTCTGCGGGACAAGACCGGGATCGACCAGGACCCGGTGCGCTGCGAGGACTCCGCGGCCCGGTTCATCGTGGTCGAGCGTGTGCAGGGCACCACGTTCGCGGGCGTCTGCGACTCGGTACCGGGGGACCCCATCGCGTTGACCTCGGATCCCACCGTGGAGAGCTTCGTGTTGTGTCTCGCCGAGCGGAAATGACGCATCGCTCCTGCGATTAGCTCTTTATGCCCGTTATTCCGCTCACATTCGACCGGGACAAGGGGAATCCCCGCTGCGGGTGTCCGGCCGGAGCCCTAGTGTTCCGGACTGTCTCACCAGTCCCCTGCAACGGAGATCGTCCCCATGTCCAATCCCTTCCCGCCCGACCCCAACGGTCCCCAGCAGCCGAACCAGGGCTGGAACCAGCAGCCGGGTCAGCCGCAGCAGCCCCAGCAGGGTTGGGGGCAGCAGCCGGGCCAACCGCCGCAGGGTGGCTTCCCGCCGGGCGGCTACCCCCAGGGCGGTCAGCCGGGCTTCTACGGCGGCCCGCCGCCGCCCCCGCCGCGCAAGAGCAAGGCCAAGTGGATCGTCATCGGCGTTGTCGTCCTGGTGGTGGCGGTCATCGGCGCGGTAGTCGGCACCGGCGTGTTCAACAAGGACGCCGTCGACAAGGCGAATGTCGGCGACTGCATCACCGGCACCAAGAACAAGAGCCCGAAGGTGGTCTCCTGCTCCAAGTCGGACGCCGCGTTCAAGGTCGTCGCCAAGTTCACCGACACCTCGGACACCGAGAAGTGCAACACCGAGGAGATCGCCCGCAAGGGCTCGGTGCTCGGCCTCTACCGCAAGGGCTCCGACAAGGGCCTGCTGTGCGTGACGGTCACCGACCACACCACCCCGGAGTCGTTCTCGGGCGTGCCCGGTGCCAGCACGACGTTCACCCCCTCCGTCATCGCGCAGATCCAGAAGATCATGGCCGACGGCAAGGTCAGTGACGAGGAGCTCGAGGAGCTGGGCGGGAGCTGAGGCAGCCCCCGCCCGAATCCGGTGGTGGCCCGCTCACGCGCTCCCGTGGGCGGCCCACCACTCCCGAAGCGCCGCGACCGCCGTGTCGTGGTCCATCGGGCCGTGTTCGAGCCGCATCTCCAGCATGTGCCGGTAGGCCTTGCCCACCAGCGGGCCCGGCGGCACGTCCAGCAGTCGCATGATCGCGTTGCCGTCCAGGTCCGGCCGGATCGAGTCCAGCTCCTCCTGCTCGGCGAGCTGCGCGATCCGCTCCTCCAGCGAGTCGTAGGCGCGCGCGAGCGTGGCCGCCTTGCGCTTGTTGCGGGTCGTGCAGTCCGAGCGGGTCAGCTTGTGCAGCCGCTCCAGCAGCGGCCCCGCGTCCCGCACGTAGCGGCGCACCGCCGAGTCGGTCCACTCTCCCGTGCCGTAGCCGTGGAAGCGCAGGTGCAGTTCGACCAGGCGCGTGATGTCGTCCGTGACGTCCTTCGGGTACTTCAGCGCCTTGAGCCGCTTGCGCGTCATGTGCGCGCCGACCATCTCGTGATGGTGGAACGAGACCCGGCCGTCCGGCTCGAAGCGCCGCGTGCGCGGCTTCCCGATGTCGTGCAGCAGCGCGGCCAGCCGCAGGATCAGGTCCGGCTCGCCCGGCGCCTCCAGCGCCATCGCCTGCTCGAGCACGGTGAGCGTGTGCTCGTACACGTCCTTGTGCCGGTGGTGTTCGTCCACCTCCAGGCGCAGCGTGGGCAGCTCGGGCAACACCCGCGCGGCCAGCCCCGTGGAGACCAGCAGTTCCAGGCCCTTGCGCGGGTGGTCGGAGCAGATCAGCTTGTTGAGCTCGTCCCGCACCCGCTCGGCGGAGACGATGTCGATCCGCTCGGCCATGTCCGTCATCGCCGCGACCACCTCGGGCGCGACCTCGAAGTCGAGCTGCGCGGCGAAGCGCGCGGCCCGCATCATCCGCAGCGGGTCGTCGCCGAAGGACGCCTCGGGCGTGCCCGGCGTGCGCAGCACCCGCGCGGCCAGGTCCTCCAGCCCGCCGTGCGGGTCGACGAAGGTGATCCCGGGCAGTGCGACCGCCATCGCGTTGACCGTGAAGTCTCGGCGGACCAGGTCGTCGTCGATCGAGTCGCCGTAGGAGACCTCGGGCTTGCGCGAGGCGCGGTCGTAGGCCTCGGAGCGGTAGGTGGTGATCTCGATCTGGTAGTCCGGCGAGTCCGCGAGCTTCTTGCGGCAACCGACCGTGCCGAACGCGATCCCCACGTCCCACACCGCGTCCGCCCACGGGCGCACGATCGCCAGCACCTGTTCGGGGCGGGCGTCGGTGGTGAAGTCGAGGTCGTTGCCGAGCCGGCCGAGCAGGGCGTCCCGCACCGAGCCGCCGACCAGCGCGAGCGTGTGCCCGGCCGCCTCGAAGCGACGGGCGAGGTCGTCGGCGACGGGGGCGACGCGCAACAGTTCGGTGACGGCGCGGCGCTGTACGGCGCTCAGTTCGCCGGTGGCCGGCGGGTCGTCCGGGTGGGGTGTGTTCTTGGCGTTCGGCACGGGAGACAAGGTTACGGGTCGAGGCCGCGGGTCTCGCGCGCATTACGCCGCGGCCGAGGCCGCGAGCGGGCCGCGCGATGGAGTGATCATGGCGTTATGGCGTGGCGCATGTCGCACTAAGCTTGGCGGATGCCTTCCGAGACCACGCCGCCGCGCCGTCGGCTGCAGGTGGTCGAGGAGACCTCGGCGGGTGGTCTGGTGGTCGATCGACTCACGTTGCGCGCGGCGTTGATCGCGCGCCGGGACCGACGCGGCCGGCTGTTGTGGTCGTTGCCCAAGGGGCACATCGAGAACGGCGAGAGTGTGGTCGACGCCGCGTTGCGCGAGGTCGAGGAGGAGACCGGCATCGTGGGTCGGGTGCTGGCCCCGCTCGGGGTGATCGACTATTGGTTCACCGCGCCGGACCGGCGGGTGCACAAGACCGTCCACCACTACCTCATGGAGGCGGCGGGCGGGGATCTGTCGGACGACGACATCGAGGTCGAAGCGGTGGCTTGGGTTCCGCTCGGCGCGCTCTCCGCGCGTCTCGCCTACCCCGACGAGCGGCGATTGGTCACGCTCGCCCCGGAACTGTTGGCGGACAGCGCGTGAGCGATGGACGGTTCCGATCCGGGACCCCGACGAACGTGCCCCGCGGCCGGCCGGCCGCCATCCTGATACTGATCCTGGCGCTCGCCGCCGGGCTGTTGTCGATGATGCCGCCGAACATCGCGCGCGCCGCCGACGGCGACGGGATCCAGGTCCTGATCACCAGGATGACGCCGGTGGCCAAGGCCGGCGGCACCATCACCATCGAGGGCCAGGTGCTGAACTCCGGCACCAAGACGATCGACTCGGCCGAGGTCGCGGTCCGGCTCCGCACCTCCGAACCGCTCTTCCGCAGCGGCATCAGCTCGGCCGAGGACGCCCAGTCGGGCGGCACCCTGCTGCGCGATCCCAAGCCGGTGACGCTGCGCAACCTGGCACCGGGCACGGCCCAACCGTGGACGTTCACCTTCCGCGCCGACCCGCTCGGCCTGGTCGAGGCCGGCGCCTATCCGCTCGCGATCGAGGCCAGGGCCGGCGGCAAGACGATCGGCGCGGCCCGCACCTTCCTGCCGTGGATCCCCAAGAACGGCCTCAAGGACGTCAAGAGCATGCGGATCGGCATGGTCTGGCCGCTGGTCGATCGGCCGCACCGGGACGGCACCACGCTCGGCGACGAGGCCCAGACGCCGGTCTTTCGCGACGACGACCTGGCCGCGTTGTTCGCGCCGGGCGGGCGGCTGTACGACCTGGTGAACATCGGCACCGGGATGAAGGTCGACTGGGTCGTCGACCCCGAGCTGCTGGACTCCGCCACCCGGATGGCCGGCGGCTATCGGGTCGCGCCGCCGGGCAGCCTGGATCCGGACAAGCCGAAGAAGTCCCGGGACGGCAAGACCCCGAGCGACGAGGACACCGCCAAGGCGACGCCGAACCAGATCGAGAACACGCTCGCGGGCGGCGGCGGCCAGGTCGCCGCCGGATGGCTGGATCGGCTCAAGACCGGCATCGGCGCCCAGCCGGTGATCGCCCTGCCCTACGCCGACCCCGACCTGGCCGCCGTCGCGCACGCGCTGGACGCGGGCAAGGCGGACCTGCGCCCGCAACTGAGCGAGGCCCAGGCCGAAGCCGCCACCGTCATGCAGCGCACGTTCGCCCGCCCGGTACGCAACGACGTGGCGTGGCCCACCGGCGGCGCGCTGGACCCCTCGATCGTCGACCTCGCGATCGGGAACGGCGCGAGCACCGTGCTCACCTCCGGGGCGAGCCTGCCGCCGACCAAGGAACTCAACGTCACCCCCCTGGTGACCGCGGCCCTGCCGGGAGCCGACAAGGGCACCGCGCTGGTCACCGACCCGGACATCGACAAGACCCTGACCGCGGACACCAGGGCGCCGGGACAGAGCGTGCTGACCACCCAGCAGCTGCTGGCCGAGCTGCTGACCATCGCGCTCCAGGAGCCCACCCTCAAGCCCGCCCGCAGCCTGCTGATCGCCCCGCCGCGCACCATGGACGCCTCGCTGGCCGGCGTGCTCAAGGACGTCATGAACGCCTCGGTCGACTGGACCCACGGCGCCACCCTGGCCGAGCTCGCCGCCGAGCCCGCCCCGCTGCCCGCGCGCAAGCTCGCCGGCTACCCCAAGGACGTCCGCGCCAGCGAGCCGTCCGAGCAGTACATCGCCGAGACCGACAACCTGGTCCGGTCGATGCAGACCTTCGCCTCGATCCTGACCCGGCCCGAGCGGGTCACCGGCCCGTTCAACCCCGCGCTGCTGCGCCTGCTGTCGACCCAGTGGCGCGGCGACCCCCGGGGCGCGGACCGCTATCGACTCGGCGTCACCCGCGGCCTGCGCGAACTCGAATCACTCGTCTACATCATCCGCAGAACCGGTGTGACGCTCTCCGGCGAGGAGGGCAATATCCCGGTCACCGTGGTGAACAACCTCCAGCAGCCGGTCACCGTACGGATCGCGGCCGTCTCGCATCAGCCCAACCGGCTCAAGCTGGGCGACGCGACCACCGTGACGGTGCCCGACGGGCGGCGCCGGGAGGTGCCGATCTCGGCGAAGTCGGCCGCGAACGGCAAGGTCATGGTCGACGTCCAGTTGCTCACCCCGGACGGGAGAGCGGTCAAAACGCCCGAGTCGTTCTTCGTCAACACGACCACGATCGACGCGCTGACCCGCTGGATCATCGGCGGCCTCGCCTTCCTGCTCGCGGTCTTCTCGCTCCGCGCGTTCCTGCGCAAACGTCGGGAAGCGGCCCTTGCCCCGGACACGAACGGCGAGGATGGTGAGGACCGCGACGACGCGCCGTCGGATCCCGACTCTTTCGACGACACCGAAAACGACCGGAACGAACCGACCTCCGGGTGGCCGCCACCCCATCCCGTGGCACCCCACGCCGGCGGAAACGGACCGCCCGATCCGGCCGACCCGCGCGGACACACACCGTCGAGATCCACGACCGACCGCCCCGAATGAGAAAGTGGGCACCGGACACTCAACCTGACCGAGAAGACGAGGGCCCGCCCGCATGAGCGACCGGAGCGACGAACGTCAGCCGTACACCGGCGGCTCCGCCGAGCCGGACGACGGCGCGCACGACGATCCCTACCGGGGTCGGCCGCCCGCCGACCCGTACCTGCAGCAGTACGTCGACCCGTACGGACAGCCGGCCGATCCCTACGCCGCGCAGCCGCACGATCCGTACGCGCAGCCGGGCGACCCTGGCTACCACGACCCCAACGCGCCACAGCCGGGGTACGGCGAGCAGCCCTATCCGCAGCAGGGCGGCTATCCGGGCCAGGGCGGCTACGGCGGCGGGCCCGAACCGGTCTACGGGGATCCGTACGGCTCCGGGTCGGGTCAGGGCGGCTACGACCCGTACGCGCAGCAGCAGTCCCCGCAGCAGGCCGCCCAGGACGGCGGCGGCGCGTGGTTCCGGGACGAGTTGAGCGATCCGCCGGCGAACGACCCGTACGTGGGCGTGGACGAGCTCTTCACACCGGAGGCCCCGCAGTACTACGACCCGTCCCCGCCGTACGACCCGTCCGGGCAGGGCGGGCAGCCGCACCAGGCCCAGCAGTACGGCGGCGGTTACGGCTCGGGCGACCCGTACCAGCAGCAGCACCAGGTCCCACCGGCCCAGAACTACCCCCCACAGCAGCCGCACCAGCAGCCCCATCAGCAGCAGGCGCACCAGCAGCCGGTGCACCAGCAGGCGTACGTCCCGCAGCAGCCGAGCCCGCAGCAGGGGCAGGGCGGCTGGGGCGACTACGACCGACCGGGCGGCTGGCTGATGGACCAGACGCTGACCGGCATCAACCTCGGCCTCGCCGGCGACATCGCGGGCATGCCCTCCTACACCGAGGCCTACCAGCGCTACGAGACCCAGCACCGGGCCGAGGCCGCGGCCGCGTCGATGTCCGCGAGCGCGGTCCTGGACGCCCCGCCGGTGCCGCTGAACCCGTCCACGTCGCCCGTCTACCGGATGCCCGGCTCGGGCGCCGAGGAGCGCATGGCCGGCATCCCGGTCGGCGGCGAAGGCAAGAAGGGCAGCAAGCTCGGCGGGATAATGCGATCCTCCGCCGTGATGGCGGCGGGCACGATCGTGTCCCGGATGACCGGCTTCGTGCGCAACCTGGTCGCCGCGGCGGCCCTGGGCACGGCGATCCTGGCGAACACCTACAACGTCGCCAACACGATGCCGACGCTGTTGTACATCCTGGTCGGCGGCGGCGCGCTGAACGCGGTCTTCGTCCCCCAGCTGGTGCGCGCGATGCGCCAGGACGACGACGGCGGCGAGGCGTACGCGAACCGTCTGCTCACCCTGGTCATGACGGTGCTGGCGGGGCTGGTGGTGATCGCCTGGCTGGGCGCGCCGCTGCTGATCCGGGCCTTCGCGAACTCGCTCGCCAAACACCATCAGGACTACGAGCTGGCGATCACCTTCGCCCGCTACTGCCTGCCGATCATCTTCTTCATGGGTCTGCACGTGCTGTTCGGGCAGATCCTCAACGCGCGCGAGCGCTACGGCCCGATGATGTGGACCCCGGTCCTGAACAACATCGTCATCATCGCCACGTTCGGCCTCTACATCTGGGTCGCCGGCACCGCGAAGAACACCGGGCAGAACTCGGACACCATCACCCCGGACGAGATCCGGCTGCTCGGCCTGGGCACGCTGCTCGGGATGATCGTGCAGTCGATGGCGATGGTCCCGTATCTGAAGGCCGCCCGGTTCCGCTTCCGGCCCCGGTTCGACTGGCGCGGCTCGGGGATGGGCAAGGCGCTCGGACTGGCCAAGTGGACGTTCCTGTTCGTGCTCGCGAACCAGGCCGGCTACCTGGTGGTGACCCAGCTCGCGACCGCGATCGACGTCAACGCCCGGGACGAGAACATCCAGTACGGCGTCGGCTTCACCGCGTACAGCAGCGCACTGCTGATCTGGCAGTTGCCGCAGGCGGTGATCACCGTGTCGGTGATGACCGCGATGTTGCCGCGGATGAGCCGGGCCGCCGCCGACGGCGACCTGGCCAGCGTGCGCGGCGACATCTCCTCCGGATTGCGCCTGTCGGCGGTGGCGATGATCCCGTGCGCGGCGATCTTCGTGGCGCTGGGCCGGGACATCGGCGGCTTCATCTTCGCCCCGACCGGCGAACAGAGCGCGCACTGGATCGGCTACATGCTGATGGCGCTGGGCCTGGGCCTGATCCCGTACTCGGCGCAGTACGTATTGCTGCGCGGGTTCTACGTGTACGAGGACACCCGCACGCCGTTCCTGAACACGGTCTGGATCGCGGGCGCCCAGGCCGCGTTCGCGGGCCTGGCGTTCATCGCGCTGCCCACCAAGTGGGCCGGTGTCGGCATCGCGGGCGGCTACAGCCTCGCCTACCTCGTGGGCGTGGTGCTGGCCGCGCAGCGGCTCAAGAAACGACTCGGCGACCTGGACGGCCGACGGGTGACCCGGACGTACACCCGGCTGCTGATCGCCGCCGGGATCGGCGGCGCCGCGGCGTTCTTCGTGGCCCGGATGTGCACCGGCCACTTCGGCTCGGCGATGGGTGGCTCGGCGATCGCCGTGGGCGCGGGCATCGTGACCATGTTCGTGGTCTTCTTCATCGCGGCGAACCGGATGCGGGTCGAGGAGATGAGCGCGATGACCGGGATGATCAAGGGTCGCCTCGGCCGCTGACCGCGAGCCCGTCCGGAGTGTCTACATCCGCCCGCCGAATCCCCCACCGGGAATTCGGCGGGCGGATCCGTGGGGGATGTACCACCATGGGCGAGTGAGGGTGTGCCGTGCGCCTGAACCGGGGTAAAGCTCCCGATACGCCGGTCTCGGTTTCCTTTCGGATCTTGTGACGAGGCAACCCGAGACGCGGTCCGGGAGTCTCATGTTGTGTGGAGGTCGTCCCTGGCCAACGGCCGGAGATGGCTCACCTCTACGATGAGTACGCCGACGAGGAGGATGAGGCCGAGGTGACGGACCGAACCGCAGGATCCGTCGACCTAGCGACGGACGAGGCAAACCCCGTACCGACAAAGGCTTCTGATACATCGTCGGACAATCCGGTCGGTTCGGACGGCAAGGTCTCCGGAAACACCACCACGGTTCTGCCCGTCGGTACCGAGCCCGAATCCGATTCGGTCGAGGAAGTCGCGGCCGAGGCCGGCGCGGTCACCGCATCAGCGAACGGCGGCGCCGGGAAGGGCGATTCGCCCGAGACCGCGGACGCACCCGCCGCGGAGCTCCCCGCCGCCGAAGCCACGCCCGCCTCCGCCACACCCGCACCGGACGCGCCCGTCGAGGACGAACCGGTCACCCACAAACGGGCGAAGCGCAAACCCGCGAGGGCCGAGACCACGGCCGCGGACCCCACGCCCGACGACACCGCGACCGCGAAGCCGAGCGAGACCGAGCCCGCCACCCCGCGCACCGGCGTGGACGCCGCGGCGGACGCGCCGGATCCCGCCCCGGAACCGGCGCCGCCCCGGGTCGCCGTCAGCCGGGGCACCCGACTGGCCGACCGCTACCGGCTCGAACACCGCCTCTCCCAGAACGGCCGCAGCGAGACCTGGCGCGCCGTCGACGAGAAGCTGCGGCGCGCGGTGGGCGTGCACATCGTGCCCGCCGGAGGAGAGCACGGCCGCGCCGTGATCGCCGCCGCCCGCGCCGCCGCGCTGATGGGCGACCCGCGCTTCGTCCAGGTGCTCGACTGCGCCCAACAGGACGGCCTGATCTACGTGGTGAAGGAGTGGCTGCCCGACGCGGACAACCTCACCAAGGTCTTCGAGAGCGCGCCGCTGCCGCCGCACGAGGTCTACGAACTCTCCCGCGCGGTCGCCCAGGCGATGTCCGTCGCCCACCGGGCCGGCCTCTCCCACCTGCGCCTGACGCCGGAGAACGTGCTGCGCATGCACACCGGCCAGTACAAGATCGTCGGCCTGGCCGTCGAGGCCGCCCTGTACGGCCACGACACCACCGACGCGGCCCGCGACGACACCCACGCGGTCGGCATGCTGATGTACGCGGCGCTGACCCGGCGTTGGGTCGACGGCACCGAATACGGGCTCCAGGCCGCGCCGTTCACCGGCGGCAAGCTGTGCGCACCCGGCCAGATCCGGGCCGGTGTGGACGACACGCTGGCCGCGCTGGCGATGCGCGCGCTCGGCCACGAGGTCAAGCACGACCCGGCGTTCGAGACTCCGGGCGAACTCTCCGCGGCGATCGCCGCGATCCCGGAGATCCATCCGCCCGAGCAGGGCGAGATCGTCGGCGGCCCGGAGCAGGACGAGTACCCCGTCTACACGCCGACGCCGACCCGGACCGTCTACACCTCGGCCGGCTACGGCGGCGGCTCGAACGGCTCGGTCCGACCTCCGATCGCGCCACCGCCGCCGCTGGGCGGCCGGTTCGGCGCGACGGTCAAGGGCGCGGTCGCGGTACTGGTGGTACTCGCGATCGTGTTGGTGACCTGGCAGGTGGCCAGCCATCTGGGCGACGGGGAGAAGAAGGAGGACCCGTTGAAGCCGCAGGGGGGCACCTCGTCGTCGGTCCCGCCGCCGAGCACCGCGGCCCCGACTCCGGTCACGTCGACGCCCAAGAACGCCCGGGAGATCTCCATCGGCGGCGGTTCGCCGACCCAGGCGGACGCCGCGAAGCTGACCATCGACGGGAACCCCGCGACCTACTGGCGCACGAACTACATGGTCGACGGCCCGGCGATCACCTACAACCGCAAGGGTTACGGCATCGTCTACGACCTGGGCGCGGTGCACGAGATCCAGAGCGTCGAGATCCAACTCGGCGCGGGCGGACCGCGCACCGACATGAAGCTGATGGCGGCGCCCGACGCGAAGTCGATGCCCACCTCCGAAAGCGCGTTCCGGGTCGAGGTCGGCCAGGCGTCGACCTCCGAGAACACCCTGAGGATCACCGCGGCCAAGCCCGTGAAGGCGCAGTACGTCCTGCTGGTGATGACCGCGATGCCCAAGGTCGAGGCGAGTGTCGGCGACTACCAGATCTACAACGCCGGCTACCAGAACGCCTGGCGCGAGGTCACCTTCACCACGCTCGGCTGACCCGTCGCGACGATCGAGGCGAACCCCTCGCCAACCGGTGGCCGGCCCGTGCCAGGATGATCCCGGCACAGGGGGAGGTAGGCAGTGGGCACCGAGCAGACCGGATCGGCATACGCGGACGTCACCGACGCCGATCTGCTCTCCCGGCACGGCGGCGGCGACCCCGACGCGTTCGGCGAACTCGTCCGCCGACACCGCGACCGGCTGTGGGCGGTGGCCCTGCGCACCTTGGGAGACCGCGAGGAAGCCGCTGACGCCCTCCAGGACGCCCTGGTTTCCGCGTACCGTGCCGCGGGTCGGTTCGAGGGCCGTTCGGCCGTCACGACGTGGCTGCACCGGATCGTGGTGAACGCCTGCCTGGACCGGGCCCGGCGCAAGGCCGCCCGGCCGGCCGTACCGCTGCCCGAGGATCTCGACCAGCGACTGCCCGCGCCCGTGCACGAGGATCCGGCGATTCGCGGCGAGACCCGAGCGGCGGTGCTCGCCGCGTTGGCCACGCTGCCGGCCGAACAGCGCGCCGCGCTGGTGCTGGTGGACATGGAGGGCTATCCCGTCGAGGAGGCGGCCCGGATCCTCCAGGTCGCGTCGGGCACCATCAAGAGCCGCTGCGCCCGGGGCCGGGCCAAGCTGCTGCCGCTGGTGCGGCACCTGCGCGAGGCCGGACCACCCGGGGCGGATCGGGCACACGGGAACCCCGGAGCCGGACAATCCGTCCCATCGACGGACGGCCGCCCGAGAGCCGGCGGTCCGACCCCCGACACGGGTGGCACGAGCATGGAGGGAGGTGGCGCACGATGAGCGAGCACATCGACGTCGAGGTGCTGTCCGACCTCGTCGAAGGACTGCTCACCCCGGAGCGCGCGGCCGCCCTGGACGCGCACCTCGCCGAGTGCGCCGAGTGCCGCGACACCCGGGACGCGCTCGCGGAGGTCCGCGAGTTGCTCGGCGGTCAACCCCCCGAACCGATGCCGGCCGACGTGATCACGCGGATCGACCAGGCGCTCGCTCTGGCCGCGCTCCCGCCGCCGCGACCCGCCGAGGCACCCTCGGTGGGGATCCCCACCGCGGAACTCTTCGCCCTGCCGACCCCGGTTGCTCCGGTCCCGCCGTCCGCCCCGGCCGACGCCCGGACCGGGGCCGGCGACGACAACGTCGTCCGGCTCGACTCCGCCCGCCGGCGGCGCCGGCGCGGTCCGCTGCTGCTCGCGGCGGCCGCCGTGGCCGCGGTGGCCCTCGGCGTCACGGTCGTGGTCGGCACCGGTGGTGAGGACCGCGACTCGTCCGGCCGCCCCGCCGCCGCCAGGGACAACTCCGCCGTGTCCGCGCCCCAGGGCGGGGCCGGGGCGAGCGCCAAGGCCGGCGACCAACCGGGCGCGAAGTCCGAGGAACAGGCGCCGAGCCTGGAGAAGCCGTCCATCGCCGCGCCCCGCGAGTACACCGCCGCCGGACTGCCGCAACAGATCTCGCAACTGCTCCGCCGCGGCACCGTCCCGCCGACCCGGGAACTGCCCGGGTGCGTCGCGACCGCGGTCGGCCCGAACGCGGCGCGAGCGCTGGCCGTCGACACCGGTACCTATGCCGGCGTCCCGGCCTGGGTGGTGGTCCTGGACGGCTCGAACGCCGGCCGGGTCAAGGTGGTCATCGTGGACTCGTCCTGCACCCGAGCGCACTCGGCGGCGCCTTCGAGCACGTTCGCGGGCTCGGTACTGCTGAGCACCGAGGTCGCCCGAGGGTGATCCCCGGCACGCCGCGCCCGCGGCGTTGGGACCCGGGAATGGTGCGCACCTAGGATCCGTTGTCGAACGAGACACCGCATCTCATCGGGGCGCGGGGCTCGCAGACCCGCACAGCCGACGCCGGTCACCGGCACGAGGCTCGACAAGGAACCAGGAAAGGCTCAGCGTGAGCGACGTCCGCAACGTGATCATCATCGGATCGGGTCCGACCGGGTACACGGCCGCCGTCTACGCAGCACGCGCGGACCTGAAGCCGCTGGTCTTCGAAGGCGCCGTCACTGCGGGCGGCGCGCTGATGAACACCACCGAGGTCGAGAACTTCCCCGGCTGGCCGGACGGCATCATGGGTCCGGACCTGATGGACAACATGCGCAAGCAGGCCGAGCGCTTCGGCGCCGAGCTGATCCCCGACGATGTCGTGGCCGTCGACCTGACCGGCGACGTCAAGACCGTCACGGACGGCGCGGGGACCGTGCACAAGGCGCACGCGGTGATCCTGGCGACGGGGTCCGCGTACCGCAAGCTCAACCTGCCCAACGAGGACGCGCTGTCCGGTCGGGGCGTCTCCTGGTGTGCCACCTGCGACGGCTTCTTCTTCCGGGACCAGGACATCGCCGTGGTCGGCGGTGGCGACTCGGCGATCGAGGAGGCCACGTTCCTCTCCCGCTTCGCCCGCTCGGTGACGGTGATCCACCGCCGGGACGAACTGCGGGCGAGCAAGGCGATGCAGCACCGCGCGTTCGCCGACGAGAAGATCTCCTTCGCGTGGAACAGCGAGGTCGCCGAGATCGTGGGCGACGGCAAGCTCACCGGCGTCAAGCTGCGCGACACGGTGACCGGTGAATTGCGCGACCTGGCGGTGACCGGTCTGTTCATCGCGGTCGGCCACGACCCGCGCACCGAATTGCTGAAGGACCAGATCGAGTTGGACGCCGAGGGCTACATCAGGGTCGACGCGCCGACCACGCACACCAACCTCACCGGTGTCTTCGCGGCGGGCGATGTCGTGGACCACACCTACCGACAGGCGATCACCGCGGCCGGCACCGGATGTGCCGCCGCCCTCGACGCCGAGCGCTACCTCGCCTCGCTCGCCGACGACGCCTGAGGCACACCCGTCCGGCGGTTTTCGTTCCGCCTTCCCGCAGTCGAGCACAAGCCACCCGAGCAGACCGCCACCCGAGCACACCGAGGAGCAACCATGGCCGGGGCCACCACCACCGTCACCGACAAGACCTTCGACACCGACGTCCTGATGAGCGACAAGGCCGTGCTCGTCGACTTCTGGGCCGAGTGGTGCGGCCCGTGCCGCCAGATCGCCCCCGCCCTGGAGCAGATCGCGGAGGAGAACGCCGACAAGCTCACCGTCGCGAAGCTGAACATCGACCAGAACCCGGAGATCACCACCCGCTACGGCGTGATGTCGATCCCGACCCTGCACGTGTTCAAGGGCGGCGAGATCGTCAAGACGATCGTCGGCGCGAAGCCGAAGTCGATGCTGCTCAAGGAGCTTGCCGAGTACGTCTGAGCCGACGCGTTCCACGCACCGGCCGCACGGCACACGAGGGGCGCTTCCCGGAACCGGGAAGCGCCCCTCGTGCGTGTCAGGGCGTACCGTCGACCGGCGGGTGGGCGGCGAACGCGAGCCGCACACCCCGCCCGCTCGAGCCGGAATCCGGGCCCCGAGAGCCCCGCTCCGGTACGGGAACGGCCGAATGCGCGCGTACGATCGAGTGTTGCGTCAAAACTCGGGAGGACTCCTTTCCATGACCATGCAGCGGCGGTACCGACGCGGTGACACCGGCCCCGCAGTGGCCGAGATCAGGTCCAAACTGGTGCTGCTCGGCCTCCTGCCCGCCGGTGCCCACGCCGTCCACGGCACCGGCGACACGGACGGCCACGGCGGCTACGCGGACGCGGTGTTCGACGATTCCGTGGACCTGGCCGTCCGGCATTTCCAGCAGCAGCGCGCGATGACCGTGGACGGCGTCGTCGGCCCGGAGACCTACCGTCACCTCGACGAGGCACGGTGGCGCCTGGGCGACCGCATGTTGTCCTACTCGATCGGTCACCCGACGGTCGGGGACGACGTGGCCACCCTGCAACAGCGACTGCTCGACATGGGCTTCGACTGCGGCCGGGTGGACGGCATCCTGGGCCCGGCCACCGAGCGCGCCCTGCGCGAATTCCAGCGCAACTACGGACTCGGCGCGGACGGTACGTGCGGACCGGCCACGTTCCGAGCCCTCGACCGGCTCGCGCGCACGGTCGTCGGCGGCCAACCGCACGCGATGCGCGAGTCGGAGCTGCTGCACCGCTCCGGCCCCTCGCTGGCCGGCAAGACCGTGGTCATCGACCCGGGCCACGGCGGCACGGATCAGGGCGTGACGGCGCACGGGCTGACCGAGGCCGAGATCGTCTGGGACCTCGCCCGGCGGCTGGAGGGCCGGCTGTCCGCCCTGGGCGTGCAGGCGTACCTCACCCGAGGCCTGGACTCCGACGGCATCGGCGAGGAGGATCGCGCGGCCTTCGCCAACGCCACGGACGCGGACCTGGTCATATCCCTGCACGCGGACCGCAACGAGAGTCCGCGCGCCGCGGGCGTCTCCTCGTACTACTACGGCAGCGGCAGCGACCGGTACGGGCGGCGCTCGCCGACCGGGGAGCACTTCGCGAGCCTGGTCCAGCGCGAACTCGTGGCGCGCACCGGCATGGTGGACGGCCGCACGCACGGGAAGGCGTGGACGCTGCTGCGGCGCACCAGGATGCCCGCCGTACGGATCGAGGTGGGCTACCTCACCAACGCGGAGGACGCGGCCCGACTGGCCTCGTCGGAATTCCGCGACCACGCCGCCGAGTCGGTGGTGGTGGCGCTCCAGCGGCTCTACCTGCCGCCGGAGGAGGACGTCCCCACGGGGATGTTGCGGCTGCCCGTCTTCACCTGAGCCGATCGGCCTTCGCCCGATCGCACGTCGGGTCCTCGGGTACGACCGGATCCACCGGCCGGCGTGAACCCCGCGGCAGCGCGTGGACCGGGATCACGGGCCCGTCCGGCGTCCACGGCGTCGGGACCGGCCCTCGCGGACGCGGCGACCCGGCGAGCAGCCCGCCGACGAATCCGCCGACGGCACCCACTCCGAGACCTGCGACGACCCAGCGCATCGATCTCATCGCCCCTCCACGGGTGGTGCCGCGTTTCACGTGAAACGCGGCGCGAACAGTGACACCGCGCACGGCGGGCCGGACGACACGTTTCACGTGAAACACAAGCAAGGAAGGGGCCCTCGGTCAACGACCGAGGGCCCCTTCCCGCGTTCCTTTGCCGACTACGGGACGAGCAACGAGGTTTCCGTGCCGGCTGCGGACGTCGAATCCGCCTCCCGGTCCGCGTCCTCCGGGTCCACGTCCACCGGGTCCACGTCCACCGGCGTCACCGCCACCGCGTCCACGTCCGCCGCGTCCGCCGAAGCCGCGCCGGCCCGAACGGGCCCGGTCTGACCGGGCAGTTCCGGCTCGGACAGCCGCTTGGCGAAGTGGTCGCCCTCGCCGGGTGCCATCGAGGCGAGGATGCGCTCCAGGTCCTCGATCGAGGCGAACTCGACGACGATCTTCCCCTTCTTCTGCCCGAGGACGACCTTCACCTCCGTCTCGAAGCGGTTCTTGAGCCGGTCCGCGAGATGGTTCAACGCGGGCGCGACGATCCGACCGGCACGCGGCTTGTGCGCCTTGGACTTGGCCGGACCCTCGTTGTTGATCGAGCGGGCGATCTCCTCGACCGTCCGCACGGTCATGCCCTCGGCGATGATCCGCTTGGCAAGCTTGGTCAGTTCGTCGGGTCGATCCTCCAGCGCCAACAACGCCCGCGCGTGACCGGCGAGCAACGTGCCGGCCGCGACCTTGGAGCGGACCTCCACCGGCAACTTCAACAGCCGCATCGTGTTGGTCAGATGCGGACGCGAGCGACCGATCCGGTCGGCCAGCTCCTCCTGCTTGCAGTCGAACTCCTCCAACAACTGCTGGTAGGCCAGCGCCTCTTCCAGCGGGTTGAGCTCGGAGCGGTGCAGGTTCTCCAGAAGCGCGTCGAGCAGCAGCTTGTCGTCGTCGGTCACCCGGACGATCGCCGGGATGTGGGTCAGCCCGGCCTTGCGGCAGGCCCGCCACCGCCGCTCGCCCATCACCAGCTCGTAGGTGCCCTCGGCGGTCGCCCGAACCACGACCGGCTGGAGGACGCCCACTTCCCGGATCGACTGGACCAGCTCGGCCATCGCGTCCTCGTGGAACACCTCACGCGGCTGGCGGGAGTTCGGCACGATCAGATCGAGCAACAACTCGGCGTACAGCGCGGCGGCGGGCGCGGGTTCGGTCTTCGGTGAATCCTGCACCGGGACCGACGTCGGCGACAGCGCCGACTCGTCCGTCGCTATCTCCGCCATCTTGCGCAGGGTCGCCGCAGCGGAGGACGAGGGCTGCAACGGTCGAGGGGGGATGAGCGATCCGAGCCCCTTGCCCAATCCCCTGCGTTGCCCGCTCATACTTCCTCCTTCGCCTTCGCCACGCCGCGCAGCGCCATCTCCCGAGCCGCTTCAAGATACGACAACGCCCCGGTGGAACCCGGGTCGTAGGTCATCACGGTCTGCCCGTAGCTGGGTGCCTCGGAGATGCGCACCGAACGCGGAATCGCGGTGGGCAACACCTCGTCCGGGAAGTGGTCGCGCACCTCCTGGGCCACCTGGGAGGCCAGCCGCGTCCGGGCGTCGTACATGGTGAGCAGGATCGTCGACACCGCCAGGTTCGGGTTCAGGTGCGCCCGGACCAGTTCCACGTTCCGCAACAACTGCCCGAGGCCCTCCAGCGCGTAGTACTCGCACTGGATCGGGATGACCACCTCGGCACCGGCCACGAGCGCGTTCACGGTCAACAGGCCGAGCGACGGCGGGCAGTCGATCAGGATGTAGTCCAACGGCTGCTCGTACGCCGCGATCGCGCGTTGCAGCCGGCTCTCCCGAGCGACCAGCGAGACGAGTTCGATCTCGGCGCCGGCGAGGTCGATCGTGGCCGGCGCACAGAACAGGCCCTCGACGTCGCGCACGGGCTGGACGACCTCGGCCAGGTCGCGGCCCTCGACCAGCACCTCGTAGATCGACGGCGTGCCCGCGTGATGGTCCACCCCGAGCGCGGTGGAGGCGTTGCCCTGCGGGTCGAGGTCTATCACCAGGACACGGGCACCGTGCATGGCCAGCGCCGCCGCGAGGTTCACGGTCGACGTGGTCTTGCCGACGCCACCCTTCTGGTTCGCGACCACCATGACCCGGGTGCGCTCCGGGCGGGGAAGCCCCTCCGAAGCACGGCCCATCGTCTCGACGGCCTGTCTGGCCGCTCGGGCGATGGGTGTGTCTTCGATACCGGGCGCCTCTGTTTCACGTGAAACGTCGATGGGGGCACCCACTCGGGGCGCCGGCATCGAGGCTGTCGGGTACTCGGACGGCAACGGTCCACTCTCCTCTCCTGCCGCGGCGACATGGGAACTCGGGCCGACGGAATGACCACGCACTGCGGCGGCACCCTCAGAGGGTGTCACGTTCCGGCGCGCCTCAGGTGAGTAGAAGCGTTTCCACGGAAGGCGTTTCACGTGAAACACGATCTCGGGTATCGCGGTGGGAGCACGCTCACGACACACCCCGAGCGGGCAGGAACGGCGTTTCAGCCGTCCGGCCCAACCCGGGGACGGACTACTTCCCGGGACGCCGCCTGGTCGTCTTCGCGGCCCGCCGCGCCTTCGTCGTCTTGGACTCCTTGGCCGACACGGTGCCGATCCGCACCCGCACGACGGTGGTCAGCGGATCGACGATCCCGGCCCCGGCGTGCTCGACCCGCCACGAGACCGCGCCGAGCTTGCGCAGGTCCGCCTCGGACTCCAACAGTTCCTCGGCCGCCGAGTCGCCCTTGAGTGCGAGCATCTCGCCGCCCGAACCGAGCAGCGGCAGCCCCCACCCGGCCAGCTTGGCCAACGGCGCGACGGCGCGCGCGGTGACCACGTCGGCGGCGGTACGGCCGCGCAGTTCCTCGGCGCGGCCGCGCAACACCTCGACGTTGTCCAGGCCGAGTTCCTCGACCACCTCGTCGAGGAACGTGGTGCGCCGCAACAACGGCTCGACGAGGGTGATCCGCAGGTCCGGTCGGACCAGCGCGAGCGGGATGCCCGGCAGGCCACCGCCCGAACCGACGTCGTGCACGATCGCGTTCTCCGCGATCAATTCGGCGACCACCCCGCAGTTGAGCAGGTGCCGCTCCCAGAGCCGGCCGACTTCGCGTGGGCCGACCATGCCCCGGCGTACACCGGGCCCGGCCAGCAGATCGGCATAGCGAATCGCGCGGTCCAGGTTGGCACCGAAGAGGCGGCCTGCCGCCTCCGGCGCCTCGGGCGCGCGCTCGTCCACCGGCGGATCGGGGGTCGTGTCGTCCTGACGTTTCACGTGGAACATCATCCCAGGAACGGCGCCGGCCCCACCTGTGATGCAGGTGGGGCCGGCGCGACGGTTTGCGGAAACGGATCCGTGGACCCGATCAGGCGGGCAGGACGACGACGCAGCGATTGGGCTCCTCGCCCTCCGACTCGCTGCGCAGTCCGGCCTCCGCGACGGTGTCGTGCACGACCTTGCGCTCGAACGGGGTCATCGGCTTGAGCTTGAGAGAGGTACCCGCAGCCTTGACCTCTGCCACCGCCTCGGTGGCGATCTCCGCCAGGTTCGCCCGCTTGGCGGCACGGAACCCGTCCACGTCGAGCATCAGCCGGCTGCGCTCGCCGGTCTCCCGGTGAACCGCCAGCCGGGTCAGCTCCTGGAGAGCCTCCAGGACCTCACCGTCGCGGCCGACCAGACGCTTGAGGTCTGCGCCGGAGGATTCGCTCTCGTCCCCGGCGATCACCGAGACCGACGCGCGCCCGCCCTCGACGTCCATGTCGATGTCGCCGTCGAGGTCGGCGATGTCGAGCAGGGCCTCCAGGTAGTCCGCGGCGATCTCGCCCTCCTGCTCCAGACGGCTGATCTCCTCCGCGGTGAGCGTGATCCGACGCGAGGCGGCGGGTGAGTCGACGGCGGGGGTCGTGCCTTCCGTCACAGGGGAACTCCTTTGTGGACGAGTGAGCGAGTCGTTGGGGTGGGCGGCGGCCGGCCCTTCGAGGGTGGTCACTTCTTCCTCGGATGCTTCCGGCTCTGGGTCTGCTTGCGCGGGCCGGCGTTACGCGCACCGGAGTGCGGGGTCCGCGCGGTCGAGCCCTTGACCGAGCCGTTCGACCGGGCGGTGCCGTTGCTCGCCGCGGTACCGGCTTCCGAGGTCTCCTCGGCGTCCTTGCCCGCCGCTTCCGCGTCCTCCCGAGCCCGGGCCTTGCGCTGCGACTTGGTGAGCCTGGTGGGCTGCTGGCGCCGGGCGGCCTGGGCCTTGAGCTCGGCCTGCTGGGCCTCGTACTCGGCGGCGTCCATCACCTTGCCGTCGGGAAGCAGCACCTTGCCCTGCTTGCGCGCCTTCTCCGCGAGCTTCTCCTGCCGCACCTTGAACGCCGGGCTGCCCGGGGTGGGGTTGCGGTTGATCACGAAGAGCTGCTGGCCCATCGTCCACACGTTGGTGGTCAGCCAGTAGACGAGCACACCGACCGGGAAGTTGATGCCGAAGACCGCGAACATGATCGGGAACGCGTACATCATCAGCTTCTGCTGCTTCGCGAACGGGTTGCCCACGAGCGAAGCGGGGTCGGTGTTCTTCGTCATCAGCTGGCGCTGAGTGAAGAACTGCGACCCGGACATCAGCACGATCATCACGATGGTGACGATGCGCACGGTGGTCAGGTCGGCCCCGAGGCCGGCGATCTTAGCCGCCGAGTCGGTGAACTTGGCGGCGATCGGCGCACCGAAGATGTGCGCCTGCTGCGCGCTGTTCACCAGGTCACGGTCGATCACACCGACCGTGCGGTTCTGCGAGATCCGCTGCAGTACGTGGAACAGGGCGAAGAAGAACGGCGACTGGACCAGGATCGGAAGGCAGCTCGAGAGCGGGTTGGTACCCGTCTCCTTGTAGAGCTTCATCATTTCCTGGGACTGACGCTCACGGTCGTCCTTGTACCGCTTCTGGACCTCCTTGATCCGCGGCTGCAGCGCCTGGAGTCCGCGGGTTGCCTTGATCTGCTTCACGAAGAGCGGGATCAGGCAGATCCGGATGACGACCACGAGGCAGACGATGGACAAGCCCCAGGACCAACCGCTGTCCTTGCCGAAGATCGGGCTGAACAACGAGTGGAATTGGACGATGATCCAGGATACGGCGGTATATAGGGGGTTAAGAATCCCCACGGTCAAGCTCCTCGGGCGGTGGTGTTCGCACCGGGCGCGGGCTCGGTACGGCCGGTGCTGGACGTCTGCTGCCGCTCGTGCGGCTCCGACTCCGAGCGCGACTTCCGTTCGGGGAGTCGCCACGGTCGGCGTGTGCGCGGCGGCACAGGATCGACACCGCCAGAGTTCCAGGGGTTGCAGCGCAGGATGCGCCACACGGTGAGGTAGGTGCCCTTGAACGCGCCATGGACGGACATCGCCTCATACCCATAATGCGAGCACGACGGGTAGAAGCGACACACCGGCCCCAGCATCGGGCTGATCGTCCACTGATAGACCCGAATGAACCCCATGAACAGGTACTTCACGCCGTCGCTCCCGGCTTGGCCGCGGGTCCGTCCGTGCGAACCGCGACAGGGCGCCCGGCCCGGCCCAGAAGCCGGTCGAACGCTGCGTCCAGATCCCGTGCCAGGGCGGAGTGCTCCGCCTGGGCAGCAGGTGGCAATGCCCGTACCACGACCAGGCTACCTGCCGGGAGCAGGGCCATCCGATCGCGTATGAGGTGGCGTAGCCGACGCTTGACGACGTTACGGACAACCGCGGGGCCGACAGCCTTGCTCACGACGAAACCCGCACGCGGTGGTGGAGCGTGCTCCACATCCGCGTGCGGGTCCTCTGCCACAGATTGGCGCAGGGTGTCCGGCTCGGACGGCCGTGCGGTCACCGGGGTGCGTTCGGACGTCACGAGCCCACTCGTCTCCTGGCGATGCAGGTGGACGACCAGGTTCGGACGGCCGGCTCGACGCCCGCGGCGAACCGCGATCGCGAAGTCCTCGCGCCGCCTCAGCCGGTTATCGGCAGGCAGCACGGAGAGATCCGCGAACTCAGGCGGAAAGCTCCGCGCGGCCCTTGCGGCGACGGGCAGCAAGGATGGCGCGACCGGCACGGGTGCGCATGCGCAGCCGGAACCCGTGGGTCTTCGCCCGGCGACGGTTGTTCGGCTGGAAGGTGCGCTTGCTCACTCGGGGGCTCCAGGATTTGAATCGTGGGCCGGCAGAAAAGACCGCCGGCCACCACCGTACGTCCGCATCGACATGATCTCGGACATGCGGCAGCGGTCGTCAGACAACTAGACCGGCCCACGGTACGTACCAATAGGCGACGGGGTCAAATGGGGGATCCGGGGCACGTCGCCCACCTGCGAAAACACAGTATCGAGCAGGCTGTACACAGGCTGTGGACAACGGGTTGAGCAGGTTACCGGGCGCCACTACCGTGAACAGGTGGGTCGGACCGGAGCGCTCGCTCCCGGGGTCCGGGACACTGGGAGCCCTCCCGAGACCTGCGTCGATGCAATGAAAGAGCGTGCACTGTGGCTGACATCACCAGCGACCTCGCCGCAGTCTGGGCACGGTTCCTGGAACGACTGGCCACCGACGACTCGGTCACGGCCAAGGACAAAGGATGGCTCCAGCGGACGCAGCCGCTGACCCTCTTCTCCGACACCGCGCTGCTGGCGGTGCCGAACGAGTTCGCCAAGGAAGTATTGGAGACCCGGCTCCGCCAGGTGGTCACGGACGCGTTGAGCCACGGTTTCGGCCGGCCGATCCGGTTCGCGGTCAGCGTCGAGCCGGGAGCCGGCGAACCCGAGCCGGTGCCCGAGCGGCACGACCGCTCGCCCCGGCACGACGACTACAACCCCGGCCCGTACGGACGCTCCTCCTATGGCGGCGACCGCTACGGCCGCGACGGTTACCCCCAGGAGCCTTACGGCCAGCAGGCGTATCGCCAGGACCGTGATCCGTACGCCGAGCCGCAGTACCAGCAGGACTACCCGCACGAGCGCTACGCGCCGGGACCGTACCGGGATCAGCGTGACCCGCGCGAGCAGCGCGATCCCCGGGACGGTCGGGACGGCCGTGAGCAGCGGGATCTTCGTGATCCCCGCGAGCCGCGTGAGCCCCGGGACACCCGCGATCCGCGCGACGCGCGCGACCCGCGGGATTCTCGTGATCAATACGGGTACGGAGGCAGCCCGAGCGCCCCCTCGGATCATCCGGGAATTCCGCCGTCCGACGGAACGCTCTTCGCGGATCGCGAGGACCTGTTCGGACCGCCCGGCTTTTCCACACCGTCCGTCCACAGCTTTGTGGATAATTCGACACATCAATCCGGCGACAGAGAGCAGCCGCCGGGCGCCTCGCAGCCGCCCCAGCAGTCCCAGCCGCCCCACCAGGCACCGCCCGTACCACCGGCCGACGTGCCCGGCGGGCGACCGCTGCGGCTGGCCCGGCCCGGAACCGGGCGCGAGCACGGCGTGGTCGAACACGAACCCGCCGCGCGGCTGAACCCCAAGTACCTGTTCGAGACGTTCGTCATCGGGTCCAGCAACCGGTTCGCACACGCGGCGGCGGTGGCGGTGGCCGAGGCGCCCGCGAAGGCGTACAACCCGCTGTTCATCTACGGCGAGTCGGGCCTGGGCAAGACCCACCTGCTGCACGCGATCGGGCACTACGCGAAGAGTCTGTATCCGGGCACCCGGGTGCGCTACGTGAGCTCCGAGGAGTTCACCAACGAATTCATCAACTCGATCCGCGACGGCAAGGCCGACGGCTTCCGCCGGCGTTACCGCGATGTCGATGTGCTGCTTGTGGACGACATCCAGTTCCTGGAGACCAAGGAACAGACGCAGGAGGAGTTCTTCCACACCTTCAACACGCTGCACAACGCGAACAAGCAGATCGTCATCTCCTCGGACCGGCCGCCCAAGCAGCTCGTCACGCTGGAGGACCGACTGCGCAACCGGTTCGAGTGGGGGTTGTTGACCGACGTGCAGCCGCCCGAGTTGGAGACCCGGATCGCGATCCTGCGCAAGAAGGCCATCCAGGAGGGGCTCAACGCGCCGCCGGACGTACTGGAGTACATCGCCAGCAAGATCTCCCGGAACATCCGCGAGTTGGAGGGCGCGCTGATCCGGGTGACCGCGTTCGCCAGCCTGAACCGCCAGCCGGTGGACCTGCAGCTCACCGAGATCGTGCTCAAGGACCTGATCCCGGACAGCGCGGGGCCGGAGATCACGGCGACCACGATCATGGCGCACACCGCCGCCTACTTCGGCCTGTCCGTCGAGGACCTGTGCGGCACCTCGCGCAGCCGGGTGCTGGTCACCGCGCGCCAGATCGCGATGTATCTGTGCCGTGAGCTGACCGACCTGTCGCTGCCCAAGATCGGGGCCCAGTTCGGCGGGCGCGACCACACGACCGTGATGCACGCGGACCGCAAGATCCGCTCGTTGATGGCCGAGCGGCGCTCGATCTACAACCAGGTGACCGAGTTGACGAACCGCATCAAGAGCTGATTCGGCGTCTCGAGACCGCTTCGTACCGGCCGGCGTTCCCCTTCGGGGCCGCCGGCCTTCGCATGTCCGATGTGACCTTCGTCTCATCGTCTCCACGGAGGCCGAGTTATCCACCGATCGGCGCCGACTTGGGCGTCCACACCATGGGGATGACGCGTTTGCCGTCGAGTTCCCCACAATGGCTCCGGGATCCTGGGGAAAACGCCGGCGAGCCGGCAGGTCAGGTTCCTGTGGTGATGTGGAGCGGATTCCTCCACAGACTGTGGATAACTTTTCCTTCGCGCGTCGTCCACCGCTGTGTTGTCTGGTTGTCCACGTCCCGTCCACCGAAATTCCGAGCTTGTCCCCAGGTTGTCCACGGATCTGTCCACAGTCGGGCCGGTTTCACCCCTTACGGTGAATCCCGTGCCGAGCGGCGTCCGCAGAGGGTGGGGACAAGTGGCCCTCAACCTGGGGATTGACTGGGGACAAGTACGGGTACGGCTGGGGACGGCCTGTGGAGCCAATTCGGGCATCCACAGACACAGGGGGTTTATCCACTGGTCCACCCACACCTCGAAGTGGACAAAAAACAGCCTCTGACCTGTGCATATACCGGTTATCCACGGTATCCACACCCCCTACTACTACGACCACACGGAGTTCAAGAGAGATCCACGGAAAACGGTCGGGTCGGCCCGAATCTGTGGACTGCGGGTTTGCCGGGGGCTGCGCGGGCTGTCGGCCCGGTGCGTCAGACTGTGTCCCGGTGGTAGGCCCCGACGGCCCGGCACCGATGCCGAACCAACGAACGGCAGACAGACGACAGACAGACGGCCGGTAACGGCAGGAGGCGGTGAACCGGTGAAGTTCCGGGTCGAGCGTGACGTTCTCGCTGATGCGGTGGCGTGGACCGCGCGGAGTCTCCCGGCGCGGCCGGCGGTTCCCGTCCTCGCCGGATTGCTCCTGGAAGCGGCGGACCAGCGACTGACGCTGTCCAGCTTCGACTACGAGGTCTCCGCCCGAGGCGGCGTCGAGGCCGAGATCGACGAACCGGGCCGGGTGCTGGTGTCCGGGCGACTGCTCGCCGACATCTCCAAGAGCCTGCCGAACCGCCCCGTCGAGGTGTCCACCGACGGCTCCAAGGTGACCGTGGTCTGCGGCAGCGCCCGATTCACCCTGCCCACCCTGCCTGTGGAGGACTACCCGGCGCTGCCGGAGATGCCCACCGCCGCCGGGACGGTCGAGGGGGACGTGTTCGCCGCCGCCGTGGCCCAGGTGGCCATCGCGGCCGGCCGCGACGACACGCTGCCGATGCTGACCGGCGTCCGGGTCGAGATCGAGGGCGACCTGGTCACCCTCGCCGCCACCGACCGATACCGGCTCGCGGTCCGCCAGTTCCACTGGAAGCCCGAGGCCGACGGCCTCTCCTCGGCGGTCGCCCTGGTGCCCGCCAAGACCCTCAACGACACCGCCAAGTCGCTGACCCAGGGCGACAGCGTGCAGATCGCGCTCTCCGGGGACAAGATCGGCGAGGGCATGATCGGCTTCGAGGGAGCCGGTCGACGCACCACCACGCGGTTGCTCGAAGGCGAATTCCCCAAGTACCGGGCGCTGTTCCCGGAGCAGTCGGAGACCGTCGCGACGGTGGAGACCGCCCCGTTCGTGGACGCCGTCAAGCGCGTGTCCCTGGTCGCCGAGCGCAACACCCCCGTGCGGTTGTCGTTTTCCGACGGTCGGCTGGTGCTCGAAGCCGGCTCCGGCGACGAGGCGCAGGCCTCCGAGGCGATCGACGCGACGCTGGAGGGCGAGGAGATCTCGATCGCCTTCAACCCGACGTTCCTGCTCGAAGGGCTCAGCGCGATCGGCTCCCCGGTCGCCCAGATCTCCTTCACCACGTCCACCAAGCCGGCCGTGATGACCGGCAAGCCGGACGTCGAGGCCGAGGCCACCGACGAGTACCGCTACCTGATCATGCCGGTGCGCCTGTCCGGCTGACGCCGGGCCGCGGCCGAACCGGGCACGATCCACACCCGGGTTCGGCCGCGACCACCGTGCATGACCCCGCAGCAGCACGGGCAACCGCTACCCGCGTACCGTCGACGCGGTGAAAAGCCCCCACAAGGGGTGTGGAAGCGGCCTCGGTGGTGCCCCACCCGGCATCGCAGCAGCGAACGAAGGATTTCAGGATGCAGCTCGGACTCGTCGGCCTCGGCAAGATGGGTGGCAACATGCGCGAGCGTCTGCGGCGCGCGGGCCACACGGTCGTGGGCTACGACCGCAACCCGGACGTCGCGGATGTGCACAGCCTCAAGGAACTTGTGGACGCGCTCCCCGAGCCGCGCGTGGTGTGGGTGATGGTGCCGGCGGGTGCGGCCACCCAGGCCACGGTCGACGAGCTCGGCGAACTGCTGTCCCCCGGTGACGTGGTCGTCGACGGCGGCAACTCCCGCTGGACGGACGACATCAAGCACGCCGAGGCGCTGGCGGCGAAGAACATCGGTTTCGTCGACTGCGGTGTCTCCGGCGGCGTTTGGGGTCGCGACAACGGCTACGCGCTGATGTGCGGCGGCGACGCCGCGAACATCGCGAAGGTCCAGCCGATCTTCGACGCGCTCAAGCCCGAGGGTCCGGCGGGCTTCGTGCACGCGGGCAAGGTCGGCGCCGGGCACTTCGCGAAGATGGTGCACAACGGCATCGAGTACGCGCTGATGCAGGCCTATGCCGAGGGCTGGGAACTGCTGGAGGCGGCCGACGTGGTCACCGACGTGCGGGAGGTGTTCCGCAGTTGGCAGGAGGGCACGGTCATCCGCTCGTGGCTGCTCGACCTGGCCGTGCGCGCGATGGACGACGACGAGCACCTGGAGGGCCTGCGCGGCTACGCGGAGGACTCCGGCGAGGGTCGCTGGACCGTGGAGGCGGCGATCGACCACGCGGTCCCGCTGCCCGCGATCACCGCGTCGCTGTTCGCCCGGTTCGCCTCCCGTCAGGACGACTCGCCGCAGATGAAGATGGTCGCGGCGCTGCGCAACCAGTTCGGTGGCCACGCGGTCACCGCCGCGTCGACGCACAAGGGGGCCGACGCCCCGGGTGCCGACACCTCGCCGCCGAAGGAGGCCGACGCGGGCTGATCGCCGGCCCGCCCGCCCATGCATGTAGCGCACCTTTCACTCGTCGACTACCGGTCGTACGCCCGGGTCGAGGTTCCCCTCGAACCGGGCGTGACCGCGTTCGTGGGGCCCAACGGCCAGGGCAAGACGAACCTCGTCGAGGCGATCGGATACCTGGCCACCCTCGGCAGCCACCGGGTCGCCTCCGACGCGCCCCTGGTCCGGCTCGGCGCCGAGCGGGCGTACGTACGGGCCAGCATCGTCCGCGAGGACGGCCGCAGCGCGCTGGCCGAGTTGGAGATCAATCCCGGCAAGGCCAACCGCGCCCGGATCAACCGCTCGGCCGCGACCAGGCCTCGCGACCTGCTCGGCCTGCTGCGCACCGTGCTGTTCGCGCCGGAGGACCTGGCGCTGGTCAAGGGCGACCCGGGCGAACGCCGCAGGTTCCTGGACGAGTTGCTGACCGCGCGCACCCCGCGCCTGCTCGGCGTGCGCCAGGACTACGACCGGGTGCTCAAGCAGCGCAACACGCTGCTGCGCACCGCGGCCCTGGCCCGGCGGGCGGGCGGCGGTCGCAGCGGAGCGTTGAGCACGCTGGACGTGTGGGACGAGCACCTGGCCGCGACCGGCGCCGAACTCACCTGTGCCCGGCTCGATCTGGTCGCCGCGCTGCAACCGCTAGTGGACAAGGCCTACGACGCGTTGTCCACAGGCGGTGGACCGATCGTCCTGGACTACCGCAGTTCGATGTCGGAGGATCCGCTGCCCACCGACCGGGCCGGCGTGCACGCGGTGCTCACGGCGGCGATCGCGGCGGGCCGGGCGGCGGAGGTGGAGCGCGGCCAGACGCTGATCGGCCCGCACCGCGACGATCTCGTCCTGCGCCTGGGCCCGCTGCCCGCCAAGGGCTACGCCAGCCACGGCGAGTCCTGGTCGTACGCGCTGGCGCTGCGGCTGGGCTCCTACGAACTGCTGCGCGCGGACGGCGGCGAGCCGGTTCTGGTGCTCGACGACGTGTTCGCCGAGCTCGACGTCACGCGGCGGGCGCGGCTCGCGGAGATGGTCGCGCACGGCGAGCAGGTGTTGGTCACGGCCGCCGTGGCCGAGGACGTGCCGGCCGCGCTCTCGGGCGCGCGCTACGACGTCGCCGCGGGCGAGGTTCGGAGGGTCGGGGATGAGTGACGAGGCCCACATCCCGCCCGCCGGCGGCCCCGGGCGGGCCGAGCAGCCGCCCGCCGAGCCGACTCGCGGGATCGACCTGGCCCGCGCGGCGCTGACTCAGGCCCGGGCCCAGGCGCGGACCCGCCACGACGTTCGACAGGACCAGGCACAGGCCCGACGTGGCTTGAAACGCAGTGGTTCCGGTCCCGACGATCGCGACCCCCAGCCGCTGCGGCAGATCATGGGGCGCCTGGTCACCGAGCGCGGCTGGCAGACCCCGGCGGCGGTGCACGGTGTCCTGCAGCGCTGGCCGGAAATCGTCGGACCGGCGCTGGCGGCAAACTGCCGCCCGGAGCGCTTCGAGGACGGCGAACTGGTCGTTCGCGCCGAATCCGACAACTACGCGACCCACGTGCGGTGGCTCGCGCCGAAACTGCTGGCCCGGCTCAACCAGGAACTCGGCGATGGCACCGTCACGTTCATCCGGGTCCTGGGACCGGCGCAGGAACGCCGCCGGGGACAGTGGCGCGCGCAGCCCTAGTCGGTTTTCGGCCATGGGTGATCGGGCTCGCGCCCGCCCGTGGGCGGGCCGCGGCGCCCATGACCGCCGCCGACCGGGGCGATGTGTCCGGTGTCATACCGGTCTGACACGCTGTTACCGTCCGAGTCGGTCGCGCCGCGTGGACAGGCATGAGAGCGATTCGGGACCCCGGGGCAAGTAGGGGGACATGCGACAGGGCACATCAGGGCGCCACACGCGGACACAGGCCCCTTGGGAACCCATCTTTGTGTCGCCCCGACCGGTAGACTGAACCAGCAATACCGCTCATGCGGATCCTGTTTCGACTTCCGCGGCTCCGTGCCCGGGGGCGTGTCGGGCCGGCCGGCCGGTCGTCCGACGCTCCCTGCCGATCCTGCTCCCGGGCAGGGAGCCGTGCTGTGCCAGAAAGGGCGCTTCGTGGCCGATTCCGGCAACCCCAAGGAGAATGACGTGGCCGGCTCGCCGGAAACCTCTGCCGCGAGCAACTCGGCGTCGTACGGCGCGAGTGACATCCAGGTCCTGGAGGGCTTGGACGCGGTCCGGAAGCGCCCGGGCATGTACATCGGTTCCACCGGTGAGCGCGGCCTGCACCACCTGGTCTACGAGGTGGTGGACAACTCGGTCGACGAGGCCCTCGCGGGGCACGCGACGCACATCGAGGCGACCATCCTCGCCGACGGCGGCGTGCGGGTGGTCGACAACGGGCGTGGCATCCCCGTCGACATGCACCCGGTCGAGAAGAAGCCCGCGGTCGAGGTCGTGCTGACCATCCTGCACGCGGGCGGCAAGTTCGGCGGCGGCGGCTACTCGGTCTCCGGCGGTCTGCACGGCGTCGGTGTCTCCGTGGTCAACGCGCTGTCCTCGCGCCTGGCGGTGGACATCCGCCGCGACGGCTACCGCTGGACGCAGGACTACAAGCTGGGCACGCCCACCGCGCCGCTGGAGCGGCACGAGGCGACCGACGAGACGGGCACCCAGGTCACCTTCTGGGCCGACGGGGACATCTTCGAGACGACCGTCTACTCGTTCGAGACGTTGTCCCGGCGCTTCCAGGAGATGGCCTTCCTCAACAAGGGCCTGACCATCTCGCTCACCGACGAGCGCCCGGACCACGTGGACGAGAAGGGCGAGCAGCTCTCGGTCACGTACCACTACGAGGGCGGCATCGCCGACTTCGTGCGCTATCTCAACTCGCGCAAGGGCGAGCTGGTGCACCCGTCGGTGATCGACATCGAGGCCGAGGACAAGGGTCGGACCATCTCGGTGGAAGTCGCGATGCAGTGGAACTCGCAGTACACCGAGGGTGTGCACAGCTTCGCCAACACGATCCACACGCACGGCGGCGGCACCCACGAAGAGGGCTTCCGGTCCGCGCTGACCGCGTTGATCAACCGTTACGCGCGGGAGAAGAAGCTGCTCAAGGAGAAGGACGAGAACCTCGCCGGCGAGGACATCCGCGAGGGTCTGACCGCGATCATCTCGGTCAAGCTCGGCGACCCGCAGTTCGAGGGCCAGACCAAGGACAAGCTGGGCAACACCGAGGCCAAGACCTTCGTACAGCGGGTCGTGCACGAGCACCTCACCGACTGGCTCGACCGCAACCCCGCCGAGGCCGCGGACATCATCCGCAAGTCGATCCAGGCCGCGACCGCGCGCATGGCGGCTCGCAAGGCACGCGACCTGACCCGGCGCAAGGGTCTGCTGGAGACCGCGTCGCTGCCGGGCAAGCTCAGCGACTGCCAGAGCAACGACCCGTCCAAGTGCGAGATCTTCATCGTCGAGGGCGACTCGGCCGGTGGTTCGGCCAAGTCCGGCCGCGACCCGATGTACCAGGCGATCCTGCCGATCCGCGGCAAGATCCTGAACGTCGAGAAGGCCAGGATCGACAAGATCCTGCAGAACACCGAGGTCCAAGCGCTCATCTCGGCCTTCGGCACCGGTGTGCACGAGGACTTCGACATCGAGAAGCTGCGCTATCACAAGATCATTTTGATGGCGGACGCCGACGTCGACGGTCAGCACATCAACACCCTGCTGCTGACCTTCCTGTTCCGCTTCATGCGCCCGCTGGTCGAGGCCGGCCATGTGTACCTGTCGCGCCCGCCGCTCTACAAGATCAAGTGGAGCCGGGACGACTTCGAGTACGCCTACTCGGACCGCGAGCGCGACGCGCTGCTCGAACTGGGCCGACAGGCCGGCAAGCGCGCCAAGGACGACTCGATCCAGCGCTTCAAGGGTCTCGGCGAGATGAACGCCGAGGAGCTGCGGGTGACCACGATGGACATCGACCACCGAGTCCTGGGCCAGGTCACGCTCGACGACGCGGCGCAGGCCGACGAACTGTTCTCGGTGCTCATGGGCGAGGACGTCGAGGCCCGCCGGTCGTTCATCCAGCGCAACGCCAAGGACGTCAGGTTCCTGGACATCTGACCAGCCGGGGGGATCCGCCGCGGCGCGGATGTCCACACCCGAGTCGGCCCCACGCCACACCTCGAAAGGACTTTGACCAGCAATGGCCGAAGAGAACACCCCGGCGCCCGAAGGCGACCCGGCGGACGCGGTGAACAGTACCGGCGGTCTGCGGATCGAGCCCGTCGGGCTCGAGACCGAGATGCAGCGCAGCTATCTCGACTACGCGATGAGCGTGATCGTCTCGCGCGCCCTGCCCGACGTGCGCGACGGCCTCAAGCCGGTGCACCGCCGCGTGCTCTACGCGATGTACGACGGCGGATACCGGCCCGAGAAGGGCTTCTACAAGTGCGCCCGCGTCGTCGGCGACGTGATGGGTACGTACCACCCGCACGGCGACACCTCCATCTACGACGCGCTGGTCCGGTTGGCCCAGCCGTGGTCGATGCGGATGCCACTGGTGGACAGCAACGGCAACTTCGGCTCGCCGGGCAACGACCCGGCCGCGGCCATGCGGTACACCGAGTGCAAGCTCAAGTGGTTGTCCATGGAGATGCTCCGGGACATCGACGAGGACACCGTCGATCTCCAGGACAACTACGACGGCCGCAACCAGGAGCCGACGGTCCTGCCGGCGCGCTTCCCGAACCTGCTCGTCAACGGCTCCGCGGGCATCGCGGTCGGCATGGCGACCAACATCCCGCCGCACAACCTGCGCGAGGTCGCGTCGGGCGCGCAGTGGTTCCTGCAGAACCCGGACGTATCGGCTGAGGAACTCCAGGACGCGCTGATCGAGCGGATCAAGGGCCCGGACTTCCCCAGCGGCGCGCTGGTGGTCGGCCGACGCGGGATCGAGGACGCGTACCGCACCGGCCGCGGCTCGATCACGATGCGCGCGGTGGTCGAGGTCGAGGAGATCCAGAACCGGCAGTGCCTGGTGGTCACCGAACTGCCGTACCAGGTCAACCCGGACAATCTCGCGCAGAAGATCGCCGACCTGGTCAAGGACGGCAAGATCGGCGGCATCGCCGACGTCCGCGACGAGACCTCCTCGCGCACCGGCCAGCGCCTGGTGATCGTGCTCAAGCGCGACGCGGTGGCCAAGGTCGTGCTGAACAACCTCTACAAGCACACCCAGTTGCAGGACACGTTCGGCGCGAACATGCTCGCGCTGGTGGACGGCGTCCCGCGCACGCTCTCGATCGACCTCTTCATCCGCAACTGGGTGGAGCACCAGATCGAGGTGATCGTCCGGCGGACCCGCTTCCGGCTGCGCAAGGCCGAGGAGCGCGCGCACATCCTGCGTGGTCTGCTCAAGGCCCTGGACGCGATCGAGGAGGTCATCGCGCTGATCCGGGCCTCGAACACGGTCGACGAGGCGCGCACGGGCCTGATCGGGCTCCTGGAGATCGACGAGATCCAGGCCAACGCGATCCTGGAGATGCAGCTTCGCCGGCTGGCCGCCCTGGAGCACCAGAAGATCACCGCCGAGCACGACGAGCTGATGGCGAAGATCACCGACTATCAGGCGATCCTGGCCTCGCCGGACCGGCAACGGCAGATCATCAGCGAGGAACTCGCCGCGATCGTCGACAAGTTCGGTGACGACCGGCGCAGCGCGCTGGTGCCCTTCGACGGTGACATGTCCATCGAGGACCTGATCGCCGAAGAGGACATCGTCATCACCATCACGCGCGGCGGCTACGTCAAGCGCACCCGGACCGACCTGTACCGCTCGCAGAAGCGCGGCGGCAAGGGGGTGCGCGGCGCGCAGCTCAAGCAGGACGACATCGTCGACCACTTCTTCGTGACCACCACGCACCACTGGATCCTGTTCTTCACCAACAAGGGCCGGGTCTACCGGGCCAAGGCGTACGAGCTGCCGGACACCGGTCGGGACGCGCGTGGTCAGCACGTGGCCAACCTGCTGGCGTTCCAGCCGGACGAGAAGATCGCCCAGGTGCTCGACCTGCGCGACTACGAGGTCGCGCCGTACCTGGTGCTCGCCACCAAGGCCGGTCTGGTGAAGAAGACCGCGCTCAAGGAGTACGACACCAACCGCGCGGCGGGCGTGATCGCGATCAACCTGCGCTCGGACGAGGCCGGTGACGACGACGAGGTGATCGGCGCCGAACTGGTCTCCGCGGACGACGATCTGCTGCTGGTGAGCAAGAAGGCGCAGTCGATCCGGTTCACCGCCACGGACGAGACGCTGCGGCCGATGGGTCGGGCGACATCCGGGGTGAAGGGGATGAGCTTCCGCGAAGGTGACGAACTGCTGTCGATGAACGTGGTGCGCGAGGGTACTTTCGTGTTCACGGCCACCGATGGCGGCTTCGCGAAGCGAACCAGTGTGGACGAGTATCGCGTCCAGGGACGTGGGGGCCTGGGCATCAAGGCCGCCAAGATCGTCGAGGACCGAGGTTCACTCGTCGGGGCTCTCGTCGTGGACGACACGGATGAAATCCTCGCCATCACCCTCGGCGGTGGAGTGATCCGTACCCGCGCCGCGGGTGTCCGGCACACCGGACGTGACACGATGGGTGTGCAGCTGATCAACCTGGGTAAGGGCGACGCCGTTGTCGGCATCGCACGTAACGCCGAACCTGAGCCCGAGGCCGAGATCGACCCTGAGGTCGACGGGGCCGAAGCCGGTGCGGCCGATGGCACGCACGAGCCGACCTCCACCGTCGAAGGGGAGGTCGCGCCCGGCGGGCAGGAAGGGTGACGCGTGAGCACAGACCGGAAGTCGGCCGGCGGGAGAGGCGAGCGCGCCGACCGGGGTCGGGCCGGCGGGCGCGCTGACAGCACGAGCCGTAGCGAGGCGGCACCGCCCCCCACGGGGCCGGTGCCGCCGAAGCCGGTCGCACCACCTCCCGTGAAGGGGACCGGGCCCGCCAAGGACGCGGCGGCACGTCCGCCGCGTCCCTCGGCGCCCACCCCGTTCACGTCCCCCTTCCCTCCCGCGTCTGCGGCGAGCGAGGGTACGGAGCGGCCGCCGGCCGCGGTCAACGGCACACCCGCCGCCGCCCGCCCGACGGCCGGCGGCACGATCACCACGCCGCGCCCGACCCGGGGCACCCCGGCCGGCGGGACTCCGTCGGCCGGTCACCCAGCGGGGCGGTCCATGGCGCAGCAAGGGCGGGTCGGGCCGGAGGCGCAGCCTCGACCGAGCGCGCGCTCCCGGCGGGCCCGACTGCGGGCGGCGCGGGTGGACCCGTGGTCGGTGATGAAGGTCGGTTTCCTGCTGTCCCTGGCACTGGGCGTGGTGCTGATGGTCGCGGTGAGCGTGCTGTGGCTGGTCCTGGACGGCCTCGGCGTGTTCACCTCGGTGGGCGACACGGTCAAGGAGGCGACCCAGTCGGAGAACAACGCCGGCTTCGACCTCCAGCACTTCCTGTCCCTGAAGAACACGCTCTTCTTCAGCGGCATCGTGGCCATCGTCGACGTCATCCTGGTGACCGCGCTGGCCACTCTCGGAGCCTTCCTCTACAACCTCACCGCGTCCTTCACCGGAGGCATCGAGGTCACGCTGGCCGAGGAGGACTAAGGATTTTGGTGGCGGGCAAGCGGTGCGGTACTCTCTTCGAGCACGCACGCGGGCCTATAGCTCAGACGGTTAGAGCGCTTCCCTGATAAGGAAGAGGCCACAGGTTCAAGTCCTGTTAGGCCCACTCTCATAAGTGCAGATCAAGGGCCCTTCCCCGTGTCTCGGGGAAGGGCCCTTGATCGTCTTGGGGGAGATTTAGGGGAAACCCGGATCAGGCCGCCGGCCCCAAGCGCGGAAGCAGCCCGACGAGCGTTTTCCGTTCGTTCGCGTCGAGAGCCAAGAGCGAGCCGTCCCAGCGAGCCTCGAGGACGTCGGATACCCGCTGCTCCATTTCCGGCACATCATCGTTCGGCGAGCCACGGCGGAGACGATCGACCTGGGCGACAGCCGCGGCTGCCGGCGCGATGCGTCCAAACCTTCTCTACGTGTTCAAGGCGACCCCGCACGCGGGGCCGCGCGGTACCAAGCCGCCGGGGCACCTCCCGCCTCCGCCTTCGGTCCAGGGGGAGCCGCGCCGGCGGCCAAGAACCGCGAAACCACGATGGGGACCAGGAGCACGGCTTGGTGGTGAAGCCGACTTCCGCGAGACAGGTTCGCAGCTGCGCTGCGAGTCGCCTGGGGGGCGACCCGCGGCCCTCGTCCACGCCGGGGGCGCCCCTTCAACCCATCCGCCCTGAAGCGAGAGAGCATCGATCATGCCCCGTCGCCATGCCTGGACCGAACTACCCGAGTCGGTCCGGGAGAAGATCCAGCAGCACACCGGCCCCGTGCTTTCGATGCACGCCCCCGAGTTCGGCAAGTCGTCGGAGTTCTCGGCGACGCTCGAGACGCGGGACGGCCGGGTGTTCTGCAAGGGGGTTCGTGCGGACCGGCCGTACGCGTGGACCCACCGCAACGAAGCCGCCGTCGCGCCGTTCCTGCCCGTGTCGCTCGCCCCTGCGCTGCTGTGGAGTGTGGTGCAGGACGGGTGGCACATGCTCGGGTTCGAGTACGTGCCCGGACGGTATCCGTCGCTGTCGCCGACGTCCTGCGACCTGGACGTGATCGGCTACCTGGTCGTCACGATGGCCGAGACGTTGACGCCGTGTCCCTCCGCCGCACTGCACTCGATCGCCGACCGATGGGGCGCCGCCCCCGGGTGGGCTGCCGTCTATACGAAGTCACCCGATGACCTTGATCCCTGGGCACGCGCACACATAGGGGTGCTCGTGACGCTCGAACGTGGCGCCTCATTGGACGGCGACACCCTCGTTCACTCCGACCTGCACCCGGCGAACATGCTCACCAAGGACGATCGGGTGCGCGTGATCGATTGGGCGTGGTCGGCGCGAGGTGCCGCGTGGATCGATGCCGCGTACGTGGTTGTCCGCCTCATGCACGAAGGCCATACGCCCGAAGCGGCCGAAGCGTGGGCGATGCACGTGCCGGCTTTCGCGAAGGCGCCCGACCGGGTGATCGACGCGTTCGCCGTGAAGTTGTCCGGGATGTGGGAGTTCATCACCCGATCCGCCCGGGCACGGCCGCACTCACGAGCACTTGCCGACACCGCCCGGGAATGGGCCCGATACCGGCTCGACTGACACCACGACCCGCGAACCGAAGCGCCCGGAGACCGTCGCCCAACGGTCCCGGGATGAGCCGATCCGTGATCCCTGAAGAGAAGCCGACAAGCCAGGACAGAGACTATTGCCCGCTTACGCGCATGGGTGCTCGGACGTCACGCCCCGATGTGGGCCGCCGGTACGCACCGCAGCGGCTGATCGAACCGCCCCCGCCCTGCCGGACCGGGCAGGCCCAGGCACGCGGGGCGGCGGCCCCGGCGTCGTGGAGTTCGGCGGGGGATCGAGGACACGCCTAGGCGCGTTCGAGGAGGGTGCGGAGTCGTAGTCCTACCGCGGCGACGACGTCCTGGGGATACCAGGGGCTGCCTCTGTCGCGGAAGCGGAACCAGGCGTCGTGCGGGCCGGGCACGTCCAGGACCTTGAGTCGTCTGTGGGTGTACACGACTTCGCCGAAGGGTTTCGCCGCCCAGCGTGTTCGGACCGCGTCGCAGGCGAGTTTCACCATTTCGTCGGTGACCTTCCACGCCTCGGGCGGGCCTTGCGGGCGCAGGAGCAGCACGACATCGGCGCCGTCGAGTCGGGGCGCGAGTTGCTCGGCCCAGGCTGCGGATTCGCCGGCTCGCGGCATGGCGCCGGCGTCGATGGTGACGTCGTCGCACCGCAACCCGAGGAGGCGGACGTACTCCACGAGCCACATCCGTATCCGGTCACTCGGGAAGGACGGCCGTGTGCCGAGCGAGACCAGCGCGACCAAGGGGCGGTCTCCGGGCGAGGACGAATCGGCTTCGCCCTGCCTGCCACCACGCCACGGCCATCGTCTCCTGAGCATGAGCGAGGATGTTACAGCCGATGGCCCGTGGCGCCCCGTGGGATGAGGCCGTCGTTCCCGGTCGGGTGGGGGTGTGGGTTGGGCCGCCCTCGGTGGGTCAGTTGCGCAGGGCGGCCGGCTTGGTGTTGCCGACCTTGGCTTCGGTGACGGTGAGTTCGCCCCAGTAGATCATTCGGTTTCGCGAGGTGAACTCCGGATCGCACGTGGTCAGGGTGATCAGCCGGCGGCCGGCCGGTCCGCCCAGGTCCGGGGGTCGTGCGGTGAGCACCGAGCCGTTGGAGGGCTTGGTGATGAACGGGCCCTTGACGATCGTGTACGTGAACCACTGGGTCTTGGTCTCCACGACCACCTTGTCGCCCGCCCTGAGCTTGTTCAGGTGGCGGAACGGCTCGCCGTGGCCGTTGCGGTGCCCGGCGAGGCCGAAGTTGCCCGCGCCGCCCGGGCCGACGTAGGGCGGGTAGGTGTAGTGGCCGACGCCCTTCGAGAGCGATGCCAGGCTGGAGCCCTCGATGATCGGCTGGAACCAGTTCGAGCCGAGCCTGGGGATCCACAGGACGGCCATCGTGTCGCCGCGGATGCTGCCGCGCGAACCGGGCACCTGCTGGCCGTCCTTGCCGCCGTCCGTGCTCACGTCGGTGGGGCCGGTGAGGATGTCGGTCGGCGGCTGCGCCTGGGGCGCCTCCTCCTGTGCCTCCGGCGCGCTGGGGGTGCCCGCCTTGGCCCAGTCCTTGCGGAGCTGCTCCACTTCACTGCGGGCCTCGGCGCGGGCCTCGAAGTTGGTCCAGTAGAGCTGGTGTACACACAGCAGCAGCCCGACCAGGCCGAGTGTCAGGAGCAGTTCCGCCCCGACGCGAATCGTTTTGCGCACAACGCCCATGGGTCGACAGCTTGGCATAGACAAGCAGTTAGGTCAGGACCCGGAGGCCGGAATGTGACGTGTTCTCACTTGGCCGGGAGCAGCGCGTCCGGCTTGCCCTGCGATCGGGGCCGCTCCTCCTCCAGGTGTCCCCAGACGATCAGGCGGTATGTGGACGCCCCGTCGGGAGTGCACGTGGTCAGCGTGATGTAGCGGCCGGCCTTCTTGTACGGGCCCTTGTCCGGGATCGGGTCGATCACCTCGATGTGCTGCGGCGAGGTCTCCGGCAGGTCGGCGTCGACGGTGTACGTGAAGTACGTCGTCGCGGTCTCCACGACGATCTTGTCGCCGGGCTTGAGCTTGTTGATGTAGCGGAACGGCTCGCCGTGCCCGTTGCGGTGCGCGGCCACCGCGAAGTTGCCCTGGGCGTCCCAGGGCATCGCGGTCTGCGGGTCCGTGTAGTGGCCCACCAGGCCGTTGTTGAGCACCTTGGCCCGATCGGTGCCCTCGGCCACCGCCTGCTTCTCCATCCCGATCCGCGGGATGTACATCAGCGCGAACCCCTTGTTCGGCGCGACGTATTGGCCGGGGTTGCGCGGGTCGACCACCTGACCGGGCGTGTTGTTCCAGCTCTGCTGTATGTCCTGCGCCTCCTCCCGGGCCTTCTCGGCCGCCACGATGTTCGTCCACCAGGTCAGGTAGACCACGTACAGCACCAGCAGTACGCCCACCGTCATGGCGAGTTCGCCGACGAGTCGGGCACCGGCGGTCAGCACGCGTGAGCCCACCGACGGCTTGGCCGCCCGGCGCCGCGCGGCCCGACCGGCCCCCTCGGCGACCGCCGGGCCGGCGGGCGGGCGGTCGGCGGCTCCTCGGCCGCCCTTCTTCCGCTGTGCCTTGCGCCGGGCCGCCCGGCCACCGGAGACGGTCGCGCCGCCGGCCGCGGCGCTCGGCACGGCCGCGGCGCTCGGTACGGGAGGCAGGACGGACGTGGCACCCAGGGACGGGTCGTACGCGGGGTCGAGTGCGGGAACCGGCGTCGGGCCCGCGATCGCCGTTCCCGCCTCCTCCCGAAACCACACGGCGGGGTCGGCCGCGGCGGCCGACGAATGCTCGCCACCCGCCGGTCCGAGGGCCCGTGGCCCCGGCGCCGGGGGCCCCAACGCTCCCGGCCCCGGCGTCCCGGGCCCCACCGCCCTGTGCCTCGGCGCACCGGGCCCCGATACCCCGGGCGGCGCCGGAGCCCCGTGGAACGCGTCCGCGGGCGGCCCCGTCGGCGGCCGGACCGGGCCACCCATCGGCGGCCGAAGCGGATTTCCGGTCGGCGGCCGCAGCGGGCTTCCGGTCGGCGGTGGAAGCGGGTTTCCCGCCGCCGCCTCGGCCTGTCGGGCCTGCGCGGCCCGCCGCCGGGCGGCGCGGCCACCCGGAATCGGCTCGGAAACGGCGGGAAGGGCCGTTGTGGGCGGTGCGGCGAAGCCGGGCTCCACCAGGTCGCCCGCATACGTTCCGGGCGCGTACGGCGCGATCTCGGCCGATCCGTACCCGCCGTCGGGTATCGGGGGCTCGGTCAGGCCGGGAGCGGCGTGCGCCCGACGACGGGAGCCAGTCCCGCCGAGCGGGTCGGCGCCGTCGGGTCCCCGCATGTCACCAGCCAGTTCGCCAGCATCCGGTGGCCGTACTCCGTCAGCACCGACTCCGGGTGGAACTGCACGCCTTCGACCGGTCGGTCGCGGTGCCGCAGGCCCATGATCACGCCGGTCTCGGTCCATGCGGTCACCTCCAGTTCGGCCGGAATCGTGTCCGGGTCCACCGCGAGCGAGTGATAGCGCGTCGCGGTGAACGGCGACGGCAGGCCGGCGAAGACGCCCGACCCCTCATGCAGCACGGGGCTGGTCTTGCCGTGCAGGAGCTCGGGTGCCCGGCCAACGGTAGCGCCGTGCGCCGCCGCGATGGACTGCATCCCCAGGCACACCCCGAAGACCGGCACCCGGCCGCCCTCGCGACGAACCATCTCCATGCAGATCCCGGCGCCCTCGGGCGTCCCGGGACCGGGCGAGAGCAGGACGCCGTCGAACTCCTCGGCCTCTTCCACGGTCACCGCGTCGTTGCGGCGCACCTCGCAGGTCGCGCCGAGTTGGTAGAGGTACTGCACGAGGTTGAAGACGAAGCTGTCGTAGTTGTCCACGACGAGAATGCGCGCGCTCATCCGGGCAGCCCTCCCGGCAGGGTCGTGGGGGAGGTCGCACCGGTCGCACCGGCCGGGCGCGGCGCGCCGGGACCGGTGGTGTTCGTGACGCTGTCCTGATCCACCGTCACATCGCTGAACGGCAGCAGGGGTTCCGCCCACGGGAAGACCCACGTGAACAGCGCGTACACGATCGCCAACACCAGGAGCAGGGAGATCAACAGCTTCACCCACGCGTTCCCCGGCAGAGTGCGCCAGATCCAGCCGTACATCAGGCCCAGGCCCTCTCTCGCTCGCCGCCCGCGCGGCTCGACTCGCTCATCCCTGCAACGCCGCCGGCTTGCCGGCCGCCAACGGAGTGCGCGACTCCAGGTGGCCCCAGACGATCAACCGGTGCGTGCTGCCGAACTCAGGTTCGCAGGTGGTCAGGGTGATGTACTTCCCGGCCGTCGTATAGGCCTTCTCCGGCACCGGGTCGAGCACGTGCACGTCCTCGGGGATGGTCTTCAGGACCGCCTTGTCACCGGAGAGGCTGACCGGCTTGTCGATCGAGTAGACGAACCACTCGGTGATGCCCTCGATCACGATCTTGTCGCCCACCTGCAGCTTGGGTACGTTCAGGAACGGGTCGCCGTAGGTCTTGCGGTGCCCGGCGATCGCGAAGTTGCCGTCCTCGCCCGCCTGCGCGCTGCCCTTGTACCAACCCAGGCCCTTCTGCAGCTCCTTCGGCGTGACCCCGGGCCGGATCGTCTTGTACCAGTCGCTCCCGAACCGCGGCACGTACATGGTGCCGAACGGCTCGCCGTCCTCGTACGGGGCCGGCGGGGGCGTCTGCGCGACGGGCACGTTCTTGGGCGCCGCCGCCACGGTCCGCTTGCGCGCCTCGTCGAGCTTGTGCATCTCGTCGGCGCGCGCCCGATCGGCCAGTACTCCGGTCCAGTAGAGCTGATAGACGACGAACAGCAGGATGACGACGCCCAGTGTGATGAAGACCTCCCCGAGGCCTCGCATCGCGGTCCGCAACACTGTCGTCAGACTCCCCTCGGTTCACCGCTGTCGATCACGTCCCGGAGACTTTCGCATACTCCAGGCCAAGCGGGCCCGTGTACCCCGGTGCGTCCAGGCGCTTCTTGTCCTCGACCTTCCAACCGAGTCCGAACGCCTCGACGTAGTCGGTGTAGTTGGACACGCTCTTGCTCTCGTCCAGGGCGCGCCGCAGGGCACCGGTGTCGCCCACCGCCGAGATCACGTACGGCGGCGAGTACACCCGACCGTGCAGGATCAACGTGTTGCCGACACATCGCACGGCGGACGTGGCCACGATGCGCTGGTCCATGATCTGGATCGCCCGCGCGCCGCCGCTCCACAGCGCGTTCACCACGCCCTGGATGTCCTGCTGGTGCACCACCAGGTCGTCCGCGGTGGGCTCGCGCACCCCGGGCACCCGCGACTTCGCGTCCGGCGGGGCGTCGGTCAGGGTCACGGTCAGACCCTCGCCGGACACCGGGGTGACTCCGGCCGGGTCCGCGACCGCGTCGATCCGGCCGCGTGCCTGGGGGTCGTTGGCCTGCTCCTGGACCAGGGAGTCGACGTCCCGCTGCAGCTTGGACAGGTCGTGCTGGGCACTCTCGTTGCGCCGGCCCTGGTCCCGGATCACGTCGGAGAGCCGAAGCATCTGCGCGTCGCTGCGCAGATTGGTGCCGTGTGAGGTGTCGGCGCTGATCCAGAACAGCAGACCGGCCAGGGCGAAAACCACAAGAGCGGACAACCGGGGTACAATCGCACGCCAGGACATCCCGGACGGCCGCATGGCGGAGATACGCACGTCGCCGTACCCTCCTTCCGGACCTGACAGCGACTACGCTAACCGACACATCACCGGATCGTGTCGCGTGTGCTGCGCACCCACTCGTCCGGCTACATCGACAGGAGAGACTCTCGTGCCGAAGTCCCGGATCCGTAAGAAGGACGACTTCACCCCGCCGCCGCCCAAGAAGACGACCATAAAGCTGGACTCGCGCCGCTGGGTGGCGCCGTTCATGCTGGCTCTCTTCGCGATCGGCCTGCTGTGGATCGTGGTCTTCTACGTGACCGACATGCGCTTCCCGGTCGAGTCCCTGAAGAACTGGAACATCGTCGTCGGCTTCGGCTTCATCGCCGCCGGCTTCGGCGTCTCCACGCAGTGGAAGTAGCGCGTCGGCGCAGTTCAGCGGGTTTTCCAAGGAGGACTCCACAGAGTTATCCACAGTGGGGATAACCGAGCAGATCCTGTGGATAACCCCTTACGGTCCAACGAGTGACCGGGATGCGAGTAACGGCTTGCATCCCGGATTCATCACCGTGGGTCATTAAGCAGATTCATCGGGTGACATCGATCAGGTGATCTGTGCGGTCCTGATCAGCACTATCGCCACGATGATCGCGGTCACCGCGAGCACGGTCCCCACCTGGATCAGCGTGCGATTGCGCTGCGGTGCGTAGACCATCCCGATCGCGGTGAGAGTGCCCGCGACCAGCCCGCCCATGTGCGCGCGCCAGTCGATCGCGCTCATGTTCAGAAACGTGATCATCAGGTTGAGCGCCAGCAGGATGAGCAGCGGGCGCAGGTCGTACCGGAGCCGGCGACCGAGCACGATCATCGCGCCGAACAGCCCGAACAGCGCCCCGGACGCGCCCAACGAGGCCTGATGGGGGTCCGCGATCAGGTACGACAGCGCGGTGCCGCCGAACGCGGAGACCAGGTACAGGGCGATGAACCGGATCCGGCCCAGCGCGGCCTCCAGCGGCGGTCCCAGCATCCACAGGCCGATCATGTTCAGCGCGATGTGCCAGATCTGCTGGTGCAGGAACGCGGCGGTGAGCAGCCGGTACCACTGACCCTCGGCGACGCCCTGCCACTCGCCGCCCATGAAGTAGCGGCCGAAGAGGATCATCCGGTCGACGAACTTGTCGCCGACCACCAGGACCAGCAGGAAGACCGCGAGGTTGAGCCCGATCAGGGTCTTGGTCACGATCGCGTTCGCGGGCGCGATCCGGCCGCCGGCCACGGTGCGTGCCTCGCGTACCTGCCGGGTGCCCTGCCGTACGCAGTCCGGGCACTGGAAACCGACCGACGCGCTGACCATGCAATCGCCGCAGACGGGGCGCTCGCAGCGCGTGCAGCGGATGTTCGACTCGCGGTCGGGATGCCGGTAGCACACGGGCGGTCCGGCCGGACCCGCCGCGCCCGGTTGTTGCTGGTCGGGGCTCATGCTCACCTTCAGGCACGCGACGCGGGCCGGGACCCGAAGGCCCCGGCCCGTGTGCTCGGGGTTCAGGACTTGACGGTCTCGACCTCGACGGTGTTGATCACGACGTCGGAGGCCGGACGGTCACGCATGTCGGTCTCGGTGCCGGCGATCGCGTCGACGACCTTGCGGCTCTCCGGGTCGGCGACCTCGCCGAAGATGGTGTGCTTGTGGTTCAGGTGCGGCGTGGCACCCACGGTGATGAAGAACTGGGAGCCGTTGGTGCCCGGTCCCGCGTTGGCCATCGCCAGCAGGTACGGCTTGGAGAACTGCAGATCCGGGTGGAACTCGTCGGCGAAGCGGTAGCCTGGGCCGCCGGTACCGGTGCCCAGCGGGTCACCGCCCTGGATCATGAAGCCGGAGATGACCCGGTGGAACACGGTGCCGTCGTACAGGCGCTCGGTGGTCTTCTGCCCCTTGCCCGGGTGGACCCACTCGCGCTGCCCCTGCGACAGCTCGACGAAGTTCGCGACCGTCTTCGGCGCGTGGTTCGGGTACAACCGGATGCGGATGTCCCCGTGGTTGGTCTTGATGGTGGCGAAAAGATCCTCGGCCACTGATGCGCCTTCCCTACGGTTGCACGGACGGTCTTCCTGAATCCTCGAAATCCTCGCATGCTGCGGGCGGCTCCTGCCACGAGGCCGCCCCCGGCACGGTTCCACCGTACGGATCCCGGGCGGATACGCGGCGCATGATCCCGGGATCGTCGGGAACAGATAGCGGATGAACCCGGCGAGTAGGAGGATGTCGTGACCCGCATGGATCCGGTACGTGAGGCGACCGGCAGGACCAGGGAGCGGCTCGCCCCACACGCCGCCAACGCGAAGGACGCGGCGGCCCACTACGCGGGCGCGGCTCGTGATCGAGCGGTGGAGACCACCCGCGAACGAGTGGTCCCCGCCTTGGTGCAGGCCAAGGAGAACGCCGCCCCGCGGGTGGAGCACGCGGTGGAGATGGCCCGCCACCGGGTCCGCCACGACGTGGTGCCGCGTGTGCACCTGGTGGTCGACCAGGCCAGGGAGGCGGCCGAGCCCGTCCGTGACGAGGCCCTCTCGCGGGCCGGTGCGGCGCTGTCGGTGATCAAGGGCGAGGTGACCGCGGCGGAGATCGAGAAGGTCACCCGAAAGAAGCGGCGCCGCGGCCGAGGCCGTCGGTTCCTGCTGATCACCGCGGTCGCGGGCGGCGGCTACGTGGTCTTCACGTGGTGGCGGCGGCGCAACGCGCAGCCCGAGTGGCTGACCGACGAACCGGATGTGGCGCCGCAGGGCTCGGCGACCACGCCGACGACCGTCGAGACGCTCGACAACGAGGTCAAGCCCGCCGAGGACGAGTTCCGCTCGACCGCGCCGAAGACCGACTGACCGCGACCCGCGTCGACTCACAACAGTCGACTCACGGCATACGACGAAGGGCCCGCCGCACCGGATGGTGCGGCGGGCCCTTCGTCGTGCGCACCTCGGGTGCGCGGTCTGTGGAGCCTAGGGGAGTCGAACCCCTGACATCTGCCTTGCAAAGGCAGCGCTCTACCAGCTGAGCTAAGGCCCCTCGGTGCCGAACCAGATTACCGGTAATCCGGGTCGGGGTGGACAACACCTCATCCGGGGAAAGGGACGTTTCACGTGAAACGCGCCCTTCCCCCGGATGGGTTCAAGCTTTTGCGGGGTCTCCCGCAAGATCTGTTCAGCGGGTGGCAGTGCCCGCCGGAACCGCGTCCGTCGCCTCGGTCCACAGATCCTGCTCGGCCCGATCCGCCTGGATCTGGCGGTAGACCAACAGGCCACCTACAGCAGCCAAAGCCACCAGGATCAGCTTCTTCATCAGCGTGGCCTCTCCGTCCTGCGAGTGACGTTCGTGCACCTGTCCGTACGCCGGAGCGCCGCGGCCGGGTTGGGCTCGACAATAACAGGTGCACGGATGCACCGACCAATACCGAAAGCCCCGGTCAGGCGCCGGTCGGTGACCCGCAGGGCCGGCGGGGCGGGAGAAGCAGAGGGCCCCGGAGGCGGTTGCCTCCGGGGCCCTCTGCCCTGCCGTGTGCGGATGTCCTCGGTCAGTTGGGCCAGTTGCCGTGGCCGCCGCGGAGGTCGCCGCCCATGATCGGGTTGCCGCCGCCACCACGGGAATCGCCCGTGGACGGTGGCGGAGTGGTGGCACCGCCGGTGCTGCCGCCGGGGCTGCCCGAGGAGGGCGGCGGCGACGAGGTGGCCGGCTGCGGGCCCTTGGAGACGGTGAGGTTGATCGTGTTGCCCTCGGTGACCTTGCCGCCCGGGTTCTGGCTCTGCTTGATCACCGTGCCCACCGGCTTGTCCGCGCTGTACTGCTCGGACTTGGTCACCTTGAGCTGCAGGTTCTCCAACTGTGCCTTGGCGTCGTCATAGGACGAGCCGACCACGTTCGGCATGTCGTGCTGCGGCTTGCCGCTGAAGACGTTGAGGGTGACCTTGTCGCCCTCGTTCAGCTCGGTGCCGGAGTCGGGGCTGGTCGAACACACGGTGTCGCGGGTGCAGTTGGTCAGCGTCTGACTGCGCTGCACCTCGGCGACCAGGTTCGCGGCCTTGAGCTTGGCCGTGGCCTCTTCGTCGGACAGCCCCTTGAGACCGGTGGGGACGGTGGTCTTCTTCGGACCGCCGAAGGCCCAGACCTGGATCGTGTCGCCCTTCTTGGCACTCGCCCCGGCCTCGGGGATCTGCTTGCAGATGTTCCCCTTCACGGAGCCGGCGACCTGCGGGCACTGGGTCGGATCGTCGTTCATCTTGAGCTTGAAGCCGGCGTTCTCGACCGCCCTGCTCGCCTCGTCCACGGTCTTGCCGACCAGGACCGGCGCGCTCGCGGACTTGTCCTCGTCGCCGCCCATCAGCGTCTTGCCGACGAAGAACGCGGCGACCAGGACGGCGATGCAGGCCAGGGCGAGCAGGATCCACGCACCGCCCCGGGACTTCCCGGGCTCGTCCCGGCGCCGATCGTTGTCGTCGAGCTCGTACTGTCCGGTGTTCGGCCCCTGACCGTGTGCCGGGATGACCTGGGTCGCCCCGCCCGCCGTCGGCGGCAGGTACTGCGTCGCCGGGTCGGCTCCCATCGGCGCGGCCATCACGCTCGGCGCGCCCACCGGCAGCCCGTGCAGGGCTCGCTCGATGTCGGCGCGCATCTCATCGGCGCTCTGGTACCGGTTGTCCGGGTTCTTGGCCAACGACTTGAGCACGATCGAGTCGATCGTCGGCGAGACCTCCGGATCGAAGGTGCTCGGCGGCAGCGGATCCTCGCGCACGTGCTGATAGGCCACCGCGACCGGCGAGTCGCCGATGAACGGCGGACGCTCGGTGAGCAGTTCGTAGAGCAGACAACCGGTGGAGTACAGGTCGGTGCGGGCGTCCACGGTCTCGCCGCGCGCCTGCTCCGGGGAGAGGTATTGGGCGGTGCCGATCACGGCCGCGGTCTGCGTCATCGTCATGCCGTTGTCGGCCATGGACCGCGCGATGCCGAAGTCCATCACCTTGACCGTGCCCTGCCGCGTCAGCATGACGTTGGCGGGCTTGATGTCGCGGTGGATGATCCCGTTGCGGTGGCTGTACTCCAACGCCTGGAGCACACCGGCGGTCATCTCCAGCGCGCGCTCCGGCAACAACCGGCGGCCGGAGTGCAACAGCTCGCGCAGCGTCGAGCCGTCCACGTACTCCATCACGATGTACGGGATCGAGATCCCGTCGATGTAGTCCTCACCGGTGTCGTAGACCGCGACGATCGCCGGGTGGTTCAGCGAGGCGGCGGATTGTGCCTCGCGTCGGAACCGGGCCTGGAACGTAGGGTCACGGGCGAGATCGGCGCGCAGTGTCTTGACGGCCACACTGCGTCCCAGACGAATGTCACGGCCCATGTACACCTCGGCCATGCCACCACGGCCGAGGACCGCGCCGATCTCGTACCGGTCGCCGAGGCGACGCGGCTCTTCCATAACTTCCAGCCCTTCCCTTACCGGTCCACGGCCTTCGGTCTTCGGCCGGCCGAGACCGGGTCGGTTGCCCGACCGGTCCGGCGCGTTCTCCGACACGGTACCGGTGCGACGCCCCGCGGGACCGTCACACCCGAGTCACGAGGGCACGTCGGTATCTGATTGCAGTAGTGGTCGGAGTGATCAGGTGTGCGATCGCGGGCCATGGCTCACTTCTTGACCACGGCTTCCATGATGGACTTGGCGATCGGGCCGGCGAGCTGGCCACCGGCGATGTCGTCCCGCTCGACGTTGTCGTCGGGCTCGACCACGACCGCGACGGCGATCTTCTTGCCGTCGGCGCCCTTGGCGTACGAGACGAACCACGCGTACGGCTTCTTGCCGTTGTTGAACCCCTGCTGCGCGGTACCGGTCTTGCCGCCGACCTCGACGCCCTGGATCGCGGCGGGCTTGCCGGTGCCGTCCTTGACGACGCCCTGCATCATGTCCCGCAACTGCGCCGAGACCTCGGTCGAGACGGCCTCGCTGAGCATCTGCGGCTGGGTCTTCTCCAGCACCGAGAGGTTCTGCGCCCGCAACTCGTCCACCACGTACGGCTTCATCACCTTGCCGTTGTTGGCGATCGCGGCGACGACCATGGCCATCTCCATGGGCGTGGACGCCACGCTCTCCTGGCCGATCGAGGACCGCATGAGCTGTCCGCCGTCGTTGCCGCCCGGGAACAGGCTGGGCTTGACCCGGCTGGGAATGTCGAGCGGGTTGTCGTTGGCGCCCTTGCCGAAGTTGTTGAAGCCGAACTTCTCGGCCTGCTCCTTCAACTTGGCCTCGCCCACGTCGGTGCCCAGTTGGGCGAAGACCGTGTTGCAGGACAGCTCGAGCGCTCGTTGCACGGTCGCACCGATGCACCCCGGGTGGTTCTTCTCACTCAACCCCTGCGTCGACGACGGGTAGAACAGCGTGTCGCCCTTGAGCGGGACCGTCGGTGCCTCGTTCGGCTTGGCCTTGCCCTCGGACAGCGCCGCCGCCGCGGTGATGAGCTTGAAGGTCGAACCGGGCGGATAGGTGTACCGGATCGCCCGGTTGTCCATCGGCATCTTCGGGTCGAACTTGGTGTCCGGCTTCTTGCGGTTCTTGTCCGTGTCCAAGGTGAGCTGGTCGTACGCCTCGGCCACCTCGTTGCGGTTGTTCTGGGCGAGGACGTTCGGGTCGTAGGACGGTGTGCTGACCATCGCGAGCACCTTGCCGGTTTCCGGGTCGAGCGCGACCGCGGCGCCGGTCTTGTCCTTGAGGCCGTTGTACGCGGCCTCCTGCGCCTTGGCGTTGATCGTCAGCGCGACGTTGCCGCCCCGGGTGCCCTTGTTCGTCACCGTGTCCAGCACCTTGCGGACGAACAGCCGGCTGTCCTTGCCGCTGAGGATGTCGTCGTCGATGCTCTCCAGCAGGTTCTTGCCGACGAACGGCGAGATGTAGCCGGTGACCGGCGCGTACATCGGGCCGAACTCGTACTTGCGCAGGAACTCGTACTGCTTGTCGTCGGTCTTGACCGAGCTGGTGATCGGCTTGCCCTCGACCAGGAAGTCGCCGCGCGGGTGCGAATACTTCTCGTAGATCGCCCGTTTGTTGTGGCTGTTGCTCGCATAGTCGTCGGCCTTGACGACCTGGACCCAGTTGGCCCGAAGCATCAGCGCCGCGACCAGGATCAGGCAGAAGACGGAGACCCGCCTCAAAGGCTTGTTCACGGTATGTCCCTCCCCTGGACGTGCGTTGCGGCCGTCACGGGTTCTGCCCGCCGGTGCCGCTCTGGCCCGGTGGGCCGTACGGAGTGCCGCCGCCGGGGTTCGGCGGGGGAACGAAGGGTCTGGGTGGCGTTCCGGATCCGCCCGCGGGCGGTGTCGCGCCGGGGCCGCCGGGGGCACTGGGCACCCCGCCCGCCACGGTCAGCGCCTCGGGCGAGGCGGAACCGCCGGCCGGCGTCGAACTCGGCGTCGACGGGGTGGGTGTGCCGGCCGCGGGGGTGCCACCGCGGTTGGAGGCGTGCGAGCCGCGCCGGGGCGCGACGCCCTCGCTCGGGTCGAACGCCCCGGCCGGTGGGGCGGGTCGGCGGGCGGTGTCGCTGATCCGGATCAGGATCGCGATCAGGGCCCAGTTGGTGATCACGGACGAGCCGCCCTGGGCCAGGAACGGCATCGTCATACCGGTCAGCGGGATCAGGCCGGTCACGCCGCCCGCGACCACGAAGACCTGGAGCGCGACCGAGACCGACAGACCGGCCGCGAGCAGCTTGCCGAACGGGTCGCGGGCGGCCAGCGACGTGCGCAGGCCGCGCTCGATCAGCAGCGCGTACACCATGAAGACGGCCATCATCCCGGCCAGGCCCAGCTCTTCGCCGACCGTGGTGAGGATGAAGTCGCTGCGCGCCGCGAAGCCGATCTCGGTCGGGTGGCCCTGGTTGAGGCCGGTACCGAGCAGACCGCCGGTGCCGTAGCCGAACAGCGCCTGGGCGAGCTGCTCGGACTGCACCGAGCCGTCGCCCTTGTAGACCGCCAACGGGTTCAGCCAGGCCGCCACGCGGTCGTGCACGTGCGGCTCGAAGGTTCCGACGATGGTCGCGCCGCCGACCGCCATGATCACGCCGAACAGCAGCCAACTCGTGCGCTCGGTGGCCACGTAGAGCATCACCACGAACAGGCCGAAGAACAGCAGCGAGGTGCCCAGGTCGCGTTCGAACACCAGGATCAGGATGCTCAGCAGCCAGACCACCACGATCGGGCCCATGTCCCGACCACGCGGGAAGTACAGCCCCATCACCTTGCGACTGGCCAGCGCGAGCGCGTCCCGCTTGGCCATCAGGTAGCCCGCGAAGAAGATCGTCAGCACGATCTTGGTGAACTCGCCGGGCTGGAAGTTGAACGGGCCGAGCCGGATCCAGATCTTGGCGCCGTACATGTCGCCGGGGAACGGGATCGGCGACACCAGCAGGACCAGCGAGAGCGCCATGAACGAGTAGGTGTAGCGCTGGAGCAGCCGGTGGTCCTTCATGATCACCACGACGCCCGCGAACAGCGCGATGCCGATCGCCGAGTACATCAACTGGGACGAGGCCGCCGCGGTGCCCTTGACGTTGTTGGGGAGGCCGATCCCCTTGACGATGTCCAGGTCGAGCCGACTGATGAACATCAGGCCCATGCCGTTGAGGAACGTGGCCAACGGCAGCAGCAGCGGGTCGGCGTACGGCGCGAACTTGCGCACCAGCAGGTGGGCGAGGCCCGCGAAGACGCCGAGGCCGAGCCCGTACTTGACCAGGCTCCCCAACGGCAGTGACCCGTCCCCCGCCAGTCCCACGTTGGCATAAGCCAGCATCGGCACCAGAACCGCGAAGCCGAGCATCATCAACTCGGTGTTGCGGCGATTCGGTGCGGCTTGGGGGGTGATCGTCGTGTTGCTCACGGCGCTCCCCTCAGTTCGTTCCGGTGGTTCCGGGCGGTCGCGGATAGCACTGCTTGGCCAGGTCGGCCTCTTCGGCGGTGAGCCCCGATCCCGGTGCCTCCGGCGCCGTGGCCGGCGGTGCGGAACTCGGTGGCGCCGATCCGGCAGGCGCGCTCGGGCTGGTGGTCGACAGACCCCTGCCCTTGCTGCCCGGTTCGGTCGGTGGCGCCGACGAGCGGCCACTGCGCGACGCGGTGGTCGGGGTGTGCTTGCCCACCGGTGCGTTGGTCTGGAGCGCGGCCGGCGTGCCCAGGTTCTGCTGCGGGAACAGGTCCACGCTGCCGGCGGGCTGGGCGCCGGGGACACCCTCGACCTTCTTCGCGTCGTCCGCCGCGTAGGCCCTGCGACACACGTCGGCCTGCCGCTTGAGCCGGTCGATGGTGTGCCGGGCCTCGGTCAGACTGGCCGCGTCGAGCGTGCTGTTGACCGCGTCCCGGTTGGTCTGGCCGATCATCGTGAGCTTCACGTCGTCGTAGCTCTGATACGTGCTCGCGAGGTTGAGGCCCAGGATCTTCGAGTCGATCCCCCGGTAGATCGCGACGTGGTCTCCTTTGTCGGCCACGAAGTATTGCGTCTGGGTCCAGTAGTACGCGCCGCCGAGCGCGGCCACGAGCACCGCGACACCGCCCCAGATCGGCAGGGTCCTGCGCAGCGTGGACTTCGGCTTGGGCTTGCGCCGGCTGCCCGGCTCGGAGACCAGCGCCTCGGTCTCGTACTCGCCGGCGGTCAGCTCGCGGGCCCGGGAGGCGGGTGTGGTCGGCAGGGTCGTGGTGTCGTCCACGATGCTGGCCACCGCGCCGACCACGATCGGGCTGTCCGAGGGCTGGTCGGACGGATCCACGACGTCCGCGACGATGCACGTGATGTTGTCGGGGCCGCCGCCGCGCAGCGCGAGCTGGATCAGCTCCTGCACCGCGTCGTTGGGGTTGGCGTAGGTGAGGAGGGTGCCCTCCATCGTCTCCCGGCTGACCACCCCCGACAGGCCGTCGCTACAGATGAGGTAACGGTCGCCGGGGCGGGCCTCGCGCACCGACAGGTCCGGCTCGACGTGGCCGCGCCCGTCCAGGGCACGCATCAGCAGCGAGCGCTGCGGATGGTGGTCGGCTTCCTCCTCGGTGATCCGGCCCTCGTCGACCAGGCGTTGCACCCAGGTGTGGTCCTGGGTGATCTGTTCCAGGGCGCCGTCACGCAGGAGGTAGGCACGGGAGTCGCCGATGTGGGCGAGGCCGAGTCGGCTCCCCGTCCACAACAGCGCGGTCAGCGTGGTCCCCATGCCCTCGAGCTGGGGATCGTCGTCGACCATCACACGCAGTCGGTCGTTGGCGCGATCGACCGCCGAACGCAGCGCGTCCAGCAGGTCGGCTCCGGGCACGTCCTCGTCGAGTTCGACGATGGTGGACAGGACTTCGGAGCTGGCGACTTCGCCCGCTGCCTGCCCGCCCATGCCGTCGGCGACCGCGAGCAGCCGAGGGCCGGCATAGCCGGAGTCCTCGTTGCCTTCGCGGATCATGCCCTTGTGGGATCCGGCGGCGAAGCGGAGAGAGAGGCTCATTCAGGCTACCTGCGCAGCTCGATAACGGTCTTGCCGATGCGGATCGGCGCACCGAGCGGCACGGGGGTCGGACCGGTCAGGCGCGTACGGTCCAAGTAGGTACCGTTCGTCGACCCGAGGTCTTCGACCACCCAGCTGCCGTCGGGCGCAGGGTAGATGCGGGCGTGCCGACTCGACGCGTAGTCGTCGTCGAGCACGATGGTCGAGTCGTGCGCCCGGCCGATGGTGATCTGCTGATCCGTCAGATTGATCGTCGTGCCGGTCAGCGAGCCCTCGGTGATCACCAGCTTGCTGGGGTTGTTGCGCTGGCCGCGGCGGGGCCGGGCCTGCTGCCGCTGCGGAGGCGGGGCCGGCTGCGCCTGCGAGGGCGGAGCGGCACCTCCTCCACCGGCGGCGGGCGCGGCGGTTCTGCGCCGCGCGGGTCGTTGGGTCACGCGAGTGCCGAAGAGGTCGCTACGGATCACCTGTACGGCGACGATCACGAACAACCACAGCACAGCGAGGAAACCCAACCGCATAACGGTGAGGGTCAGCTCAGACATGCGCCCGTTGTCACCCCTCGGCTTGGCGGAACACGACAGTGGTGCTGCCGAGCACGATGCGGGATCCGTCGCGCAGACCGGCACGCTGACAGTGCTGACCGTCGACGACGATCCCGTTGGTCGAACCGAGGTCCGTGATCGACGCGGGAGCGCCGATGCGGATCTCGGCGTGGTGCCGCGAGACGCTCGGATCGTCCACGCGAACTTCCACATCGGTGCTGCGGCCCAACTTCACGACCGGGGCAGTGAGCTCGTGACGCACCCCGTTGACCTCCAGCCAGGTACGCAGCCGTGGTGCCGGCGGCGGACTCTGACCGTAGGCTGCCTGCTCCCCCGGCTGCGGCCGGGGAGGCGTCGGCGTTCCCGGGGTCCCGGGCGGGCCGAAGGGCGGTGGTGCGGGCACCCCGGGCGGGGGTGGCCCGCCGGGTCGACCGTATCCATAACCCTGTGGTGGCTGCTCCGGTTGCGGCCCCCCGCCCGGGAAGGGCGGTTGGTGTGGGGGCTGCTGTTGTTCATGGTGCGACTGACTGCCCGCGAGTGCCTGACTGCGCACACGGTACAGACCCGTGTCCAGGTCGTCGGCATGCTCGAAGTGGACCTCGACCGGACCGATGAAGGAGTAGCGCTGTTGTTGCGCGTAATCCCGCACCACGGTCGCCAGCTCGCCGCCGAGTTGCTGCACGTACGGACTCAGGCGCTCATAGTCGTGTTGGCCGAGCTCGACGACGAAGTCGTTCGGGACCATGGTTCGGTCGCGGTTCCAGATCGTCGCGTTGTTGTCGCACTCGCGCTTGAGCGCGCTGGCGATCTCGACGGGCTGGACATCCGACTTGAACGCCTTGGCGAAGGCGCCGTTGACCAGGCCCTCAAGCCGTTGCTCGAACTTCTTCAGGGGACCCACGGGCACCTCCTTCCGTACGCGATCGGCCGGTCCGGTCCTACAGTCTGCTCACTGATCGTATCCACGCGTGGGAAACGGGCGCGGTTCCCTACCGTGGCCACTGTAAGGAGTGTTGGCTTTCACAGGGATTCCTACACCCTGTTGCCCCCTCCGTGGCTCGCTTGCAGTAGTTGTGCCGCGACCGTGTGCGTGGCCGGGGTCGAACCCCGTTCACCGTACGGTGCAGGGCAAGCATGCCGGAGAGGCGGGGGTCGTGGGGATCCCGGTCCACAAAGATGAACCGTTGGTTGCTCTGGGTGTCCATACGGATGCTCATGGTGTGAGCGGTGCGGCCTGCGGGTATGGATTCGTATCGGACCTCGCGCCCGTGCTAATCTTTGATTGCTCGCGCGGGTGGCGGAATAGGCAGACGCGCTGGATTCAGGTTCCAGTGCCCGAAAGGGCGTGGGGGTTCAACTCCCCCCTCGCGCACCGAGCAAAGGCCCCAGGTCATCGACCTGGGGCCTTTCTGTATGCCCTGCCGGGTAGGTCCGGTGGTGTCGTGGCGGGTCTTGGCGGTGGGCCGTGCGCCGGCTCCGGGGAGGATCGGTAGATGTCGGGTACTGCGGTGGGGCGGGAATTCGTCGTCCCGGGTTTTCGGGACAGGTCCGATGTGGCGTCGAAGGCGCTGGGCAAGGGGCTGCGCGAGCGGGTGTCGCGCGGCGCGCACGCCGACTTCGAGCCCGCGGTGGATCGGCCCGGTGTCGTGGAGAGCGTCGAGCGGGCCAACGCCGGGCGGCTCGAGCACCTGGTGCCGTTGCGGATCGGACGGATGGCGGCCTCGCCGTTCGCGTTCCTGCGCGGGTCGGCCGGGTTGATGGCGGCCGACCTGGCCGCGCAGCCGGTCACCGGGTTGACCGGGCAGATCTGCGGTGACGCGCACGCCGGGAACTTCGGGGTGTTCGGCACCGCCGAGGGACGCCTGGTGATGGACCTCAACGACTTCGACGAGACCGTGCAGGGCCCGTGGGAGTGGGACCTCAAGCGGCTGACCGCCTCGCTGGTGGTGGCCGGTCGGGTGGGCGGCCTGGACGCGGACGCGTGCCGTGCGGCCGCCTACGACGCGGCCGCCTCGTATCGCAGGACGATGGCGGTGCTGGCCAGGATGCCGGTGTTGCAGGCGTGGCACGCGATCGCCGACGAGTCGCTGGTGGCGCACGCGGACGCGGGCGAGTTGTCCGGGCTGCTGGCCCAGGTGACCGCGAAGGCCCGGCGCAACACCAGCGCCCGGTTCGCGGCCAAGTCGACCCGGCAACGCTCGGACGGCACCTGGCACTTCGTTCCGGAGCCGCCGGTGTTGACCGCGGTGGACGACGACCTCGCCCGCGCGGTGGCCGCCGGCCTGGAGGGCTACGTGGACACCCTCTCCACCGAACGGCGGCCGTTGCTGGCCCGGTTCGCGATCGAGGACGTGGCGTTTCGGGTGGTGGGCACCGGCAGCGTGGGTACCCGGGCGTACGTGGTGCTGTTGCTGGGCAACGGCGACGAACCGCTGGTGCTCCAGGTGAAGGAGGCGCGGCCCTCCGCGCTCGCGCCGTATCTGCCGCCCGCCCACGTCGAGCACGAGGGGCGCCGGGTCGTGGTCGGCCAGAAGTGGATGCAGGCCCATACCGACGGGCTGCTGGGGTGGACCTCGATCGACGGGCGCGCGTACATGGTGCGGCGGTTCCGCAACATGAAGGGGAGCATCGACCCGAGCGCGCTGGCCGCGCACGAGATAGACGACTACGGGCGGATGACCGGCGCGCTGCTGGCCCGCGCGCACAGCCACTCCGTGGACCCCAAGGTGCTGGCCGGCTACTGCGGCAAGAGCGACAAGCTGGAGGAGGCGTTCGCCGGGTTCGCGGTGCGTTACGCGGATCGCACCGAGGCCGACCACGAGCAACTGCTCGCGGCCGTGCGCTCGGGTCGGCTGCCGGCCGAGACCGGGGTCTGACCCGGGGTCAGCGGCGGGCGGCGAACAAGGGCTCCAGCAGCGCCCGGGGCGGGACGCCGGCGGGCAGGTCCGAGACCTGCCCGTCGCCGACCTCGATCACCCGCCACGCGCCGTCCCGGCGCCGGGCCAGGTCCGTGGTGCAAAACGGCGAGCCCAGTTCTTCGACGGCCGTGCGGACCGCGGTCAGGTTAGGCGGCTCGGTGTGCCCGGCGGGTGTGTCGGGGTGCGCCGTGCTCAGCACGGGGACACCGTCGACCCACCACACCCGGGTCTCGGCGCCGGTGAACTCCTCGAACGCGCGATAGAGCACGCCACCCTGCAATTCGGCGCCCTGCCGTTCGAGGAAGGTGCGCACCACCGAGCGGGTGTGCGCGACGTCGGCGACATCGGGCACGAAGCACGCCTCGTGCCATTCGTGCTTGCGCGACTTCACCCAGTCCTTGACGATCGCGGGGCCCGCGCCGAGCAGCGCGGGGTCCTCCACCGTGCGCGGCGTCAGGTCGCGGAAGCGGGGATACCAACCCGGGAGTTCGTGGGCCGCCCGATAGTGCTCGGGCGAGGTGGCCAGGCTCGCCCCACGCGAGCGCAGCGCCGCGTCCAGCGCGGCGTAGTGCGGCCCGGGGATCATCCAACCCCGATAGCGCAGCGGTCCCCGGTCGTGGGGGACGCGTCGCACCGCCTCGTGCGCGTCGCCGCGCACGAGGGCCTCGTGGTCCACGCGCGCCACCGGGATCCCCAGCGCGAGCGCTGCCTCGGCCTCGGGGGCGAAGTGGGGGTCGGTGCGGCGGGGGTTCAGGGGGTCCGTGGGGACGAGCAGGACCTCGGGTGCGCCCTCCCCCGGGGGTGGTGTCATGGGGAGGACGGTATTGCGTGGGCATGCCGGATGAAGGGTGGACCCTTCATCCGGCCGTGCGCCCTATGACTGCTTCATCGACGCGATGGACGCTCGCGTGAACTCGATGAGGTGCTTGCGCCGGTTCGCCCGGGCCTCCTCGGACTCCGAGTCGGCCCCGAGCAGTACCCGCGACATCTGCGGCATCGTCTGTTGCCAGGCGGCGACGCCGATGAGCGAGAAGAGCAACTGGGCGACGTCGGGCGAGGGCTTCACGCCGAGATGGTCGGCGAACTCCTGAAGTTTGGCGGCGTAGCTCGTGACTCGCCGCTCCTCGTCCGGAACCGGGTCGTGACCGTAGTACAACGCCTCCCACACCAGCAGCCGGAGCAGCTCCGGGCGGGCGCAGTAGAAGTCGTAGACCTGGGCGATGTACTCGGCCGGGTCGTCGTTGGGCATCGTGACGACCGTGTTGAGCTCTTGGAGCGACTCCGTCAGCACGTGCTGGAAGAGCTGCTCCTTGTTGCCGAAGTACGCGTAGATGCGCTCCTTGTTCACCCCGGCGCGCAGGGCGATGCGGTCGACGCGGGCGCCGGCGATGCCGTGCTCGGCGAACTCCGCGCGGGCGGCGTCGAGAAGTTTGGCTCGGGTGCGTGCGGTGTCGGGCGGCATGGCTGGATCTTATCCCCTCTAGCCAACTGCTTTGTTGGATCGACTGGCCAGGGACGGCCTGACCATGCTGCCCTACCACATAGGCTGCTGGGGGGTGTTGCGAGTGATTTGATCTTCAAAGTCCGGCAGACGCGCCCGCCGGCCGGTGTCGCGCGGGAACAGAACAGCACACAAGGGACGTGATGGACGAGGTCAGCGCGCCGACCCCCTGGTCGGACCCCGAAATCGCCGAGTTGGAACGACAGGTCGCCGCGGCGGAGACCGCGCTGCTCGACGACGAAGTCGATGTGACGACCCTTCAGGTCGAGCTGGACAACCTGGCGATCGTGCACCACCGCCGGCTCGGGCCGCTGTACGAGCGGCTCGACGAGTTGGACGCGTTGATCGCGGAGGCGATCGCGGCGCACACCGGCGATCCGGCGGACATCCGGCGTGCGGTCGAATTGCGTGGTGTGGTGACGGACATGCCGGACTTGGACTCGCTTTTGGGTGCCCTGGACGGCGCGGGCGGCGGCGAGCCGGGCGAGGCGGCCGACGAGCCGCTGCCGGTGCCGGAGGTGCACCGGGTCAGCCCCGGAGCCGAGGCCCGCAAGCTCTTTCGCGAGCTGGCCCGCCGGGCGCACCCGGACCTGGTCCAGGATCCCGAGGAGAAGCAGCGCCGAGGCACCTTCATCGCCCGGGTGAACGCCGCCTACGCGCGCGGCGACGTGACCGAGCTGCTGGCCCTCGGCACGGAATGGGCCACTTCCCCGGAGGGTGCGATCGGCCCGGACGCGGAGAGTCGGGGGCAGTGGCTGCGCAGCCGGCTGGCCTGGCTCACCCACCGGCGGTCCGAACTGGCCGGCCTGCGCGATCAGCTGATGGAGGGCGCGATGGGGCAATTGCTCCAGCTCGCCCCGCACGACCCGGACGGACTGCTCGAGCACCTGGCCGATCAGCTCCTGCACGACATCGCGGAGAAGGAGAAGGTGCTCGGCACGCTCGTCGAGTCCTGATCGGGGCTCGGCTCGCCGCATCGCCCGGGCCGGCTGCCCGTCCGGGCCTGGACCCCTCCCGGGCCGGCCGGATGGGCGTCGGTCGGCCCGGGGAGGTTGCCGCCCACCCTGCTCGCCGCGGCGGTACACAGCCGTCATTTCGGCCGCGTGTCGCGGATGACGGCCGGACGGTTCGCTCTTTCGAGGCACCTGTGCGCGGCGCCGATGACCGACAATGTGCGATGAGCGCGGCCGGACGGGTTCCGGGCGCCCGACCCACCGGAGATCCGATGCACCTGTCGCCCCCGCCGGCCGTCCCCGCCGCCGCGGTCCCTGACGACGCCTTCGTCCTGGACGTACGGGAGGTGCACGAATGGGACGCCGGTCATGTGGCCGGTGCCCGGCACATCCCGATGAGCACGCTCCTGGAGCGGATCGACGAGGTTCCGCACGACACGCGTGTGTACGTGATGTGCCGGGTCGGCGGGCGCTCCGCCCAGGTCGCGCACTATCTGGGGCAGCAGGGTTGGGAAGCGATCAACGTCGACGGGGGGATGCTCGCGTGGGAGGCCGCCGGGCGACCCATGGTGAGTGAGACGACCCTCGCCCCGGTGGTGGTGTGATCGCGGCCACCGCCCCGATCAGGAGCGGCGTTCCGCGATGAACACCGCGGTCGCCTCGGCGGTCACCTCGCCGTCGGCGCGGATCTCGCCGGTCGCGAAGCTCTTGCGCCCTTCGCGACCGGTCCAGCGTCCGGTCAGCTCCAGCGGTACGTCGTAGGGCGTCGCCCGGCGGTAGCGGATGTCCAGCCCGGCGGTCAGCCCGGGCGCCCCGGCAGCGGACGCGGCGACGCCGAGCAACTGGTCGAGTACGACCGCCACGATCCCGCCGTGCGCGCGGGCGGGCGGACCGCCGTGTGCCGCGGTCAGCGTGCAGCGGGCGTGGATCTCGATCGACTCCGGCTCGGCCGAGGGGTCCGGCCTCGGCGCGACCTCCTCGAACACCAGCCTGGGCGCCTGCGGATTGAGCCGGCCCGAGCCCATCTGGGTCAGGTGCTCCAGCCTGCCGTTCGGATACCGGATCAGCGACACCGCCTGCGGGCGTCGGGCGGCGCCCAGCAGTGCGGTCAGTTCGGCGACCCGCCGGGCCGCGTCCGCGCGCGTCGCCGGGTCCACGTCCGTCCACACCACCGCCTCGACCAGGTCCCGCACCCGATCCGCGAGCTCCAGCGCCTGCGGGGTCACGCTCTCGGGGCCGGGCAGCGTGCCGGCCATCAGTTCGGCGAGGGCGGTGGCCGAGGCCGGCGGCAGCGGCCTGGTGTTCGAGTTCATACCCGTACCTCCGTGACACTTTTCTTGATCTTGCCAAGAATGCGGGCAAAGAATATGACGGTGCATCAGATCTAACGGTCTATCAGATCCGGCCCGACCGGATCTCGGTGAGGGAGTGCGGCATGGTGACGATCGCGGAACTCGTCCATCACCAGTGGGGCGACCAACGGACCGGGCTCTACTTCGAGGATCGAACCTGGACGCACCACGAACTCGCCCGCGCCGCCGCCGCGCGGGCCGCGCTGCTGGCCGACCTGCTGCCGGGCGGGGCTGAGCCGCACGTGGGAGTCCTGCTCGACAACGTGCCCGAGTTCCCGATCTGGCTCTCCGGCGCGGCGGTGGCGGGCGCCACCCTGGTGGGGGTCAACTCCACCCGGCGCGGCGCCGAACTGGCGCGCGACATCACGCACGCCGAGTGCGCGGTGATCGTCACCGAGCGCGCGCACCTGCCGCTGCTGGACGGGCTCGACCTGGGCATCCCCGCCGAGCGCATCCTGGTGGTCGACGATCCCGGGTACGACGAGCGACTGCGGCCGTACGCGGACGCCGCGCTGCCCGCACTGGTCGCGGACCCCTCGGACCGGCTGCTGATCGTGTTCACCTCCGGCTCCACCGGGGCGCCCAAGGGCGTGATCTGCTCGCAGGGCCGGCTGGCCGGCGCCGGGACCGTGTTGTCCGAGCAGTTCGGCTTCGGGCCGGACGACGTCAACTACATCTGCATGCCGATGTTCCACGGCAACGCGCTGATGGCGAACTGGTCGCCGGCGCTGCGCGCGGGCGGCGCGGTCGCGCTGCGCCGGCGGTTCTCGGCGTCCGCGTTCCTGCCCGACATCCGGCGCTACGGCGCGTCGTACTTCACCTATGTGGGCCGTGCGATCTCCTACCTGCTGGCCACCCCGGAGCGGCCCGACGACCGGGACAACCCACTGCGCGCCGGATTCGGCACCGAGGCGGGCGCGGTGGACATGGCGCGCTTCGAGGCGCGCTTCGGGTGCGCGTTGACCGAGGGGTACGGCTCGTCGGAGGGCGGGATGAGCGTCAACTGGCGGCCGGGCACCCCCGCCGGTGCGGTCGGGCCGTGTCCCGAGAACGCCTCGGTGCTGGATCCGGCGACCGGAAAGGAGTGCGCCCGGGCCGAGTTCGACGCGGCGGGCCGGCTGGTCAACGGGGACGCCGCGATCGGCGAGCTGGTCAACACCGGGCGCAACGGCTTCGAGGGGTACTGGCGCAACGAGGAGGCGTCGGCGGCCCGGGCCCGGGACGGGCAGTACTGGACGGGCGACCACTTCTACCGGGACGGCGCCGGATATCTGTACTTCGCCGCCCGCTCGGACGACAAGCTGCGGGTGGACGGCGAGAACCTGGCGGTCGCCGGCATCGAGGGCATCCTGGCGCGCTTCGCGCCGTTCGAGGTCGTGGTCGTCTACGGGGTGCCGGATCCGGTGACCGGGGATCAGGTGATGGCGGCCGTACAGGTGCGCGAGGGCGCGGTGTTCGATCCGGAGGAGTTCGCCGCGTTCCTGGCGGAGCAGTCGGACCTGGGCGCCAAGATGGCGCCGACGTTCGTGCGGGTGGTGGACGAGGTGCCGACCACGGCGACCAACAAGGTGCACAAGGTCGGTCTGCGGCGGGCGGGCTTTCGGGCGGCGGGGCCGGTGTGGTGGCGGCCCGCGCGCGGCGCCGGGTACGGCCTGCTCGACGACGCGGGGCGGGCGGAACTGCTCGACCGCTACCGCGCGCACGGGCGGGAGGGCGTCCTGGACCTGTGAGCCGCGCCTTGGACCTGTGAGCCGAGCGGCCGCGCCGCCTCGACCCGGCGGGTCCGTACCCGCGACCGGGGTCGGGGCCGGCGCTCGGGCGCGGAACGTGGTCGTGGGTCACCGAAATCGCCTCGACGGCTTGGTTGGCGACGGTTTCGGTACGTGCGACGGACCGGACCCGGTAGCGTGCCGGCAGCACGGGTCCGGACCGGTGGACCCATCGACCACGGGAGAGGCATGCAGTCGCCTGACGACGCGGTGCCCGGACAACCGGCGGACCGGTCGAGGCCCGGATCCGAGACCGGTGCGACGGTGGGCGTCTCGGCCGCCGGCCCGGCGACGGGTCGGGGCACGGAGTCCGACCCGGACCCGGTGATCGCCCGGATCCCGGAACAGTCGGGGGAGCGCTCCCCCGTGGACGTGCCGATCGACACGGCCGTGCCCGCGGACGAACGGCGCTCGACCGCGGTGCGTTCGATCTCCGCGCTGTTCGCCGTGCTCGCGATCCTGGTCACCCTGGTCCACGTGTTCTTCGTGTTCCTGCACGTCGCGCCCAACAACACGCTGACCCAGGACTACCGCAAGCCGACCGGCACCTGGATCTACCCCTACTTCGAGCAGAACTGGGCGTTGTTCGCGCCCAACCCGATGTCGGAGAACTTCCGCGTGCAGGCCCAGTCGCGGGTGCGCAACGCGGACGGCACCGTCGTCGAGTCCGACTGGTCCGACCTGACCGGGGACGACCTGAAGCACATCCGGGGCAACCCGTATCCGAGCAAGGCCGACCAGAACATGATCCGACGCGCGTGGTCGAGCTACGCCGACGCGCACGACGCCAAGGACGAATCGGCGATCGGCGCGCGCGGCCCGCTGACCCAGAACTACCTGCGGCGCATCGTGGTGCACCGGTTCCAGGACGCGGGAGCGAACCGCTCGGTCGAATCCGTCCGGGTCCGGGTCGCCACCACGCCGATCGGCAGGCCGGACGCCAAGACCAAGCCGGAGACCTCGTACCGCATGCTCGGCTGGTGGGAGACGAAGCCCGATGACTTCCGCTGACCCGACGCCGCGCGTCGCGGCGAGCCCGTACCGCCGGGTGGAGGACGCCGTCGCCCGTCGACTGGTGTCCGCCCTGGACACGGTGAGCACCCGTACCTTCGCCGTGCACCAGGCGGCGCTGCTGCGGATCGGCTACGGCCTGGTCTTCCTGGTCGGCCTGATCCGCGAATACCTCAACCGCCGGGAGATCTGGGGCGACCGGTCCGCGTGGTCGCCGGAGATGGCCAGGGAGTTGCTCAGCGGCATCGACGGGGTGAGCCTGCTCCTGGAGAGCGACACGCGCTGGTGGTTCGAAGGCGTCTACCTCGCGGCGATCGTGGTGAGCGCGCTGTTCGTGCTCGGATGGCACACCCGGGCGATGAGCGTGCTGTTCGCGGTCATGGTCGTCTCGTTCAACAGCCGGTCCATCCTGATGACCGACGGCGGCGACACCGTCCTGCTGCTGATGTCGATCTACCTCGCGTTCACCGCCTGTGGACGGGTGTGGTCGCTGGACGCACGCCGGGCCAGGCGCACCGGGATCCGCCCCGGCACCGGTCCCGGACACGAGGTCGGCGTGCTGGTCGGCCTGCTCGCGATGGTCGCGCTCGGCACCACGTGCCGAGCCGACTCGTGGACCCCGGAGCCCGAGTTCTCCTTCGCGTTCGTCTGCCAGTGGATCTGGATCCCCGGCATCGCGATCGTCTTCGGCGCGCTGTGGCGGCTGCCGCGTGCGGCCGAACAGGTACGGGCCGGCCTGGTCACCGTCGTGCACAACTGCGCGCTGTTCGTGATCGCCGCCGAGGTGTGCTTCATCTACGGCGCGGCCGGGCTGTACAAGGTGCAGGGCTCGTACTGGCAGGACGGCACGGCCATGCACTACGTGCTGAACCTGGAGTACTTCGCACCGTGGCCCGGGCTCAGTCACACGCTTGGGGAGAACGCCCAGATGGGCGTCCTGATGGGCTACCTCACGGTCTTCATCCAGGTCGGCTTCGTGTTCATGCTGTTCGCCAAGCGGGTCAAGTACGTCGCGATCGTGATCCTGCTCGGCATGCACTTCGGCATCGCGATCCTGCTGGGACTGCCCGCCTTCTCCGCGTCGATGTCGGTGGGCGACGCGCTGTTCCTGCCCACCGCGTTCCTGATCTGGACCCGCTCGCGAGTGGTCGGCCGACTGATGGACCGGCTGCGCCGCGGACCCACCGGGCCGGCCCCGACGCCCGCGGGCCGCGAGGCGGCGCCCGCCCCGCCGGTACCCGGCGGACTCGAAGGAGTGGCCTCGACCTCGGGTCGGGTCTGATCGCTCTCGACCGTCGGCGGGCGATCCCGCCCGTCGCGGACCCGGCGGCCGGCAGGCGCGCACCGCCCGCCGGCCGGCCGAGACCCGTGCGCGGCAGGTCCTACGCTGCTGTCATGAACGCGCACGAGATGGAGACCCTCGCGCTGTGGCGGGCCGCGTCGCCCGGCGCGGTGCTGCTGGACGGGTTCCACGCCGTCAAGCACGCACTGCGATTCGGCGCCGAGATCCGTGTCGTGCTGACCACCGACCGGGCGGCGGTGCGCGCCCTCGCCGACGAACTCGCGGCCGACGTGGGCGGCTATATAGAGGAGACGGCGCGTGAGGTGTCCGTGCCGTTCCTGCGCGAGTTGATCCCGCGCGGCGGCCCCACCGGGGTGGTCGCGCTCGCCCGCCGCCCCGAGGCCGGCCCCTCCGGCGAACCCGCGCGCACCGCGCCGATCGTGCTCCTGGAGAACCCGCGCAACCTCGGCAACGTCGGCGCGGTCGTCCGGCTCGCCGCCGGATTCGGCGTCGCCGCCGTGCTGACCACCGGCGACCTGGACCCGTGGCACCCGAACGTGGTCCGCGGCAGCGCCGGACTGCACTTCGCGACCGGCGTCGCCCGGGTGGACTCGGACGCGTTGCCCACCGGCCCCCTGTTCGTGCTCGACCCCGAGGGCGTCGACCTGCGCGCGACCGAGATCCCGGACGACGCGATCCTGGCCTTCGGCACCGAGCGGCACGGCGTCTCGGCGGCGCTGCGCGGGCGCGCCGACCGGCGCGTGGCCATCCCGATGCGACCGAGGGTCTCCAGCTACAACCTCGCCACCAGCGTCGGGATGACCCTCTTCCGCTGGTCCGAGACCTCCGCGAACGCGCCCACGTGAGCGGCTACGACGCGGTGGTCCTGGCCGGCGGCGCGGCCCGCCGGCTGGCCGGCGCCGACAAGCCGGGCCTGCTCGTGGCCGGCGTCTCGCTGCTCGACCGGGTGCTGGCCGCCGCGGCCGGAGCCGAGCGGACCGTTGTCGCCGGTCCGCGCCGGAACACCCGGCGCGAGGTGGTGTGGGTGCGCGAGGACCCGCCCGGCGGCGGACCGGTGGCCGCGCTGGCCGCCGCGCTGCCGCTGGTTCGCGCCGAGACGGTCGTGCTGCTCGCGGCCGATCTGCCGTTCGTGCCCACCGCGTTGATCGACCGCTTGGTCGCCGCCCTGGAGCCGGCGGTGGATCGAGGCGACGGGTACGCCGGCGCGGTGGCGGTGGACGCCGACGGGCGCGATCAGATCCTGCTCGCCGCCTACCGCACCGCGGCCCTGCGGGCGGGCGTCGCGGCCCTGCCCGAACCGGCCGGGGCGCCGCTGCGCCGGGTGGTCGAGCCGCTCGCGCTGCACCGGATCCGGGCCGATCCCGACGCCGTCTTCGACTGCGACACCTGGGCGGATGTGCGCGGCGCGCGAGCCCGGTCGGGGAGGATGGACACAGCCCCGAAGAGGAGAGACATGACTGGCTTGGAAGAGTGGACGGAAGCGGTCAAACAGGAGCTGGGCATCGAACTGGACGTGGACATCGCGGCGCTGCTGGACATGACCCGGGTGGCGGCGCACAACGTACAGCGACCGGCCGCGCCGCTCACCTCCTTCCTGGTCGGCTACGCGGCGGCCAGTCGCGGCGGCGGCGCGGCCGCCGTGGCCGAGGCGCTGCGGCAGGCCCGAGAGCTCGCCGAACGCGCCGGCGCGGAGCCGGGCGCCTGATGACCCTTCGGGAGGACCGGGCCACCATGCCGCGCTCCGAGTCGCACCCGCCGCAGGCACTGGGCTGGCCCGAGGCCCGGGCCACGGCCCGCGCGGCCGGCCGACCGCTGCCCGTGGTCTCGCGCACCCTGCACCACGCGCGCGACCACGTGCTGGCCCGGCCCATCGTCGCGCTCACCGACCTGCCCTCCTTCGACACCTCGGCGATGGACGGATGGGCGGTCGCCGGACCCGGGCCGTGGCGGGTGCGCGGCCGGTTGCTCGCGGGCGAGGCCGGCGAGGGCATCGGCGTGATGCGCGACGGCGACGCGGTGGAGATCGCCACCGGAGCGCGGGTGCCGCGCGGGGCCACCGCCGTGCTGCGCAGCGAACAGAGCCGGGTCGAGGGCCGCACGCTGTTCGGCGACGTGCACATCCAGCAGGGCACCGACATCCGCGCGTGCGGCCAGGAGTGCCGCCGCGGCGACGAGTTGTTGCCGGCCGGCACCACGGTCACGCCGGGGGTCACCGGGCTGGCCGCCGCCTCCGGCTACGACGAACTGGTGGTGGTCGACCGGCCTCGGGTGGAACTCCTGGTGCTGGGCGACGAGTTGCTCGACTCCGGGCTGCCCAGGGAAGGCCGGATCCGGGATGCGCTCGGCCCGTTGATCACGCCGTGGCTGCGCACCCTCGGCGCCGACCTGCTGCGAGTGCGCCGAGTGGGAGACAGCCTGGACACGCTGCGCGGGCACGTGAGCGCGTCCCGCGCCGACGTGGTGATCACCACGGGCGGCACCGCCGACGGCCCGCGTGATCATGTGCACCCGCTGCTCGCCGACCTGGAGGCGGACGTGCTCGTGGACGGCGTCGCGGTCCGCCCGGGTCATCCGATGTTGCTCGCGCACCTGCCCGGCGAGCGGCCCGGCGCCGGGCGTTACCTGGTCGGCCTGCCCGGCAACCCGCTGGCCGCGGTGGCCGGCATGCTCACCCTCGCGGTACCGCTGCTGCGCCGGCTCTCCGGCCGCCCGGAGCCGCGCCCGCGCCGGATCCGGGTCGGCGCCGACATCGCCGGCCACCCGAGGGACACCCGGCTGGTGCCGATGCGCGCGGATCGGCCGCTGGCCTTCTCCGGCCCGGCGATGCTGCGCGGGCTCGCGGTCGCCGACGGCATCGCGGTGGTGCCGCCGGGCGGCGTGCGCGCGGGCGATCGGGTAGAGGTGCTCGGGGCGCCGCGATGAAGACCGTGCGCTTCCCCGACGACCGACCGGCCGATCGGCGCGGGCCGCGCGGTGCGCTGGCCCGGCCGCTGCCGGCACTGAAGAAACGTACCGACGGACCGGCGGGCCTGGCCGGTCAGGCGGGCGCGACCGTGCACATCCCCAAGGACCGTCCCGGTCCGCTCATGCAGGTGTTGCGCCGGTTCGGGATGGCGCTGCTGGTTCTGGCGGTCACCATCCTGGTCGTCTATCTCGACCGGGACGGCTACCGCGACACCGTGGACGAGCACGTCTCGCTGCTCGACGCGGTCTACTACGCGACGGTCACCCTGTCCACGACCGGCTACGGCGACATCACCCCCGCGAGCGACGGCGCCCGCCTGGTGAACGTCGTCGTGATCACCCCGCTGCGGGTGATCTTCCTGATCATCCTGGTCGGCACGACCCTCGAGGTGCTCACCGAGCGCACGCGGGAGCAGTTGCGGCTCAACCGTTGGAGGTCCACGTTGCGCGACCACACGATCCTGGTCGGCTACGGCACGACCGGGTACAGCGCGGTGCACACGCTGATGGCGCAGGGGGTCTCGCGCGAGAACATCGTCATCGTCGACTCCGACCCCGAGGCGGTCACCGAGGCGAGCGACGACGACAAGCTCGTGGTGGTGTCCGGCGACGCCACCCGGGCCGAGGTGTTGCGCCGGGCCGAGGTGGAGCGGGCCCGGAACATCATCGTCTCGGTCAACCGGGACGACACCGCCGCCCTGGTCACGCTGACCGCGCGGCAGTTGAATCGGCGGGCCTGGATCGTGGTCGCGGTCCGCGAGGACGAGAACGCGCCGCTGATCCGGCAGAGCGGGGCCGACTCGGTGGTCACCACCGCGAGCGCGGCGGGCCGGCTGCTGGGAGTCTCCATGCTCAGCCCGAACGTCGGCGAGGTGATGGAGGACCTCATGCACTACGGCGAGGGCATGGACCTGATCGAGCGGCCGATCGACAAGCGCGAGGCGGGCAAGTCGCCTGGCGAGTGCGGCGATCTGGTGGTGGCCGTGGTGCGCGGACACCGCACGCTGCGGCACGACGACCCGGAGGCGGCGGTGCTCGGCGCGGGTGACCGACTCGTGGTGATCAAGACGCATAAGCCGCAGCCGAAGACGGGCGACTCATAGGCTGGTGGCCATGTTTGCGATCACGATTGCCGAACCGGGCGGACCCGAGGTACTGAACTGGACCGAGGTCCCGGACGAGAAACCCGAACCCGGCGAGGTGTTGGTGGAGGTGGCCGCGTCGGCGGTCAACCGGGCCGATCTGTTGCAGCGACAGGGCTTCTACCAGCCGCCGGCCGGCGCTTCGGCCTACCCCGGCCTGGAGGCGTCGGGTCGGATCGTCGAGGTGGGCGCGGGCGTGTCCGGCTGGGCGGTCGGTGACCGGGTGTGCGCGCTGTTGGCGGGCGGCGGCTATGCCGAGCGGGTCCGGGTGCCCACCGGCCAACTGCTGCCCGTGCCCGCGGGCATGGACCTGATCACGGCCGCCGCGCTGCCCGAGGTGGTCTGTACCGTCTGGTCGAACGTGTTCATGGTCGCCCACCTGCGCAAGGGCGAGACCTTTCTGGTGCACGGCGGGTCGAGCGGGATCGGCACGATGGCGATCCAGCTGGCCTCGGCCGCGGGCGCGCGGGTGTTCACCACGGCGGGCTCGGCGGTCAAGCTGGAGCGCTGCCGCGAACTCGGCGCCGAGGTCGCGATCAACTACCGGGACGAGGATTTCGTGTCCCGGGTCCGCGAGGCCACCGACGGGGCCGGCGTGGACGTGATCCTGGACAACATGGGCGCGAAGTATCTCGATCGCAACGTGGACGCGCTCGCGGTCAACGGCCGGCTCGTGGTGATCGGCCTCCAGGGCGGCGCCCGTGGCGAGTTGGACCTCAACAAGCTGCTGACCAAGCGGGCCGCGATCGCGGCGACCTCGCTGCGGGCCCGCCCGATGTCGGAGAAGTCCGCGATCGTCGCGGCGGTACGCGAACACGTGTGGCCGCTCCTGGACGCGGGCCGGGTCGAGCCGATCGTCGATCGGGTGCTGCCGGTGGCCGAGGCGGCCGACGCGCACCGGGTGCTCGAGGAGAGCGGACACATCGGCAAGGTCCTGCTGAAGGTGCGTTGACGCGGTCCGGGGCCGCCGGCGCGGCAGACGACGCGCCGGCGCGGTCCGGGCGGCGCGGTCCGGGCGGTGTGGTCCGGGCGGTGTGGTCCGGACGAATGAAAATCGGATGACCATTCCATTGCGCCGAATGTCGCTGAATGGGTCTTTTGTCGATTTTCCTTAGTCTGACCGCATGCCTACCCCCGGCGGCTTCGCGCGTCGACTGGCTGCCGGGTGTGTGCTCACGGCGGCCCTCGTCCTATCCGGTGCCTCGGCGCTCCCCGGCGCGTCGGTGCTGCCCGATGCCCCGGCGCTCGCGGGCCCGTCACCCCTGCCCTCGGCCGGCGCGGTCGACGGGTCACGGCCGCCGGCCGACGAGCCGGACCCGGGGGCGTCCCCGCGCGGCCGGCCGCCGGCCGCGCCCGAGTTGCGCCCGGATCCGCCGGTGCACGTGGACGCGCCGGCCGAGCCGACCGGGCCGCCCCGACCCGCGCCGGTCACGGACGCGCCGACGCAGCAGGAGTGGGAACGACTGCTCGACCGGCTGGCCCGACACGGCGCCCGCCCGGTGACCGACGAGTCGGGCCGGGCGGTGCTCGACGTCGAGAACGAACTCGTGCTCACCGGCGGCGCCGCCGGCCTGGACGCGCTGCGGTCCTGGGGGGCGGAGGTCGCCGAGGACGATCGACCCGGGGTGTACGCGGTGCGCTCCGGCGGCCGAATCGTCGCGCGCTACCTGATGGAGTCCGACCCGCACGCCCCGACCGACCCCTCGGCTCCGGTCACCTCTTCGGTCTTCGATGCGCCGCCCACGCTGCCCAAAACCGGTCCATCCGTTGTGAATTTGACTCTGATGGGCCTCGGGGGAGCCGGTATCGTCTGCGCCGGTGGACTGCTCGTCCGGTGTTTCCCGGCACCGCGACGACGCTGACCGGCGGGATGGACGTCGGTCCCGCCGGTCAGACTGGGTGTCTGGCGCATCGCGGATGAAGGGTGCAGGCTCGTCGAGGATGCGAATCGTGATACAGCGGTACCTTCCGGCAACGTCCGACCGGTGGTGGGGGAAGGAGGCGTGATGTGGTCGATCGGCGGGTTTCACCGGCGGATACCGCTGGGCCCGACGATCATCGCGCTGGCCCTGATCACGCTGCTCGTACTCACGAACATCTGCGGCTCCGGCCCCGGCGTGCAGGCCCGACACGATCGGAGCGGGCCCTCGCCCGCCGACATCCCGCCGCAACTGCCCGCCCAGGACCAGAGCATCGAGGCCGGCCCGGCACCGACCGGCGGTGCCACGCCCGCGCCCGACGGTTCGGCGCCCACGAGTGGGCAGCCCGTTCCGGTGCCCACGGTGACCGTGACCGAGACGGTGACGGCACCGCCCGGGAACGCGCCCGGTTCCGGTGGCCGGACCGGGAACACGACGAGCACCCCCGCCCCCGGCGGACAGTCCGGTGGATCCGGCGGCGCCGCCGCGACGACCGGCTCCGGCGGCCGGACACCCACCCCGCCGCCGCCGTTGGGTCAGCGGTTCCGGGTGAGCGACGTACGGCTCAGCGCCGACCGCGCCAACGGTTCCTACGTGCGCTGCAACGGACTCGATCAGGTGACGTTCGTCGGAACGGTGCTCGTGGACGGGGTGGGTCCCGGCGACATCGTCTTCCAGTGGGTGTACGAGAGGGGGCTGCTGCTCCCGCAGGACATCCTGCACTTCACCGGCTCCGGCCCGCGCCAGGCGAGTATCCCGATCACCTGGGCGATCCCGCCGCAACTGTTCGGTGAGGCGAGCGGTGTCCTGCAACTGCTGATCCTCCAGCCGGTCGCGAACGCGCAGACCGAGCGGTACACGTTCAACTTCAACTGCCGGGGCGGCTCCCCCTCCAACGACCGCTGACCCTCGTTCGCCGGTCGAGCCCGGTCGGGCTCGGCTCGGCCGCGGGCGGGTCGTTCGCCTCGTCGTCGGTCGCGACCAAGCCTCCTCCCGCCGGCGGTTTCCCGGGACGCTCCCACCGCGTGCCGGTCTTGCGCTCTTGAGCATACCGGGTATACATACTCGGTATGTCCATCAAGCACGGTCTGCTCGCATTGCTCGATCAGGGCCCTCGATACGGCTATCAGCTCCGGACCGAATTCGAGGCCCGGACCGGATCCACCTGGCCGCTCAACGTCGGTCAGGTCTACACCACGCTCGGCCGCCTGGACCGCGACGAACTCGTCGCACCCGACGGCGAGGACGACGAGGGGCACGTCTTCTACCGGATCACCGACAAGGGTCGGGCCGAACTGCGCGAGTGGTTCGAGGCGCCGGTCTCGCGCACCAGCCCGCCCCGGGACGAACTCGCGATCAAGCTCGCGATGGCGGTCACGGTGCCCGGGATCGACGTCCGGTCGGTGGTCCAGGGACAGCGCGCGCACACGTTGCGGGCGTTGCAGGACTACACCCGGCTCAAGACCCGCGCCGCCGAGGACGACCTCGCGTGGCAACTCGTCCTGGAATCACTGATCTTCCACGCGGAGGCCGAGGTTCGCTGGCTCGACCACTGCGAGGCGCGGCTGGCCCGCCGGGCAGCCGAGCGGGAGCCGGCACCGACTCCCGCGGACGAGCGACCCGCACCCGTCCGCAAGCGCGGGGCGCGTCGATGACCAAGGGCACAGGGGGCACAGTGGAACCGGTACTGGAACTCAGGTCGGTGGGCCGGATCCACGGTCGGGGCGACGTGCGCGTCGAAGCCCTGGCCGAGGTGGATCTGGCCGTCGCGCCGGGCGAGATGCTCGCCGTGATGGGACCGAGCGGGTCGGGCAAGTCGACCCTTTTGATGCTCGCGGGCGGACTGGACCGGCCCACCCACGGCGAGATCCTGGTCGAGGGGCAGGAACTCGGCGGGCTCAACCGGCGCCGGATGGCCGCGCTGCGCAGGCGCAGCGTCGGCTACGTCTTCCAGGACCTCAACCTGGTCCCGGCACTGACGGCCGCGGAGAACGTCGCGCTGCCGCTCGAACTCGACGGCGTGTCGATCCGCCGGGCCCGGCAGGCCGCGCAGGCGGCGCTGACCGAGGTCGGTCTCGAACACTTCGGCGACCGCTTTCCCGACGACATGTCCGGCGGCCAGCAACAACGCGTCGCGATCGCCCGCGCGTTGGTCGGCGAGCGCCGACTGGTGCTGGCCGACGAGCCGACGGGCGCGCTCGACTCGACCACGGGCGAGGCGGTGTTGCGGGTGCTGCGGGCGCGATGCGAGGCCGGTGCGGCGGTGGTCCTGGTGACCCACGAGGCCCGGCACGCCGCGTGGGCGGACCGGATCGTGTTCCTGCGCGACGGTCGGCTCGTGGACGACACCGGTTCCACGGCCGACGCCGAGTCGCTGCTGTCCCGGGGTGGTTCGCGATGAGCGTGGGCTCGTGGCGGGCGACCTTGCGGATCGCCCGTCGGGACGCGCTGCGGGCCAAGGGACGCAGCGCGCTGATCGTCGCGATGATCGCGCTTCCGGTACTGGGGATGAGCGCGGCCGACGTGTCCTGGCGCAGCGTGCAGTTGGACACCGACGAGGTGATCTCGCGCTCGATGGGGCAGGCGGACGCCCTGGTGCGGGATACCGCTTCGGAGCGGCAGGGCGACGGGACCTCGTCGCCCGCGGTCGCGATTCGACAGGATGTCGAAGGCGAGGAGTGGCGTCCGGCCGACCTGGATCGGCCGCCGCCCGGGCAGTCCGTAACACTGCTGCCGACCGGCGGGTTGCCCGATCGGCCGGCTTCCCGGGCGGCGAGTGCGGCGATTCCCGGGGTGACCGAGCGACTGATCGACCGCTTCGGGTACGGGACGGTGTCCACGGAGCACGGTCGGACCGAGGTACAGATCCGCGAGTTCGACTACACCGCGCCGCTCGCCGAAGGCATGGTGTTCCAGCGTCGGGGGCGGGCCCCGCAAGCCCTCGACGAGGTGGTCGTCACCGAGGAGTTGCGTCGTTCGGGCGGATACCGGGTCGGTGGGCGACTGACCGAGAAGTCCACCGGTCGCACGTTTCGCATCGTCGGCACGGTCGATCTGCCGAACCATCTGCGCAAGTCCGTGGTGATCGGCCGGCCGGGCGCGGTGCTCGACGCGATGCGTGCCCTGCCGGGGGCGAGTGGTTCGTTCGCCGAGCAGGTCGACGAGCTGATCCGGGTGCCGGGCGGGGTGTCGTGGGCGAAGGTCAAGGAGGCCAACCGGCAGGGCTTTGTGGTCAAGTCCGCCGTGGTACTCGAGGATCCGCCCGCGAGCGACGAGTTGCAGTACGAGACCCCGCGCCAGTGGGTCGACTCGCGCGCGCTCAGGCTCGGTGGCATCGGCGTGGGCCTGGGCCTGCTGGAGATGATCCTGCTCGCCGGCCCGGCCTTCGCGGTGGGCGCGCGCCGCAAGCGGCGCGAACTCGGGCTCATCGGCGTCGCGGGTGGCAGCCGTCGACACATCGGCGGGGTGGTGCTCGGCGGTGGTGTCGTGCTCGGCGCGGTCGGCGCTCTGCTCGGCACGGCCCTGGGCATGGCGGTCGCGGCCCTGCTGCGGCCGTGGTTCGCCGAGAAGTCCGGCCGGCTGCTGGGCCGCTACGACGTGCGCGCGCTCGAATTGCTCGGCATCGGCGCGGTCGGGGTGGCGGTCGGCGTACTCGCCGCGCTGATCCCGGCCTGGCTCGCGGCCCGTGAGGACATCGCCGCGTCGTTGTCCGGCCGCCGAGGGGTGCGCCGAGGTTCGCGCGTGCTGCCGATCGCCGGGGTCTTCGGTGCCGCGCTCGGCGTCGCCATCGCGCTGTACGGCGCGGACGGCGCGAACGACAAGGTCATCGTCGCGGGTGTGGTGGTGGCCGAACTGGGCCTGGTCGCGTGTTGCCCGGCACTGATCGGAGCGACCGCGAAGCTCGGTCGCTTCCTGCCGCTGAGCCCCCGATTGGCGCTGCGCGACGCGGCCCGCAGCCGCCCGCGCAGCGCGCCGGCGGTGGCGGCGGTGATGGCCGCGGTGGCGGGTTCGGTGGTGATCGCGGTGGTCTGGTCGAGCCAGAACGCGGACGAACGGAACAGGTACCGCCCCAACGCCCAGGAGAACCACGTCCTGATCGGTTTCCCCGGGCGTGTGCCGGGGAGCGGGCCGCCGGGCGAGACGGCGGTGAGCACGCGTGGAGCCGAGGAGATCCGGCGGGCGGTCGAGCGGATCCTGCCCGACGCGAAGGGCGGACCACTGGGCACGCTGGGCGGAACCTGTGTGCAGGAAGGCAGGTGCGTCACCTTCCGGCCGGAGAAGTTGCCCGAGGCCCGCTGCCCGGCCCGCCCCGGCGACGACCGGTGGCGTGACGATCCCAGATGCCGGTACGAGACCCGGGCCCGGAACGGTTTCTTCCAGTCGGTGGTCGGGGACGCGGATCTGCTGCGCAAGCTGACCGGCGCGGACGACCCACGCGCGATCGAGGTGTTGTCCCGCGGCGGGGTGGTCCTGTTCGAGGACGGGTACGTCGGGCCGGACGGCAAGGCGGAGGTCAAGTCACAGGAGGTGTTCTCCGGCCTCGGATCGGTCCACATGCCCTCCCCGGGAGCGGCAGAGTCGGAACGTCCGGGTGTGCGGTTGCCCGCGGTGTCGGTGCAAGCCCCCTTCGGCCTGTCCGGCATGTTCGCCTCGCCGGAGGCGGCGCGCGTGCTCGGGGCCGTCGTCGAACCGGCCGGGTTGGTCTACGACGCCGGGCGCTCGCCCTCGGACGCGCAGAAGCAGCGGCTGGAGGAGCAGGTGGCGAAGGTCTCCGAGCAGGGCTTCGTCTTCGTCGAGCGCGGATTCCAGCCGATGAGCGACGCGCGGATGTTGTTGCTCGCGGTGTTCGCGCTGGTGGTCACGGTCGGCGCGTCCGGGGTGGCCACCGGGCTGGCACTGGCCGACGCGCAGAAGGACCTGGCCACGCTCGGTGCGGTGGGCGCGCCGCCGAGTGTGCGGCGCCGGTTGTCCGCGTTCCAGAGCGGGGTGATCGCGTTCCTGGGGACCGCGTTGGGACTCGCGGCGGGCGTACTCGCGGGGGTGGTCGTACGGCGAGGACAGAAGTCGGCCGTGTGGGACGTGATGCCGGCCGAGGCCAAGAGTCGGCTGCACGCTCCCGAACTGGTGATTCCGTGGTCGCAACTGGGCCTCGCGCTGATCGTGCTGCCGATCCTCGCGGCCCTGCTCGCGGCGCTTTTGACACGATCGCGTGCGGTGGTGCGCGGCAGGACGGCTTAAGCCCTCGGCGCTCCTAGGATGAGATGTATGGACACGCCGAACAGCGAAGCGAATGGTGAGAACCCGCAGGTGGTGATCGTCGGGCCGGATGGCATGGCGCTCGGCGGCGGCCTCGGTGAAGAGGGCGGTGAACTCGCGGTGACCGACATGGTCGAACAACCCGCGAAGGTCATGCGCATCGGCAGCATGATCAAGCAGCTTCTGGAGGAGGTGCGCGCGGCTCCTCTCGACGAGGCGAGCCGGGTGCGACTCAAGGAGATCCACGCCAGCTCGATCAAGGAGCTGGAGAAGGGACTCGCCCCGGAACTGGTCGAGGAGCTGGAGCGGCTCTCGCTCCCGTTCACGCACGACTCGGTACCCAGCGAGTCCGAGCTGCGGATCGCGCAGGCACAGCTGGTGGGCTGGCTGGAGGGTCTGTTCCACGGCATCCAGACCGCGCTGTTCGCGCAGCAGATGGCGGCGCGCGCGCAACTGGAGACGATGCGTCGGGCACTCCCGCCCGGCGTGGTCCCCGGTGGCCAGGGTGAGCCGCCGCACACCCAGTCGGGTCCGTACCTCTAGCGTTTGGGAGGGGCGTACCCCGGAGCGGTGCTCGATGGCGCCGACCCGGTGCGCTCCCGTCGCGTCTCTGACAGGCTGTCGGCGGTGCGACGGGAGCGCTTTTCGGTAGGTCGATTCGTGCCGGGATCGTGCGCGAGTCGTGCGGCGTGGAGGGCGGCCTGACGGTGACCGTTTCGGGAGACCCGGCTCGGGCGAACGGGCGTGTCTTCGGCGGCGGGCGGTATCGCACCGGGCGCCGGATCGGCGGCGGCGGCATGGCCGTGGTGTACGAGGCCCACGACCTGGTGCTCGATCGGCTCGTCGCGGTCAAACGCCTGCGCAGCGACCTGGCCGAGGACACCGTCGCGCGCTCGCGGTTCGCCCGCGAGGCCGAGCACGCGGCGGCGCTGAACCACCCCACGATCGTCTCGGTGTTCGACACCGGTGCGGACCCGGGCGAGGACGGCGTGCTGGTGCCGTGGATCGTGATGGAGCTGATCGAGGGGCTGACCCTGCGCGATCTGCTGGAGGCACACGGTCCACTGCCGTGGCCGCGTGCCCTCGCGATCACCGCGAAGGTGCTGGACGCGCTGGAGTACAGCCACGACCGCGGCCTGGTGCACCGCGACATCAAGCCGGTCAATTTGATGATCACCCCGGGCGGCGCGGTCAAGGTGATGGACTTCGGCATCGCCCGTGCGCTGTTCGTCACCGACGGCGCGCTCACCGACCCCGGTCGGATCATGGGCACCCCGCAGTACTTCTCACCCGAGCAGGCGTTCGGACATCCCGCGTCCACCCGCAGCGACCTGTACTCGGTGGGATGCCTGCTGCACGAGCTGCTGGTCGGGGTGCCGCCGTTCGACGGCGGTACGGCGGTGCACATCGCCTATCGACACATGCGCGAGGAGCCGACCCCGCCGTCCGTGTACCGGCCCGACGTGCCCGGCGCGGTCGACGACCTGGTCCTGCACGCGCTGCGCAAGGACCCGCACCTGCGCTTCGACACCGCCGGGCGGATGCGCGAGTCGGTGCGTCGGATCCTGCCCGCGGACGTCTGGGACTCGGTCCTGTACGGCGCCGGCGTCCCGGCGCAGTCCGGGCGGCCGCCGGGGACGCCGACGCCGCAGCGGCCCGCCCGTCCGTCCGCCGGCGGTCCGCCGTGGGCGCGGGTGTTGTCCGGGTTCGGACCCCGGGCCCGTTCGGCGGGCGCGCACAGCGCGCCGGGGACGTACGGCCGCAAGACCGGTGTGGGCGCCGCGTTCGCGGCGACGGTGCTCGGCGTGCTGGCGGTGCTCGCCTCGATCCTGATGTTGCGTTGATCGAGTCGGCCGGATCCCGCGGGTGGGCGGTGCCCGGAGCGCTCAAGGCATCGGCCGGGGATCCGGAATCCCGTTACCATGGGCAATTCACACGGAGTACCGCTGATCCCGGTATCGTTTCGGGACTTGACGCGAGGATGCGCCACATTTCATCTGCACACCGGCGCGGGCCAACGCCCCGGCGCCACGTGAGGGGACTGTCGAGGATGAGCTCCGAGTCCCCGGCCGCAACCCTGACGCCCGAATCGGCGTGCCTTTGTGGCCGGCCGATCGTTGGAACCGTCGTGCTCCCCCGCTCCCGTGGTGCTTTCCGCTCTCCCCTGCTCGCGGCGCACGCCATCGCCACAGTTCGGCGGCCCCGGACGGGCCGCCCCGACGCGCAGGGCGAGGAGCGATGACCGCGCCGACGGGACCGGACGAACGTGAGACGTCCGGCACACAGGTGAAGACGGTCGGGTCCGGCCGCTACGAACTCGGTCGCCAACTCGGCCGAGGCGGCATGGCCGAGGTGTTGATGGCCCACGACGTGCGGCTCGGTCGCACCGTCGCGGTCAAGACGCTGCGCCCGGACCTCGCGCAGGATCCGGTCGCGCGCTCGCGGTTCGGCCGCGAGGCGCAGAACGCGGCGTCGCTCAACCACCCCGCGATCGTGTCGGTCTACGACACGGGCGAGGACCAGGTCGGCGACGAACTGGTTCCGTTCATCGTGATGGAGTGCGTCGAGGGCCGCACGGTCCGGGAACTGCTCGGCGAGGGCAACCCCATACCGCTGGAGCAGGCGCTCCGGGTCACGGAGGGGATCCTGGAGGCCCTCGAGTACAGCCACCGGAACGGCATCATCCACCGCGACATCAAGCCCGCGAACGTGATCATCACCAACTCGGGCGCGGTCAAGGTGATGGACTTCGGGATCGCCCGCGCGATGCACAGCGCGGCGACCACGATGACCCAGACCGGCATGGTCATGGGCACGCCGCAGTACCTGTCGCCGGAGCAGGCCCTGGGCCGCACCGTCGACGCGCGCAGCGACCTGTACTCCAGTGGCTGCCTGCTCTACGAACTGCTCGCGCTGCGTCCGCCGTTCAACGGTGACACGCCGCTGTCGGTGGTGTACCAGCACGTCCAGGACGAGCCGCGTCCGCCGTCGATGATGGACCCCCGGGTGCCTCCGCACCTGGACGCGATCGCGTTGAAGGCGCTGGCGAAGAACCCCGACGACCGGTATCAGACGGCCGACGAGATGCGGATGGACATCCGTCGCGCGCTCGCCGGTCAGCAGGTCTCGGTCGCCGTTCCGCCGCGGGTGCCCACCCAGCAGAACCGGCCCGAGTTCGGTTCGTGGAGCCAGGTCGCCGCGGGTTCCGCGGCAGCGGGGCACACCGGCTCCACCGACGCGACGGCGGCGATGCCACCGCTGCCGGGGCAGTCGGGCACCGGGTCGCAGCAGCGTCCGCCGGCCAACGACGGCGGCACCGGGCCACTGCCGATCCTGCCGCAGGAGCCGGCGCACAAGCGCAGGCTGCCGCTCTATCTGGTGGCCGCGCTCGCGGTGATCCTGGTGCTGGTCGGTGCGGTGCTCCTGGTCAAGGGCCTGCCCGGGGACGGGGACAGCCCCTCGGATGACGATCCGGTCGGACCCGCCGTGTCGGTGACCAACGACAGTGGCGCGCAACCGGGGAACAACAACAACCAGCCCAGCCCCGACGCGAACACCAAGGGCACGTCGGGCGCGACCCCGTCCAACCCGACGCAGACGTGGCGGCAGACGACGCCGCCGTCCAACACGCGCGATCCGGGCGGGACGACCTCGGGACAGTCGCACTCGCCGTCCTCGACCCCGTCGAACAAGCCGTCCGAGACGAGCCGGCCGAGCACGTCGGCCACCGTGCCGCAGGGTTCGACCAAGGGCGGCGGCGAGACGAAGCCGCCGGACTCCGGCGGCGCCGCCGCCGGGGGCAATCCGGCGGGCGGCAGCGGTACGACCCCCTGAGTCGTACGCCCCCGAGTCGCACAACCCCTGGGTCGCACGACCTCCGGGTCGCACGACCTGCGGGCCTGAGACCTCAGGGCCGAAGACGCGAAACCCGCGCGAGCCACGATCGGTGGCGCGCGCGGGTTTTCTCGTGCGGGGCCGGTTCGTCAGCCCAGGAACGCCTTGAGGACCTCGTCGTAGGCCATCGTCCACCACACGATCAGCGCGGCGGACGCGGGGAAGAGCGGGGCACAGCGCGGGTCGTGCTCGAGGTAGTGCCGGGTGAGCATCCAGAAGTCGTTCAGTCGCTCCCACCACAGCCGGTGCACGGCGGCGGCGAGCTGGGTGGGCCCCGGATCGAACACCGCGCGATAGCCGTCCACGAAACCGCGTACCCGAGCGAGGTCGAGCGTGCCGGAGATCGGATCGGTGAAGAAGATCAGCGCGGCCCGGACCAGTTCCTCGGTGTCGGGCAGCGCCGCGAGCCGGTCCCAGTCGATGATCGCGACCGGCTCGCCGGCGCGGTACAGCAGGTTCAGCGGATGGAAGTCGCCGTGTACGTAGCCGGTTCCCGGCGCCTCGTGGTCTCGTGGTCTGCGGTGCGCGTACCGCAGGAGCATCGCGCGGCGCTCGATCAGGCGCAGCTCGGCGAGCCGGTCGAAGGCGTTCGGGCCGGGCCGGGCGCGGATCCGGGTGAGCAGCCGCTCGACGGTGGCCAGTGATTCGTGCGGGTCGGCCGTGGGCACCAGCAGCGGCTGCTGGATCGGCGGCAACAACTTCGGCAGCGTCACGTGCACGCCGCCGAGCAGCGCGCCCACCCGCGCGCAGCCCCGGGCGTCGAGTTCCGTGCCGCGTCGGTGCTCGCCGTCCACCCAGGGGTACAGCGCGAACCAGCGTCCGCGCGAGGTGAGTGCGGTGCGCCCGTGCCGGTCGGCCACCGGCGGGATCGCGGGTATCCCGCACGCGGCGAGCCGCTGGGTGGTGTGGTGCTGGAAGCGGATGGTGTCGGGTCGTTGGTTCAGATAATGCTTGAGAAACCAGCGTCCCCTGGTGGTGACGACCTCGTAGCCTCGGTTGAGCAGGCCCTCGGCGATGGGTCGGAACGAGAGTGCCTTGCCGACCCGGTAGCGATCGATCGTCACAGCCAGTGGGGACCCTGGCCGGGAGGGGATGTACACGGGCGTCAATCTATGTCACGGAAAGCAATCATATTGCTACTCTGTGCAACCTTCACGCGTAAGCGTGTCTTTGCTGTCACGCGTTCGAGGAGGCGGTTGGTGCGTACACCGATACCGGGCGATGCGCGATCGGCTCAGCCGAACAACTTCTCCAGCACCTGGGCGACGCCGTCGTCCTGATTGCTCCCGGTATGCCGGATCACCGCCGCGAGCACGTCGGGGTGCGCGTTTGCCACCGCGTACGCCTGTCCGGCCCAGGCCAGCAGCGGCAGATCGTTGGGCATGTCGCCGAACGCCACCACGTCCTCGGTACGGATCCCGCGCTGCGCGCAGAACCAGGCCAGCGTGCTGGCCTTGCTGATCCCCAGCGCGCTGATCTCGACCAGGGCGATCGAGGAGGAGTGGGTGAACTCCGCGTACGCGCCGGCCCGGTCGCGGGCGAGCGCGAGGAACACGTCGGGATCCAGGCTGTGGTGCCGGGCGAGCAGCTTGAGCACCGGCCCGGTGAGCAACTCCTCGACCGGACCGACCGCGTGCACGATCGACACGTCGCGCTCCAGCGCGGGGTAGTCGGGCTCGTGCATGAAGCCGGTCTCGGTCTCGACCGCGAAGGACACGTCCGGTACCGCCTCGCGGAGCAGCCGGGTCACCTTGCGCGCGGCGGTCACGTCCATCGTGTGGGTGCCCACCACACGTTCGGCCCGCAGGTCGTAGACCACCGCGCCGTTGCCGCAGATGGCCAGGCCGCGATGGCCGGTGACCTCGGCGACGCGGCTCATCCAGCGCGGCGGCCGGCCGGTCACGAAGACCACCTCGGCGCCGGCGGACTCGACGAGTTCGAGCGCGGCGAGGGTGCGTTCGGAGATGGATCCGTCGTCGCGCACGATGGTGCCGTCGAGGTCGGTGGCCACTAGGCGTGGGCGATTCGTGATCGTCACGGGTACATCCTCGCTCAGAAACGATTCACCCGGTCCGGGGGGCCGGGCCGACCGACCCGTCGGCACGGATCGGCTCAGTCGAGTTGGGCCAGGCCCTCGGTCGCGATGCGTTCGAAGACCGTCGGGTCCGCCTCGAAGACGGAGTCCGGCACCGGCCAGTGCAGCACCAGTTCGGTGATGCCCACCTCCCGGTAGCGGCCCGCGTAGTCGACGAACGCGTCCACCGAGTCCAGCGGTCGCTCCAGCGTCGAGCCCTGGAGCAGGACCTTCTCCAGCTCGTCGGGCTTGCGGCCCTCCTCCGCGCAGATGTCGGACAGCCGCGCCAACTGTCCGGCGATCACGGCGGGGCAGTCCTGTGCCGGGACGGCCTTGGGGTCGCGGGGGTCGCCGTAGCTGATCCAGCCCTCGCCGTGCCGCGCGGTCAGCCGCATGCCCCGGGGGCCGGTCGCCGCGATGTACATCGGCAGCCGCGGGCTCCGCCGGCCGGCCGGGATCATCCGGACGTCGTGGGCGGTGTAGTACGCGCCCTGCTCGGTCACCGCCGGCTCGGTGAGCAACCGGTCCAGCAGCGGAACGAACTCGGCGAAGCGGTCGGCGCGCTCGCGCGGGGTCCACTCCCGTTGTCCCAGGGCGGTCGCGTCGAACCCGGAGCCGCCCGCGCCGATGCCCGCGATCAGCCGACCGTCGGAGATGTCGTCGATCGCCGCGAGGTCCTTCGCGAGCGTGACCGGGTGCCGGAAGTTGGGCGACGTGACCATCGTGCCCAGACGCAGCCGCTCGGTGGCCGTCGCGGCGGCGGTGAGTGTGGGCACCGCGCCGAACCAGGGCTGCTCGCGGAAGCTGCGCCAGGACAGGTGGTCGTAGGTGTACGCGGCGTGGAAGCCGAGGTCCTCGGCGCGACGCCAGACCTTTTGGCCCTCGGTCCAGCGGTGGATCGGGAGGATCACAGTGCTCAAACGCATCCGTCGACCATACGTGCCCGACCGAGCGGGACCGGCGGACGGGCCGGCCGGCCCGTCGGCTACGGGACGTAGGCACCCGCGCGGGCCGCGGCCGCGGCGGCCGTCGCGGCGCGCTCCGCGCTTGCCTCGTCCAACGGGTCGCCACTGGCCAGCAGCCGGTAGTACAGCGGCCCCGATACCGCGCGGATCACCTCGTGCGGGTCGGTGCCCGGCGGCGCCTCGCCGCGCTCGATCGCGGCCTCGACGCAGGGCGCCCACTCCTTGATCCGGGTCGCGTAGAACGCGTGCAGCGCCTCCGAGGTCCGCGCGTCGCAGGTCGCCGCGGCGATCACCGCCTTGAACAGCGCCCCCTGCCGCTCGTCGGTGAGCGTGCGGCGGACCAGGTGCGCGTTGGCCCGCAGGTCGCCGAGCAGCGACCCGGTGTCGGCGCGCGACACCGAGCTCTCGGCCATGTCCACCAGCAGGTCCGCGACCAGGCCCGTGGTGTTGCCCCAGCGCCGGTACACGGTGGTCTTGCCGACCTCGGCGCGCTGTGCGACATCGGCCAGGTCGAGACCGGCGAAGCCGCGCTCGGCGAGCAGATCCCCGGCCGCGCGCAGCACGGCCTCGCGGACCCGGGCGGTGCGTCCGCCGGGTCGGACCGTGCCCGGATCGGCCGGTGCGTCGGTCGGTGCGGTCGGTGCGGCCGGTGCGTCGGCCGGTTCCGCAGAGCGGTCGGCGGAGCCGGGAGGGGGATCGCCGGCGAGACCATCCGAAGTCATAACGGGACTCCTGTTCCATTAAGTCGATCCAGCGTGCTACCTTCGGAACATCTTAACGGGAAAGCAGACCCGTTAGAGCATCTCGGGAGACGCACATGTCCACGCTCGACCACCGCGCGAGGCCCGTCGAGGCCGCGCCCGCCGCACCGCCCGCCGCACCGCCAGCCACATCGGCCGACGCATCGCCGGACGCCCCGCCCGAATCGCGCGGCGACCGGATGACCGGACAGCAGAAGCTGATCCTCACCCTTCTCCTCGGCGCCCAGTTCATGATCGCGGTGGACTTCTCGATTCTGAACGTCGCGCTGCCCGTGGTCGGCGAGGGCCTCGGCTTCTCGCTGAACAACCTTCAATGGGTGGCCACCGCGTTCGCGCTGACCGCCGCCGGATTCACCCTGCTCTTCGGCCGCGTCGCGGACTTGTTCGGCCGCAAGCGACTGTTCCTGGGCGGCATGGCCCTCCTGGGCGCCTCCTCGGCGCTCGGCGGCTTCGCCACCTCGCCCGAGATGTTGCTCACCGCGCGGGTGCTCCAGGGCCTGGCCACCGCCGCGGTGACGCCGGCCGGCCTGTCGCTTTTGACCACCGCGTTCAAGGAGGGACCGCTGCGGGATCGGGCGCTGGGCCTGAACGGCGCGCTGATGTCGGCGGGCTTCACCGCCGGAGCGGTCCTGGGCGGCCTGCTCACCGACATGCTGTCCTGGCGCTGGGCCTTCTTCGTCAACGTCCCCGTCGCCGCGCTGGTGCTGATCCTCGCGCCGTCCGTGATCACCGACTCGCGGCCGACCCACCGGCCCAAGCTGGACGTCCCCGGCGCGATCGCGGTCACCGGCGGTCTGCTGGCACTCGTCTTCGGGCTCACCCAGGCCGGCGCCGAGGGCTGGGGCGAGCCCACCACCCTCGGGGCACTGATCGCCGGTGCCGGACTCCTGGTCGCCTTCTGGTTCATCGAGCGAGGCTCCGCCTCACCGCTGGTCCCGGTCGGCATCATGAAGCGCCGCAGCGTGCTGTGGGGCAACATCACCGGCCTGATCGCGTTCGTCACCGAGACCTCGCTGGTCTTCCTGCTCACGCTCTACCTCCAGGAGGTCCTGGACTACTCGCCGCTGGCCACCGGGCTCGCGTTCGGCGTGCTGGGCATCGGCACGGTCATCGGCGGCACGCTCGGCGGCCGGGCGGTGGGCCGGTTCGGCACCCGCGCCACGATCGTCGGCGGCGGCGTCGTCCAGGCACTGGCCACGCTGTCGCTGGTCGCCCTCGGCAGCTCCGGCGGGTGGATCTGGCTGCTGCTCGCGGCGACCTTCGTCGGCGGCATCGGCAACATGCTGATGATCGTGGGCTTCATGGTCACCGCGACCTCGGGCCTGCCGGACGCCGAGCAGGGCCTGGCCACCGGTCTGGCCACGATGACCCAGCAGGTCGGCATCACGATGGGCATCCCGATCATGAGCGCGATCGCCACCGCGCGAATGAGCTCGCTCGGCAGCACCGGACCCGACGCGGTCCTGTCCGGGGTCGCCGTCGCGATCCTGATCGACTCGGCCCTGGTCCTGCTCGGGGCGCTGCTCGCGGGGCTGTTCCTGGCGCCGCGTCGGGCTCGGCGGACGACGGTCTGAGTGCCGACCGGCGGCTCGGCGGGCACCAACCTGGCCGCGCGGGCCCCGGCCCGCGTCCCGCGTCGCCCTGTCCCGCGCCGTCCCGTCCCGCTTCGTACGCCCGAGGCCGTACGACAAGTTCGTGCGCCCAGGCTTCACGACAAGACCGAGGAGGTTCGTCATGGCCGTGACCCGCACCACTCCCGACACTCTGCCGCCGACGATCATCGTTCCCGGCGCCGATCACGACGTCCCGGTCCGGGTCTTTCCCGGCGGAACCGGCTCGGCCGGCCTGCTGGTCTGGGCGCACGGCGGGAGCTGGCGCTCGGGAGCCACCGTCGACTGGGCGCCGGCCCTGGCCCACCTGGCGCGGATCGCGGCCACCACCGTGGTCGGTGTCGACTACCGACTGGCCCCCGAACACCCGCACCCCGCCGCGCTGATCGACGTCCTCACCGTGCTGGACTGGGCCGACGCCGAGCACGTCTCGGTCGGCGGGGACAGTGCCGGCGCCACGATCGCCGCGTCCGCCGCGCTGGCCCGGCGCGACCTCGGCCGGCCGCTCGCCGCGCAGGTGCTCGCCTATCCGCCGATCGACCCCGGGTGCCGAGCCGGGTCCTACCGCGGTCGGCGGGGAGCCTTCCCGTCCCGCGCGGCGCTGGGCTCGGCCTGGCGGGCGTACCGGGGCGAGGCGCCGACCCACCCGGCCGCCGCCGGCGCGCGACCGCTGTACAGCACGCCGGACGAGGCCGAGGACCTCACCGGGGTTGCCCCGGCGATCCTCGTGGTCGGCTCGCTCGACCCGGTCGTGGACGACGTCCGCGGCTACGCCCGCCGACTGCGCGCCGCCGGCGTCCCGATCGACCTGCACGAACTCGCCGGCACCGGGCATGGCGCCTTCCTGACCGACCCGGCCTTCCGACACCGCCTGGGCACCGCGTACGCCGCGGCCCACCGCACCGCGTCCCCGAGGAGGACCCGATGAACACCACCGCTCTGCTGCGGCACTTCGCGGACCTGCGCGATGGCACCCACGGCGACGTGGTCTCGCGCCGGGACAAGGAAAGGCTGTTCGGCGCGGCCGTCGCGCTGCTCGACCCACAGGCCCGCCGGGCGCTCGCCGAACTGGACGCCGACCTGCTGCTGGGCACCGGCGAGTACACCGCGAGCGGCGTCCGACGCGCGCCGGACGGCGGCTTGGAGGCGATCTGGGCGCTGTCCTGGCCCGAGCAGCGCGCGGCCGGCGTCCCGCCGATCACGCTGCGGGCGGTCTACGGCGCCGGCTTCCATCACCCGCACCTACGCGGCGGCACGGTCCGGGAATGGCCGCTGAACGTGTTCACCCCCGAGCAGGCCATCGAGGAACTGCCCACGCTGCGCACGATCGCCGCCGCCGATTTGCACAACCTGGTCTTCCTGCGGGACTTCCGGATCGTCCCGGCGACGACGCGACCGACGGGTGGCGAGCGGGTGCTTGGGGGTGCGGGGAGGGCTGAGAGCGGTGCTCGCGGGGTGAGCGGTGCTCGTGTTGAGAGCAGTGCTCGCGAGGAGAGCACTGCTCTCGACGTGAGCGCTGGTCAGGTCGAGAGCGCTGCTCGCGAGGAGAGCACCACTCACGTTGTGAGCAGTGGTCACCACGAGAGCACTGCTCACGTTGAGAGCAGCGGCCGCGTTGAGAGCACTGCTCACGTAGAGAACACCGCTCGCGAGAAGAGCACTGGTCGCGTTGAGAGCACTGCTCACAGCGAGAGCACTGCTCACGAAGAGAGCGCCGCCCGTGTTGAGAGCGCTGCTCACAGCGAGAGCGCTGTTCACGAAGAGAGCGCCGCTCACGAAGAGAGCACTGCTCGCGTTGAGAGCACCACCACCCACGCCGCACACGCCGTGCGCATCGAGAACGGAGCTTGATCATGTCCATCCGCCTCTCCGTCCTGGACCAGTCGCCGATCCCCGCGGGCGGTACGCCGGCCGACGCGCTCACCGCGACTCTCGACCTGGCCCGTACCGTCGACCGGCTGGGCTACCACCGCTACTGGGTGGCCGAGCACCACGGCTCGCCGAGCTTCGCCGGTACCGCGCCCGAGGTCTTGGTCGCGACGCTGCTTGCGCACACTCACCGGCTGCGGGTGGGCAGCGGCGGGGTGTTGCTGCCGCGCTACGCGCCGGCCAAGCCGGCCGAGGTCTTCCGGGTGCTGGCCGCGTTGTATCCGGACCGGGTGGACCTGGGGATCGGCCGCGCGGGTGGCCCGGCCGACCGTTTTCCACAGCAGGTGGCCGAACTGCTCGGGCACCTGGGCGACCCGGCGCAGGACTTCCCCGGGTACGTCCCGCCGCCGGTGTGGCTGCTCGGCGCGGGTACCCGATCCGCCGCCCTCGCCGCCGAACTGGGCACCCACTTCGCGTTCGCGCACTTCTTCAACCCCGGGCTCGGTGTCGGCGCGCTGGGCACGTTCCGCGCGGGGCCGGCGGGCGCGGACCGTACTCGCGCCGCCCTCGCGGTCCGCACGATCGTCGCGGACACCGAGGCCGACGCGAGCGAATTGGGCTCGGCGTACCTGCTCTGGCGCAGCCGCAAGGACCTCGGCTTCGACGAGCCCTTCCCGGACCGGGCGCGCACCCGCGCGCACCGCTGGACCGGCGCCGAGCGCGAGCGGGCCGGGCACAACGCGCGTGCGTTGCTGACCGGGACGCCCGAGCGGGTCCGGGCCGGGCTGGACGAGTTGGCCGACCGGCACGGGGTGGACGAGCTGGTGGTCAACACGTTCACCCACGACCCGGCCGACCGGGAGCGCTCGTACCGACTGCTGGCCGAGGTCTACGGCACGGTCGAGGCCGCCGGCACGCCGCTGCGGGGAGCCGCGTGACGCGACGATCGCGGATCGCACCGGCAGCACCGGTGCACCGGTCGCGTGGATCGGACTGGTCGCACCGGTTGCGCAGGTCGGACCGGTCGCACCGGTCGAAGGGGAAAGCCGGCGTGCGTGGACCTCGGGCCGCGGGCGCCGGCTTTTTGCCGCCCTATCGCGTGCACTATGCAGCTACTTGTAGGATGACCGGGCAACCCCACGAATTCGGGAGAGTCCATGTCGCTTCAGGCAGCCGGTCGGCGATCCCTCGTCGACGACGCGATCGACCAGCTCCGTGCCCAACTGACGGCCGGGACCTGGCCGATCGGTGCGCGCATCCCGAGCGAGAGCGTGATCGCCGAGCGGCTCCGGGTCGGCCGGAACACCGTGCGCGAGGCGATCAGGGTGCTCGTGCACGCCGGGATGCTGGAGTCGCGCCAGGGCGACGGGACCTACGTACGCTCGACCACCGACCCCGGCGACCTGGTCCGCCGGATCGAACACGCCGACCTGCGGGACATCTTCGAGATGCGCCGAGCGCTGGACGTGGAGGCCGCCCGGCTCGCCGCGCAGCGCCGGGACACCGCGGACCTGGACCGGATCCGGGCCGCTCTGAGCAGGCGCGGCGCGGCCGACGGCAGCGCGGACACCCCGGAACCGCACGACTTCGACCGGGGCGACGTGGCCGAGGGCGAGTTGGACGACCTGGTCGAGCAGGACGTGGCCTTCCACACCGCGATCGCCATCGCGTCGCACAACTCGGCGTTGGTCTCCACCTACCGCTGGTTCAGCGACTCGTTGTGGCGCAGCATCCGCACGGTGGTCGGCGACGGCACCCTGCCGGACGCGTCGCACGCCCTGCACGTGGCGTTGGCCGACGCGATCGAGGCGGGCGATCCGGACGCGGCCGAACGCGCCGTGCGGCGCATCCTCGAACCTGCCGTGATCGCCCTGGACGCACTGCTGCACGACCCGACAGGGCACCACCCCATGGAGCACGACGCATGAGCACGACCGAACTGCGCATACCCCCGACCGGCAGGTCCGGCCGGACCGGCACGAGCACCGCGCGGGCGACCGGCGGCGCGCTGCTGCTCGCCGGCATCGTGCTGATCGCGCTCAACATGCGGGCCGGGCTCTCCAGTGTGTCGCCGCTGGTGGGCGAACTGCGCGAGGTGTTCCACCTGTCCGCGACCACGGGCAGCCTGATCACCGCGATACCCGTGCTGTTCCTGGGCCTGATCTCGCCGCTCGCGCCGATCGCGGCCCGCCGGTACGGCACCGAGACGGTGCTGCTCGGCGCGCTCGTCGTGGTGGGCGTCGGGATCCTGCTGCGGGTGATTCCCGACCTGACCGCGCTGTTCGCGGGCGGCGCGCTCGTGGGCGCCGGGATCGCGGTGCTGAACGTGCTGATGCCGGGTGTGGTCAAGCGCGAGTTCCCGCATCGGGCGGCGGCGATGATCGGCGTGTACAGCGCGGCCATGGTGTTCGGCGCGGCGGTCTCGGCCGGCGCGACGATGCCGCTGGAGAAGGCGATCGGGCACGGCTGGCAGCCGGCGCTCGGCGTCTGGGCGCTGCTCGCCTTCGCGGCGGTGGCGGTCTGGCTGCCGCACGTGCGCCGTCGGCGCGGGAGCGTCGCGGCGGCGATGCCGCACGTGCCGGGTCTGTGGAGGTCGCCGCTGGCCTGGCTGGTGACCGGCTTCATGGGCCTGCAGTCGCTGTTGTTCTACGTACTGCTGGCGTGGATGCCGACCATCCTCACCGACAACGGGATGGGCAAGGGCACCGCGGCGACGATCTTCGCGTTCAACACGTTCGTCCAGATCCCGGCCTCGCTCGCGGGGTCGATCATCGCCGGTCGGATGCGCAACCAGAGCCCGTTGGTGATCGCCTCGATCGGGCTGGTCGCGGCCGGCTACGTGGGGCTGATGGTCGCGCCGACGGGCGGTGCGTGGTTGTGGGCGGTGCTCCTGGGGCTGGGGCAGGGCGGCGCGGTCTCGCTCGCGCTGACCCTGATCGTGCTGCGCTCGCCGGATCCGAACACGGCCGCGCAACTGTCCGGGATGGCCCAGGCGGTCGGGTACGTGCTCGCCGCGTTCGGGCCGTTGGCCGCCGGGGCGCTGCGTCAGGCGACCGACGGGTGGACCGTGCCGATCGTGTTGATGCTGGTGTTGTGCGTGTGCGCCCTCGCCTGCGGGGTGGGCGCCTCGCGCCCGATGCACGTGCGCGTGGCGCGCGAGGTCGTGCCGGGCGATCGTGCACCCGTCGGGTGAGGTGGGACGAGGCTCGGCTCGCCGGAACGGGTGCTCAGTGGTCGGGGAACAGCCGTTCCAGGACCACCGCGACGCCGTCGTCCATGTTGGACAGGGTCACCTCGTCCGCCACGGCGAGCAGTTCGGCGTGGGCGTTGGCCATCGCGACGCCGTGTGCCACCCACTTGAACATCGCGACGTCGTTGGGCATGTCGCCGAACGCGATGGTGTCCGCGGCCCTGGCCCCCAGCTTGCGCGCGGCCAGGGACAGGCCGACCGCCTTGCTCAGGCCCAGGGGCAAGAGCTCGACGATGCCCGTCCCGGCGTGCGTGACGTCCACCAGACCGGCGCAGATCTTGCGCGCGCACGCGGTCAACCGGTCGTCGTCGTAGTCCTCGTGGTGCAGGTAGAGCTTGAGGATCGGCTCCGACCACAACTCGTCGCGGTCTCGGACCACACGCACCGGCAACACCGGGTTGTACGGGTAGCCGTGCTCCACCACGATCTCGCCGCACAGGCCATCCCGGCTGACCGCGAACCGCACCGCGCCCAGTTCCTCGGTCAACCGCTCGGTGGCGAGCCTGGCCAGCTGCCGGTCCAGCGTGACCGACGTGAGCAGTCGGTCCTCGCCCGCGTGGTAGACCTGCGCGCCCTGCCCGCACACCGCGAGGCCCCGGTAGCCCAGCGCCTGGAACACCGGACGGGTCCAGGTCACCGCCCGCCCGGTCACTATCACGTGCTTCGCGCCGGCCGCGGTGACCCGGGCCAACGCCGCACGATTGCGCTCCGAGACGGTGTGGTCCTCGCGCAGGAGCGTGCCGTCCAGGTCGGTGGCGACCAGGGAGAAGGTCACGCCTGCACCGGTTCCAGCACCTCACGGCCGCCGAGGAAGGGACGCAGCGCCTCGGGTACGACGACCGAGCCGTCCGCCCGCTGGTGGTTCTCCAGGATCGCCACGATCGTGCGCGGCACCGCGCACAGCGTGCCGTTGAGCGTGGCCAGCGGGCGGGTGCCCTGCTCGTCGCGCATCCGCACCTGGAGCCGGCGGGCCTGGAACTCGGTGCAGTTCGAGGTGGACGTGACCTCGCGGTACTTGCCCTGGGTCGGAATCCACGCCTCGATGTCGAACTTGCGCGCGGCCGAGGAGCCGAGGTCGCCGGACGCGACGTCGATCACCCGGTAGGGCAGTTCGAGCCGGTTCAGGAACTCCTTCTCCCACGCCAGCAGACGCCGGTGCTCCGCCTCGGCCTCCTCGGGCGCGACGAAGCAGAACATCTCGACCTTGTCGAACTGGTGCACCCGGATGATGCCGCGGGTGTCCTTGCCGTACGTACCGGCCTCGCGGCGGAAGCACGGCGAGAAGCCGGCGTAGCGCAGCGGCAGTTCGGCGGCCGGGATGATCTCGTCCATGTGGTACGCCGCGAGCGGTACCTCGGCGGTGCCCACGAGGTAGTAGTCGTCGGCCTCGAGGTGGAACACGTTCTCCGCGGCCTGGCCGAGGAAGCCGGTGCCCTCCATCGCGGGCGGGCGCACCAGCGCGGGCGTCAGCATCGGCGTGAAGCCGGCCTCGGTCGCCTGCGCGATCGCCATGTTGACCAGCGCGAGTTCGAGGAGCGCGCCGATGCCGGTCAGGTAGTAGAAGCGCGAGCCGGAGACCTTCGCGGCCCGCTCGACGTCGATCGCCTTGAGCACGCGACCCAACTCGACGTGGTCGCGCGGCTCGAAGCCCTCGGCCGCGAAGTCGCGCGGGGTGCCGATCTCCTCGATCGTGACGAAGTCTTCCTCGCCGCCGACCGGTGCGTCCGGGTCGATCAGGTTGGCCAGCGCCTTGAGCAGCCGGTCGGTCTCGGCCTTGGCCTCGGCCTGCTCCGCGTCGGCGCTCTTGACCTCACCGGCCAGCGCCTGGGCCCGGGTCAGCAATTCCTGCCGCTCGTCGCCCTTGGCCTTGGAGACCTGCTTGCCCATCGACTTCTGCTCGTTGCGCAGCGCGTCGAACCGGGAGCCCGACGAGCGGCGGAGCTCATCCGCCGCGAGCAGCGCGTCGACGATGGTCTCGTCCTCGCCGCGAGCGCGCTGCGAAGCGCGGACACGGTCGGGATCCTCACGGAGCAGTCGCAGGTCGATCACACCCGAAGCCTACCGGGGGACCGCCAACGGATTTCCCGAGTGCGTCGAAGCCGATGGCGGGTGAATGAAGTGACGGGCGGGATTCGGGCTAAGAATGAGAGATGACCTCCACCCCGACCTGGACCAGAAGGCGCCTCGACCCCGACCGACGGTTCGGCCTCAGGATCACCCTGGTCGCACTCGCCCTGCTCGTGGGCGCCCTGCCGTTCGGGCTGCTCGCCCTCCTGGTGGAAACCAAGTGGTCGCCGCTGCTCGACCTGGACAAGGACGTCGCGACCGGGCTGAACGACTGGGTCCGCGAGCATCCCGGATGGCAGCACGCGCTGCGGATCCTCAGTGACTGGGTCTGGGATCCGAACATGTACCGCCTCCTGGTCGCGATCATGTGCGTGTGGTTGTGGTGGCGCGGCGCCCGTCGGCTGGTGGTGTGGGCGGTCGTCACGATGGCGGTCGGCGGGCTGCTGGGCGCGATGTTCAAACTCGTCTTCACCCGGGCCCGGCCGAATCTGCCCAACCCGGTCGATCACGCGGGCGGTTGGTCCTTCCCGTCCGGGCACGCGTTGATGGGCGTGGTCGGCCCCGGAGTGCTGCTGTTGGCGCTGCTGCCGCTGATCCCGCGGGCGTGCCGGCCGATCGCGTGGGTGGTCGCGATCGCATCGGCGGTGGGTGTCGGGTTCACCCGGGTCGCACTCGGTGTGCACTACGTCACGGACGTGCTCGGCGGCTGGGTGCTCGGCCTGATAGTGCTCGCCGCGACGTCCGCGGTCTTCGAATGGTGGCGTCGCGACGCCGGACTGCGGGATGTGGACGCGACCGACGAGGGGCTGGAACCGGAGATCGACGGGCACGATCCGGATCCGGAGATTCGGCACATTAGGCCCGGAACGGAGGGGCACTCTTCGGATCGGCGGAACTGAAGGATCCGTGGCCGGGTAAGAATGTCGGTCATGCTGACCGAAGCAGGACGGTTCCTGCGCCGTATCGTCCTGCCCCTTGCCATATTGACCTTCGTCATGGTCGGCCTCGGTCTGCTGATCACCAAGAGCCTGGACGGTGTCTGGCCGTTCACGATCGAGGACGACCTCGACCGCACCTTCGCCGAGCATCGCTCGGGGGGCTGGAACGACGCCACCCACCTGTTCTCCACCCTGGCCGACACCCGTGTGATCATCGCCACCACGCTGCTCGCGGCGGTGGTGGCCCGGATCGTCGGCCACTCCTGGCGCGGCCCGCTGTTCCTGGCCTGTTCGGTGGCCGGTCAGGCCCTGGTGTTCTTCCTCGTGCAACTCTTCGTCTCGCGGGACCGGCCGGACGTGCCGCGCCTGGACGAGGCCGCCGCGACGTCGAGCTTCCCCTCCGGGCACACCGGCGCCGCGTTCGCGTTGTACGCCGGGCTGGCGGTGCTGCTGGCGAGCCGGCTGCGCGGGCGCGCGGTGGTCGCCCTGGTGTGGGTGCTGCTCGGCGCGGTGCCGCTGGCGGTGGCCGGGAGCCGGATGTACCGGGGCATGCACCACCCCAGCGACGTGCTGATGTCGCTGCTGTACGCGAGCGTTGTGCTGGCGGTGATGAACCGCGCGCTGTTGTCCCCGAAATCGATCTGGGGATTTCGATCCCGCCGGCGCGAGGCGCCGCAGGGGGCGGACGGCGGACGGCCGCGCGCGGCGCTGGTGGTCAACCCGATCAAGCTCGACGTCGCCGAGTCGCGCACCCGGATCGACCGGATCATGCAGGACGCCGGGTGGGCCGAGCCGCTGTGGCTGGAGACGACCGTGCTCGACCCCGGCGCCGGGGTGACCGCCAAGGCGCTGGCCGAGGGGGTCGACCTGGTCATAGCGGCGGGCGGCGACGGCACGATCCGCGAGTGCGCCGGCGCGCTGGCCGGTACGGACACCCCGCTCGCGGTGATCCCGGCGGGCACCGGCAACCTGCTCGCGCGCAACCTCGGGCTGCCGATCGACGTGGCCGACGCGCTGCACGTCGCGATGCACGGGCGCGACCGGCGGATCGACCTGGGCACGGTGGACCCGGACGAAGAACTCGCCGGCACCGCGGGCGTGGAACCGCGCTGCTTCACCGCGATGGCCGGCATCGGCCTGGACGCGGCGATGGTCGCGGACGCGCCGGACGCGCTCAAGAAGAAGGTCGGCTGGCCCGCGTACGTGGTCTCCGGGGCCCGGCACCTGCGCGATCGGCGGATGCGGGTGACGCTGACCGTCGACGACGGCGAGCCGATCCGGCGGCGGGCCCGAATGGTGCTGGTCGGCAACGTCGGCGCGCTCCAGGCCGGCATGCAACTGCTGCCCGGGGCCACGCCGGACGACGGGCTCCTGGACGTCGTGGTGTTCGCGCCGTACGGGATGACCGGCTGGGCGCACGCCACGGTGCGGGTGATAGGCCGGCGCCGTGACCAGGAGCCGGCCGTGGTGCCGGTCAAGCAGCAACGGCTGCGCCCGATCGAGCACTTCACCGGTCACCGGGTGCTGATCGAGACCGATCGCCCGGAGCCGCGCGAGTTGGACGGCGACCCGATCGGGCCCGGCACCCGGCTCTCGGTCCGGATCCGGCCCGGCTCGCTCACGGTGCGTGTTCCCTGAGGCCTCGCCGCGGAGCGTCGACTCAGATCCCGCCGCCGCGAGCGCGCGCCAGCCACTCGCTCGCGTTCGCGAACTCGGCGTCCGAGGTCCCGCGACGCAGCGTCGGACGGACCTGGTCGGCACGCGGATAGGACCCGAGGAAGCGCACCGCCGCGCACACCCGACGCAGCCCCATCAGCGCCTCGCCGACCCGCGCATCCGCGACATGGCCCTCGGCGTCCATCGAGAAGAAGTAGTGCCCCAGCCCGTCCCCGGTCGGCCGCGACTCGATCCTGGTCAGGTTGACCCCGCGGACCGCGAACTCCTGGAGGATCTCCAGCAGCGCGCCCGGGTGGTCGTCCACGATGTACGCGACCACCGTGGTGCGGTCCGCGCCGGTGGGCCGGGTGGGCCGGTCCGGGCGCTCGACCAGCACGAAGCGGGTGACCGCGCCCTCGACGTCGTGGATGTCGGTGATCAGCGGCACCAGGCCGTACGGCGCGGCCGCGAACTCGCCCGCCAGGGCCGCGTCGTAGCGCCCCTCCTGGACCAGCCGGGCGGCGTCGGCGTTGGACGCGGACGAGTACCAGTGCGCGTCGGGCAGGTTCGTCGTGAGCCAGTTGCGTACCTGCGGTTGCGCGTGCGAGTGGCTGGAGATGGTCTTGATGTCGTCCAGGCCCACGCCCGGACGCACCAACAGCGCGAACGCGATCGGCAGCAGCACCTCGGCGGTGATCACCAGCGGGGCGCCGGTCGCCAACTCGTCCAGCGTGATGGACACCGCGCCCTCGACCGAGTTCTCCAGCGCGACCACCGCGCCGTCGGCGTCGCCGCGCCGGACCGCGTCCAGGGCGGCGGGCACCGACTCCATCGGGGTGACCTCGGCGTGCTCCGCGCCGGGCAGCGTACGCAGCGCGGCCTCGGTAAAGGTGCCCGCGGGGCCGAGGTAGGTCCAGCGGGGCGCGGCGGCGGGCGTACGAGCGTCGGACATGTCGTCACTGTACTGAGCCGGCCGGCGTGTATCGGCCGTGTTCCGGGGTGCGGACGGGTGGGCTGCGACGGTTGCGGGAGGCGGGTGCCCGCGGTGTGTGCACGCGTTGTGGACTGTGGACGCCCGCGCTGCGCGGTACCGCCGAGAGGGTGAGGCTGGGCCTGTGGAAAACGCCACGACGCTGCTCCCGGTGACCCCCACCCTGGGGATCGTCACCGTGCTGCTCCTGGTCGTCGCCATGGCGGTCGCGGGGGTGGCGCGACTGGGCCACGGCCGGGCGGTGGTGGTGGCCGGGCTCCGGGCGACGGCGCAGTTGCTCGCGGTGTCCTTCGTCATCACACACGTGGTGGACCGACTCGGCTTCGCGGGTCTGTTCGTGGTGATGATGTACACCGTCGCGGCCTTGACAGCGGCCGGGCGGGTGACCGCGAACCGACGGTTGTTCTGGCCCGCGGTGCCGATCGTGACGGCGACGGCGCCGACTCTGGTCCTGCTGTGGGCGACCGGTCTGCTGCCTGCCGAGGGCATCGTGCTGATCCCGATCGCGGGCATCCTGATCGGCGGTGCGATGACCGCGACGGTGCTGGCGGGGCGGCGGGCGCTGGAGGAGTTGGCACAGCGCCACGGTGAGGTCGAAGCGGCTCTGACCTTGGGTTTCTCCGATCGCGACGCGGCGATGGAGATCTGTCGGCCGACCGCGGCGGGGGCGCTGATCCCGGCTTTGGACCAGACCAGGACGGTGGGGTTGGTGACCCTGCCCGGGGCCTTCGTGGGCATGTTGCTCGGCGGGGCGACACCGCTGCAGGCGGGGGCGGTGCAGTTGTTCGTGTTGGTCGCGCTGCTTCAGGTCCAGGCGGTCGCGGTGGCTTTGACCATCGAGTTGGCGGCGCGGGGGCGGCTGGCGCGGACGCAGTCGGGTCAGGGGCACAAGGGCGGCTCGGGCACGTAGCGGTAGGTCTGGCCGCGCACCGCCGAGCGCATGGTCGAGTCGCTCACACCGTGCTCGCGAGCGAGGCGATAGACCGACACCCCGTCCCGGGCCCGACGCCGGCACTCGGCGACGACCTCGGGGGTGAGACGACGCCGATCACCGGGTGTGGGTAGTTGCGCGGGCCTGTGGATAACCCTGTGGAAATCGCTGTGGAGAACTTGGGTGGGGCTGTGGGTTTCCGAGGTGGGAGGGGTCGCGTTAGAGGTAACTGTGGACAACGGAGCCGCCGACTCGAACCCGGTGGTGAGGCGGGCGACGGCCATGGTGTTGATCTCGATCGCCTTGGTGAGATCGCCGGTGCGGGCGGCGAGATCGGTGATCGAACCGATCGCGCGGGAGAGCAGCGCATCCATGTTTTCGCTGGTGGCGGGGGTGTAGCGGCCGGTTCGGCGGATGGTGGGGAGGACGTCGTGGGTGACCCAGCGGCGGAAGGGTTTGGCCGTCGTCTTGTTGCTCCGCAGGATCAGCGAGTAGAGACCGGCCTCGCTGATGAAGGTCATGTTCGGATTGCCACCGGGGTCGGAGGTTCCGTAAGGATTGCTTACGGAACCCCTCTGAGCTGCGGTTTTCCCGACGCGGACGCTGGTTTTTTCGTCGGCGTCGAGGTTTGAGACCGCCATGCGGGAGTTGGTGTGGTCGAGCACGGCGCACACATCCGTCGCGCAGAACCACGGGTCGCCGTCGATCATGACGATGCGTACCTGGGTCTCCTCTGTGTACATGAAGATCTCGACGATGTTCTCGTGGCTCATGCCAGTTCCTCGCTTGTTCCGGCTCGATGGTGTTGTTTGTCCCGTTTGGTTCCGTAAGGATTTCTTACGCTATCCGTCTGACCTGTGGTTTTGCAGACGAGTCCTGACCCGATCGATGCCTTGCGGGCTGCTGTCGCTGCACGGCTTCAAGCGGCTTTCGTGTCCCTCGAACGGCTCATTGCGTTCGCCCATATGTATGAACGAGCGTGGGGCGGTCGGGTTACGTGCCGGTTGGTGGATCTGTTCGCCCTCGGGGGATTCGCGAGGCTGGGCGGCCGGATGAGGCTTATCGGTGGGTATCGTTTGATCTCATTGCGTGATCAGGCGACCACGGGGAGGGATCTTGGCTGGTGGCGGTGAGGGTGGGGGAGGCTCGGCGATTCGGGTCGAGACGGGGGCGTTGCGGCAAGGAGCCACGGTGGCTCGGGAGGTGGCGGGAGCACTGCGGCGGGCGGCCGGAGGGCCGAGTGCGGGGGTCTCGGGGTGTCCGGGGTTCGCGGTCGCGGGGGCGGCGGTGGCGCTGACGGTGGTGTGGGCGGATCATCTGCGGGCGCTCGGCGACGAGTACGGCGGTGTCGGCGACGTGTTGTGGACGAACGCCGATGCGCACGATCGCACCGATCAGGCGGTCGCGGGTGCGTTCGCCGGGGCGCGGCCCTGATGGTGACGCTGGCTCAACTGCGCGACGCCGCGTTGGGTGGGCTGGACCGTGCGGTGGTCGAGTGGACCGACCTGGCGGCCGCGTTGGACGGGTTGGTCGGGCGGGCGACTACAGGGGTGGGCGGGCCGCTGCGAGCTTCGCGCTGGGAGGGTGCGGACGCGGACGCGGCGGCACGGGGGTTGGCCGCGCGTGGTGAGCAGGTGATGGTGGCGGCGCAGGAGGCCCGGTGCGTGCTCACCGTCCTGGACACGGCGGCCGACCAACTCCGGAACGCGCAGCGCGATTTGTGGGCGGGATTGGCGGAGGCGGCGGCTGCGGGATTCACCGTGTTCGAGGACGGGCGGATGGAGCCGGCCGATCCGACGAGCCGTGCCGACGCGGCGATGATCTCGCGGCGGCACGAGTTGGAGCAGCTCCTGGCCGCGCCGGTCCGGAAGGCGACCGAGGTCGACACGCACTGCGCGGAGACGTTGGCCCGGCTGTATCCGACGGGGACGGCCGACTGGGCGGACACGGCCGCCGACGGCACGTGCGTGATGGCGTTGGCGGGTTTGGACCTCGCCACCATTCCGAGGGGCGATCCGGTTGCTGCGGCCAAGTGGTGGGCGGGGCTGAATCCTTCGGAGCGGGCGATGTATCTGGCCGGCTATCCGGCGGTGCTGGGGGCGATGGACGGGTTGCCGACGGAGATCCGGGACCGCGCCAATCGGGTCGCGCTGGCCGAGGCGAAGGCCGGGCTCATCGCCGAACTTGCTGCCGCGCGTGCCAAGCGGGACGCGGCGGGCCGCACCGACGACGCGAAGTGGCGCCTCCGGGTCACGGCGCTCAAGGAACGCCTGGCGGCGATCGAGGGTTTGGAGGCGACGTTGCGCTCGGGCGACGACCTCTATCTGATGGGCTTCAGCGCCAAGGGCGACGGCCGCGCAATCGTCGCCATCGGCAACCCCGACACAGCTGCCCACACAGCGGTCTACGTTCCGGGGACGGGAGCGGGATTGGCGAGAATTGGTTCGCATGTCAGCAGGATGCGGAGTCTTTGGTTGGCTGCACGTCAGGAATCTCGGAGTGGCGGTGTTTCGACGATTACATGGATCGGCTACGACGCCCCAGACACTCTGGCACATGCCATATCGACTTCAAGTGCGAATGAGGCGGCGCCAGCCTTCGTGCGATTTTTGCGTGGAGTCGGGGTGACGCAAGGCATTAGTTCAAACAACCATGTGACTGTGATCGGCCACAGCTACGGGTCAGTGGTTGTGGGACAAGCTGCTCACTACAGCGGCGGTCTCGTTGCACAGGATGTCGTCGTGGTTGGAAGCCCTGGCCTCCATGCGACGAAAGCAGAAGATCTGCATATCTCTCCGAAGCATGTATGGGTTGGGGCGGCGGAGGGTGATCTTGTTACCAGCATTGGGGCAGGAGCCCACGCGCCAATCTCTGAGAACGCAAAAGTCCATCGGCGTGTGACGCCTGATGATAAAGAATTCGGTGCCAACCGGTTCACGTCTGACGGCTCCAGCGGACATAGTGAATACTGGTCCACATCTGACCCGATGAGCCTAGATAACCAAGCTGCGATTATCACGGGCAACTATAAGGATGTTCGTCTTATTTGGGGAGAGCGTCCATGAAGCGCCCTGGGGCCCTACTTTTTCTTGCCGCCATTGTTGTAGGGTGTGGACAATCGGATGTTTCGGGTGGAGTTGTGAATCATGTCGAAATCAATAAAACTCTCCGCGAGTATTCCAGCCGTGTTTTCGATGGCCTTGCATTGCAAGGAAAGCATGGTGATGCAGACGATATTAACTCGGCTGATTGTGCGTCTGGATCGGCAAGCCTAGAGTCCAGTTGGCAGGCGGTCACACATTTTTGGCAGATTGATGCTCTTCCCACGGGTGAGGCCAGATTGGCGGTTGACCGGCTGCGTAAGCACCTTGAAATACAGGGTTGGCAGATCATCGACTATGCCGTTCCGCCAGAGGTAGGCGATGCGGCTGTTCGAGCCAAGAACCCTCGGGATAACTACGTGATCCGCGTTAAGGCTCTGGGTGATGTAAACCGCGTCATTGTTCGTGTCTCCTCTCCGTGCGTCAGGCTCCCGAAGGATGGTTCGTAGGAGGCCGCAGGCGGAAGATGGCCCAGAAAGTGATTGATGCGAGTGCGGCGGTGGCGAAGAGGATTGTGGAGCGGAGCCACATGTCTCGGGTGAGGCCGTTGGCGGCGCCCGTGGGGTCGAGGAGGGCCAGGACGAACAGGAACAGGGCCAAGGCGTAGATCGCCGCCCAGGCCCAGCGGTTCCATTGCCACAGGGCGTGGCCGTCCATGAAGCGCATCGGCAGCAGGCCGAAGACCAGGCCGACCACCGCCGCCACGAAGCACTGGGTGAGCACGTCCTCGGCGAAGACCCAGCCGAAGGGCGCGCCGTCCGATTCGTTCAGGACGTGGGTCACCGGGATGCGCCACACCCACGCGACCAACGCGAGGCCCGCCAGGGACCAGGAGCCGAGGGCTATCGCGCGGCCCTCGTCCGAGGGAGCCAGCCGCCGCAGGCCGGCCGAGGTGAAGGCGAGGAACAGCCCGTACACATAGCCCGGCGTCAGATGCAGCAGCCGCGATGCCACGGCCAGCACCAGGGCGACGCCCAGTGCTCCCGGAACCAGCCGAGGCAGGGCCCGGATGCGGGAGATACGCCTTCGGTAGGCCTCCGCCGAACCCTCGTACACCAGCACGCCCAGCGGAACCGCCGCCACCAGTGCCAGCGCGAGCGCGGCGGTGCCCGCGTTCCAGCCCGTACCGGGTTCGACCGCGACGCAGAACGCGGCCGAGAGCAGCACGAAGACGAGCACCTGCAACTCGGGCATGCGCGGCTGCGATCGCGGGCGCGCGGCCCCCGGGCGCAGGCGGCGTCGGATCCGAAGCCGGTTCTGCTCCCACGTCTTGTTGAACAGCTCGGCCGAGAAGCCAAGCACCGGAAGCGCCACCACCGCCGTCGCGCCGGCCAGCACCACCGGCCGGGGCTCGTCGAACAACGCGCTCGGGCTCGGCAGGTTCACCGCAGCCTCGGACCGCTCCGAGACCGCGCTCGTCCCGGCCGCGCCCAGCACCGCGACCCGTACCGAGAAGTCACCGTCGTAGCCCGCGCCAGTCGCGCACGCGACGGTCAACATCCCTTCTCCACCCGGGAGTTCGCGCGGTACCCGAATCTCGCTCGCGAACCGCCCGTCGGCGGCCACCGGCACCGTCCCCAGCACGGTGCCGCGATGACGCACCGTCAGTGTCCCGGCCCCGCCGTCGACCGGCCGACCGCACGTGACGAACCCGCTGCCCTCGACGCGCAACGGCCGACCGGCCGTCGGCTGCGTGGGCGTCAGCGTCAATTCGGGCCGGGCGACCTGGAAGTCGGCGCGCTGGACGACCCCGTTGTCCGGCATGCCCGCGCCCTGCGCGAAGCAGGTCACGGTGATCGGGCGTGGGCCGCGATCGGGTCCGTCCGGCACGATGAAGCGCTGGGCCTCGGCACCGGTGCCCGAGATGCTGAGCTTGGCGAGGTCGCGTCCACCCCACGTCACGCGTGCGTCGTCGCTCGCGTTCGCGTCCCCGCAGCGCAGGTCGGTCCACAGGGTGACCTCGGTGCCGGGCACGCCGGTGGCCGGCTCCAGCACGAGGTGCCTGGTGCGCAGGTCGGCCGGTGGGGTACGGGTCTCCTCGGGACGAAACGCGTTGATCTCGATCGCCGTCTCCGCGAGGGCCTTCTCCTGCCCCGGACAGCGCACCGCGATCCGGTTCACCGGCCGGTCCGTGCTCGCTGCCCCGTTCGAGCTGAAGGTCGGGGCGAGCATCGTGTGCCGGAACGCGATCGAGTCCCCGTGTGCGGTGTCCACCGGCAGGTCTGCCGCGAGCAGGTCGAGGTACTCCCCGGAGCTGCCGCCGTTGGCCGACAGGAGGTAGACGTCCACCTTGTTCGTCGGGCAGCCGGCCAGCCCGGATCCTCGGATCGCCACGGAATCTCCCGGTCGCACCGGGCCGGGTGTCACGCTCACCGTGGCGCTCGTGGCGCTCGTGGCGCTCGTGGCGCTCGTGGCGCTCGTGGCGCCGGCGGCCGAAGTTCCGAACGCGAGGGGCGCCAGGGTCAGGGCCACAGCCCCGATTCCCATGCCGAGCGCGGCCCGCATCCGCAGCAGTGTCCTGTTCATGGTCCCCGTTCCCCGTAGCCGAGCACCGATGATGATGCCGGCCATTCCGCTTTCGTGACCCCTTGTCCGCCAGGTCCACAATTCCTGGGGCCGGGTGCGGTATGGGTGCGGATCGGGTTCAGGCGCGGCGGTCGACGAACGTCTCCAGGCCGTCGAGCAGGAGGCGCAGGCCGAACTCGAACACCGCCTCGCCGTCCTGGGTGAAGCTGTCCTCGGCGAGCGCGGCCAACCTCGGGTAGCGCCCGCTCGTCATCGCCGCGTTCAGCAGGGGAGCCTGCGCGGCCCAGAACTGTTCGTCGCTGACCCCGGTGCGCTGCGCCGCGTGCACGGTGTTGAAATGGGTGCGCGCCATGCCGCTCACATAGCCGCCGTCGATGATCGACAGGACGGTCATCTTCTCCCGGTCGGACAGCGCCGCGTCGCCGATCGCGGCCAGCGTCAGCTCCAGGGCCTCGAGCGAGTTGGGTCCCAGCACCGGCCTCGCCTGATCGACGCCGAGCAGCCACGGGTGGCGGTTGTACATCTGCCAGATGCCGCGCGCGACCTGCTCCAGGGCCCCGCGCCAGCCGAGTTCGGGGGGGAACTCGGCGTCGCCCGGCGCGTTGACCTTGTCGACCATCAGGTCGAGCAGTTCGGCCTTGCCCGGGACGTAGCGGTAGAGCGACATCGTGCCGGACCCGATCTCGGCGGCCACGCGCCGCATCGACACCGCGTCCAGCCCCTCGGCGTCGGCGACGGCGATCGCGGCCGTGACGATCCGGTCCAGGGTCAGCGCCGGTTTGGGGCCTCGGGCCGGTTTCCGGTCCACGCCCCACAACAGTTCGAGGCTGCGTGCGAGATCGCCGCCGCCGGTGTGGTCGGTGCTCGTCATGGTGCCCCCATCGTAGGAGCCCGCCTCGGCACCCCCACAGGTATGCCGATCGCCCGGCGTCCGCGCGCGACCGATCCAAGACAACTGGGTACGCCGTACGCGCAATCGGGTACGGTGTACTCGGTTTGAAGGAGGCCGATGAGCACGTCGATGAGAACACCGACGGAAATGCGGATGGAAACCACGAGCCACGCGGTCCTCGCCGAGGGCCTGACCAAGCGCTACGGCAACACTCACGCGCTCGACGACTTCGACCTGACCGTGCCCCGAGGCACCGTCCAGGGGTTGCTCGGGCCCAACGGCGCGGGCAAGACCACGGCGGTCCGGATCCTGTCCACGCTGCTGCGACCGGACGGCGGCCGGGCCCTGGTCGCGGGCCACGACGTGACCGGCGATCCCCGGCGGGTGCGCCGGCACATCGGACTGGTCGGTCAGTACGCGGCGGTCGACGAGAAGGTGACCGGGCGGCACAACCTGATCCTGTTCGGCCGCCTGTTCCACCTGGACAAGCGTGGTGCGGCCCGTCGCGCCGACGAACTGCTGGAGCGGTTCGGCCTGGTCGAGGCGGCCGACCGGAGCGTCAAGCAGTACAGCGGTGGCATGCGCCGGCGACTCGACCTGGCCGCGAGCATGATCCTGGCGCCCGACGTGCTCTTCCTGGACGAGCCGACCACCGGACTCGACCCGCGCGGGCGCAACGAGGTCTGGGAGGCGGTGCGCTCGTTGCTCGCGGGCGGTACGGCGGTGCTGCTGACCACGCAATACCTGGACGAGGCGGACAAGTTGGCGGATCGCATCGCGGTGCTCGATCGCGGACGCAAGATCGCCGACGACACCCCGGATCGGCTCAAGCGCGAACTGGGCGGCGACCGGATCGAGATCGTCGCGCGGGACGCGGTCGACCTGCCGCGCGTGGCCGCAGTGGTGGCCCGCGTGGCCGAGTCGGGCGCCGAGCCGGTGCTCGATCCCGAGGATCGGCGGGTGACCGCCCCGGTCGGCGATCGGGTCGCGGCGCTCACCCACGCCGCCCGGGCCTGCCAGGACGAGGGGATCACGATCGAGGACATCGGCGTACGCCGGCCGACCCTGGACGAGGTCTTCCTCGGGCTGACCGGCCACCGCGCGCACGAGCCGGAGCAGGCCGCGAACGAATCCGCGAAGGAGGCGGTGCGCCGATGAGCGTGACCACCGCGGGACCGGTGGAGGCTCCCGAACGCCGGCTGTACTGGGCGATCGCGGACTGTCTGACCGTCGTGCGCAACGAGATGGAGCACATCGCTCGGCAACCGAGCGTGCTGGCCTGGCAGTTGGGCTTCCCGATCGTGTCCGTGCTGCTGTTCGTGTACGTCTTCGGCAGTGCCATGGACGTGGGCGGATCGATCGACTACAAGGACTACGCGCTGCCCGGCATGTTCGCGATGACCATGGCCCAGGGGTTCATGAACACCGCGACGGTCGTCGCGGTCACCCGGCAGCTCGGCGTGATGGACCGGTATCGCTCGATGCCGATGGCGCCCTCGGCGGTGGTCAGCGGGCGCGGGGTGGCCGACGTGCTCGGCGCGAGTCTGGACCTCGCGGTGCTCGCGTCGATCGCGCTCGTCGTCGGATGGCGACCGGACGGCACCCTGTGGGAGATCCTGGCCGCATTCGGGCTGCTGTTGTTGCTGCGGTTCGCGCTGACCTGGGTCGGTATCTACCTGGGGTTGCTGGTGCCCAACGCGGAGGCGGCGGGCAGCCTGTTCGCGGTGGCCCTGCCCTTCGGGATGATCTCCAGCGTCTTCACGCCGCCGTCGATGATGCCGCAGTGGTTGGGCGCGGTGGCGATGTGGAACCCGGTTTCCTCCACCGCGAACACGATCCGCGACCTGTTCGGCAGTCCGGCTCCGCACGGGGGGAGCTGGATCGAGGAACACGCGTTGCCGATGGCGGTGGTCTGGCCGCTGGTGATCACCGCGATCTTCCTGCCGCTCGCGGTGCGCAAGTTCCAGGCCCTCGGCCGCTGATCGACGAGGCCGGCCGCGATCTCCTCGCGGCCGGTCCGGTCGGCGGGGTGGACCGGTCGGCGGGTGCGGACCGGTCGGTCGGGCGCACGCCCTTCCGATCCCGGCCATAGGTCTACTACGGAACAATCTATTGGCTTACCTATCTTGTTACGCTGGCCGCATGACTACCGAGAGCCTGGCCCCGACCGTGCTGGACATGACCGGCATGTTCGTGCACGCCGGTCACGTGATGAACACCCGAATGGCCGCCGCCCTCGCGGCGATCGACGTCACGCCGCGCAGCTTCTGCGTCCTCTCGCACGCGATCGACCGGGATCTGACCCAGGCCCAGGTGGCCGAGCTCTCCGACCTGGACAAGACCACGATGGTCGTGACCATGGACGAGCTGGAGCGGGCCGGGCTGGCCGAGCGGCGGCCCGCGCCGACCGACCGGCGGGCGCGGATCATCGTGGTCACCGAGGCCGGGCGCGACCTGGTCCGGGCCGGGCGCGGGATCGTCGATGGTGTGCATCACGAGGTGCTGGAGGCGCTGCCCGAGGACGAGCGTGCGGTGTTCGCCTCCGCGCTGGCGCGCCTGGTCGGCGGAGTGCTTGCCAAGCCGGTCGAGTCCGAGGCGACGGTACGGCGGGCGCGGACGTCGAAGCGGTAGGCGCGGGTTGCCTCTCAGGTGGCGGGTGGCGGGTGGCAGGTGGCAGGGCGCGAGCAGCGGACCGCGGGCACGGTCGATCGAGATGAGTCCGTGACAGATGGGTTTCAAAGAGAAGAGTCTGAAAGAGATCGTCTATAACAAAACTATCTGCTAACGTCTCTCCTGTGAGTCGGCCGCCCGCCGACCGGTCGTCCAGGGAGATGAGCAGCATGTCGCGCACGTTCGCCACACCGGAATCGACGGACAGGTCACGCTGGTCGGCGCTCGCGGTGCTGTGTGCCGGGGTGCTGATGGTCGTCCTCGACGGCACGATCGTCACGGTGGCCCTGCCCGCCATCCAGAGCGACCTGGGCTTCTCCCAGTCGGGCCTGGCCTGGGTGGTCAACGCGTACGGAATCGCCTTCGGCGGCCTGCTGCTCCTGGCCGGCCGGCTCGGCGACCTGATCGGGCGGCGCCGGATGTTCATCGCGGGCATGGTCGTCTTCACCGCCGCGTCGCTGCTGTGCGGCGTGGCCACCGGGCCGGAACTGCTGATCGCCGCCCGCTTCCTGCAGGGCATCGGCGGCGCGATGTCCTCGGCCGTGGCGATCGGCATGATCGTCACGCTCTTCCCGGACCCTCGGGAACGGGCCAAGGCGATCGGCGCGTTCAGCTTCGTCGGCGCGGCCGGCGCGTCGATCGGGCTCGTGCTCGGCGGGTTGCTCACCGAGGCGTTCACGTGGCATTGGATCTTCTTCGTCAACGTGCCGATCGGCGTCGCCGCCACCGCGCTCGCGTTCCGCCTGCTGGTCGCCGACCGGGGTCTGGGCCGGTCGGCGGGCGCGGACCTGTGGGGCGCGCTGCTGATCACGTCCGGCCTGATGCTGCTCGTCTACACGATCGTCGAGGCGGACGCGCACGGCTGGGCCTCGGCGCGCACGCTCGGCATGGGCGCGGTGGCACTCCTGCTGATCGCCGGTTTCGTGGTCCGCCAAGCGAAGGCTCGGACGCCGCTGCTGCCGCTGCGGGTGTTCCGGTCGGCGCGGGTGTCCGGGGCCAACGCGATCCAGATGTTGATGGTCGGCGCGCTGTTCGCCTTCCAGTTGATGATCGCGCTCTACCTCCAGCATGTGCTCGGCTACGGCGCGGCCCGGACCGGCGTCGCGATGTTGCCGTCGGCGGTCGTGATCGGGGTCATCACGCTCGGCTACTCGGCGCGGATCAACGCCCGGTTCGGCGAGCGAAACGTCGTGGTCGCGGGCCTGGCCCTGCTGCTGGTCGGGCTGCTGTTCCTGGCCCGGGTGCCGGCGGACGGCGCGTACCTCACCGACGTGTTGCCCGCGATGTTGCTGCTGGCCGGCTTCGGTCTGGCCATCCCGGCGCTCACCACGCTGGGCATGTCCGGGGCCACCGCCGAGGACGCCGGCGTGGTCGGCGGTCTGTTCAACACCACCCAGCAGGTCGGCGGCGCGCTCGGACTGGCCGTACTGAACACGCTCTCCAGCGCCAAGGCGGAACGGCTGGTGGCCGAGAGCACCTCCGCGCCCGAGGCGCTGACCGGGGGGTACACCCTCGCCTTCGGCATCGGCGCCGGTCTGATCGCCGCCGCGATCGTGCTCACCCTGCTGGTGCTGCGCTCGCCGAAGCGGGAGTCGATCGTGGTCACCGACGGCACCGAGGGCACCGAACACACCGAGGGAACGGGCGGCACGGGAAGCGCGGAGACGGCCCCGGCCGAACCGACGGCATCCGCACGCTGAACGGAGCCGGTACAAAACCCCACTCCGAACACCCGAAGGCCCCGTGTCGCCACCGCGACCGGGGCCTCGGCGCGACCGCAGCCCGTCGCACCCGCGAGCGGCGCCCGTCAGACTAGACCGCCTCCGGTCGGTTCGCCGTCGCCTCGGCGTAGGCCCGTTGCGCCGCCTCGATCTCGTCGATGTGGCTCTCGGACCAGGTCCGGATCTCACTCATCAAGCCGCTCACGCTGGTCCCGAGTTCGGTCAGCGAGTACTCCACCTGGGGCGGCACCGTGGCGTAGACCTTGCGTCGGACCAGGCCGTTGCGTTCGAGGTCGCGCAGGGTCTGGGTGAGCATCTTCTTGGTGATCCCGCCGAGCCGACGGCGCAGTTCCGCGTAGCGCAGCGTCTGCGGGTGGAGGGCGCCGACGACGAGGGCCACCCACTTGTTCGCGATCAGGTCGAGGACCGCCCGGGAGGCGCAGTCGGCGAGATAGACGTCGGCGCCACCGTAAGGGCGCAGGTCGGGAGGGGTATGCATAAGGTACCCAGGTACCAGGAAGGTGCCTTCTTCACAATGGTTACCGGGTCCACGATGCTCTCCGCATGACGAAGAACATGATCACTGTGCATCAGGACACGCTCGGCGGCCCGGAGGTTCTCCGGGTGATCGAGACCGCGATACCCACACCCGGACCGGGTGAGGTACTGGTCGAAGTGCGCGCCGCGGGGGTCAACCCCATCGACACCAAGATCCGCGCCGGCGGAATGTGGCTGACGCCGCCGTTCACGCTCGGGTGGGACGTCTCCGGTGTGGTCGCGGGCGTCGGCGCTGGCGTCTCCCGGCTCACCGTCGGCGACGAGGTCCACGGGATTCCCGGGTTCCCGCAACTTGCCGGTGGATACGCGGAGTTCGTGGTGGCCGCGGAGTCCTCCTTCGCGCTCAAGCCGAGCACGCTCGACCACGTGCAGGCGGCCGCCCTGCCGCTGTCCGCCTCGATCGCGTGGCAGGCCCTGGTCGAGGCGGCGCAGGTGCGACCGGGGCAGCGCGTGCTGATCCACGCGGCGGCGGGCGGCGTCGGGCACCTGGCGGTACAGATCGCCAAGTCCCGGGGCGCGTACGTGATCGGCACGGCGAGCCCGGCCAAGCACGACCTGCTCCGCGAATTGGGCGCGGACGAGGTCGTGGACTACGCCACAACCGACTTCGCGGAGACGGTACGCGACGTCGATGTCGTGTTCGACCTGGTCGGCGGCGCGTACGAGGACCGCTCGCTGCGTACCCTCCGCCCCGGCGGCATCCTGATCAACATCACCAACCCGCCCGCCGCCGAGGCCACCGCGGCCAAGGCCGAGGCGGCCGGCGTCCGCGGCATCACCGTCGACCTGGCGCCGAACCCGGAACGGCTGGCCCTGCTGGCCGAGGCGGTGGACGCGGGCCTGCTGCGCCCGGTCGTCGCCGAGACCTTCCCGCTCGTCGAGGTGGTCAAGGCACACGAACTGGCCGAGACGAACCGCACCGCCGGCAAGATCGTGCTGATCCCCTGAGCCGGCCCGGAAACCCCGTGCCGTCCCGGAAACCCCGTGCCGGCCCGACAACCCCGAGCCGTCCCGGAAACCCGGCCCGCCTCGGAAGACCGAGAGCCCGGCCGGGCGGATCCTCGACACCCCGAGACCGGCACCCCCGCCCCACGACGGCGAGGCCGGGTACCCGTGCCGAACGGCCGGGGGTACCCGGCTTCGACCGGTGTGCGTCCTACTCGGTGATCTCGATCGTGCCCGCCATGCCGGTGCCCACGTGATACATGCAGTTGAAGGTGTACGAGCCGGGTCGGCCGAAGCTCAGCTTGATGTCCTGGGACTTGCCGCCCTCGGACGGCGCGACCGGGGCACCGCCGGGCAGGATCATCTGGTGCGGGGTGATCCCGGTGTCCGCGAGGGTGATCACCAGCGGACCGGTCCGGGCTCGGATCACCGACGGCGAGAAGCGCAGCTTGTCGTCCACCCGCAGCTCGATCCGCTGCACCCCGTCACTGCCCAGGGCCGCGACGCCCTCGGACGCCGCCGCCGTCGCCTCGGCCTCGCTCATGTACGAACCCGGGCCGCCCTCCGCGCCCCAACTTCCGCAGCCGGTAAGCAGCAACGGCAGGGCCGCGGCCCCGACCAGCCATCGACGGCGCATCGGACTCAGCCCTCCAACAGGGATTGACCGACATACCCGCCCGGGGCGCACCCCGGCGGGATCACGAACAGCCCGCTCGCCTCGTGCCGCAGGAACGGGGACAACGCGTCGCCGCGGGCCAGCTTGCGCTGGATCGGCACGAAACCGTCGTCCGGGTCGTGCTGCCACGCCACGAACAGCAGCCCGGCGTCCGGCGCGCCGTCCGTACCGAACCCGTCGTGGTAGGAGTAGCCGCGCCGCAACATCGTCGAACCGCGGTTGAACTCCGGTGCCGCGACGCGCATGTGGGCGTTCGCGGTGATCACCAACTCGCCGTCGGCACCCCGCTTGCCGAAGTCCGCGGCGCTGTGCTCGCCGCCGCCGGACAGCGGCGCGCCGGTGTCCTTGGTCCGGCCGATCACCCGCTCCTGATGCGCCTTGTCCAGGCCGTCCCACGCGTCCAGCAACATCCGGATCCGGCGGAAGACCACGTAGGTACCACCGGTCAGCCAGCCCTGATCGGGCCCGGCCGCGGCGGTGACGAAGATCTTCTCGTCGAACTTCGGGTCGGCCGGCTTCGGATTGTTGGTGCCGTCGATCTGGCCCATCAGGTTCCGGTGCGTCATCGGCTTGGCGGTGGCACCCGGCGACCGGGCGAAGCCGTTCATCTGCCAACGGATCCGGGCCACGCCCTTGGCCAGCCGCTGCAGCGTGCGGACCGCGCCGAAGGTGACCAGCCCGTCGTCCGCGCACACCTGGACGAACAGATCGCCGTCGCCGCGGGCCGGATCCAGCGCGTCGTCCGGGAACGGCGGCAGCGGCTTGAGCGCGGCGGGCCGCCGTGCGGCCAGGCCCACCTTGTCGAACAGGCCGGCGCCGAAGCCGAAGGTGACCGTCAACGAGCAGGCCCCGGCGTCCGCCGCGACCCGGTCGTCGTCCGCCACCGGCCGGCCCGAGGTCAGCCGTGCGGCCGCGTCCGACCAGCGCCGCATCAGCGCGGCGACGGCGGCACGGTCCGCGCCCGGTTCCAGGTCCCAGCCCAGGAAGACGGCCTTGGCCTGGGCCGGGGTGGTGATGCCGGCCTGGGTCTTGCCGTGGAAGGGCACGCTGGTCGAGCCGACGTGGGCCAGCGTCGGGCCGGAGGCGGTCGAGTCGTCCGCGAACGCGACCGCGCCGCCGGTCGCGCCGACCACCAGGCCGCCCGCGCCGGCCGCTCCCGCGACACCGACGAACCGGCGGCGCGAGACGGCCGAATCGGCGCTCGCTCGATCGGAGGATTCAGGGCTGCTCATCACGTCGTCCCTCGCAGGTTCCACCGGCTCGTGCGCGCCGTTCGCGTCGCGCTCGCCGTTTGTCACACACACCGCTTCCGCGGCTCCGGCGGTCGCCGCCACCGGGTTCGGTCCCCGTCGCACCACCACGACCAGCGCGAGCGCCGCGCCGAGGCCGGCGCCGAGCACCAGCACGGTCAGCGCCCGGTCCAGCGCCAGCCCGCCCACGAACGGCGACGACGAGCGCCACAACACCGGCAGGTCGTACCCGGCCACCCGCAGAGCCAGCACGCCGAGCGCCGGCGCGGCCAACCACGCGCCGCCCACCCGGCCCCGGACCAGCAGCGCCGCGCCCGCGAACGCCACCGCCCCGGAAAGCAGTTGGAGCAGATTGCCGGCGAAGAACGCGCCCGCCCAGGCGCCGAACCCGCCGGCCCGGGCCGCCGCGACCAGGGCCAGGTGCAGCACGCTCGCCGCCGCGACCACGCCCGCGAGCACGCCGTACCCGAGCAGTGCCCGGCGGCGGACCGGCGGCAGCCACACCACCGCGAACACCAGCACCGCGAGCCCGATCGAGCCGAGGATGCCCGGCCACGGACTGGGCCCGGGCAACCAGCGCAGTTCGCCGGTCGCGGCCAGCTCGCGTTCGCCGATCCGCATCGGCACGGTCCAGGTGGAGATCCGCTGCGCGCGATCCGGATCGGCCATCACCCGCGGTGGCAGCCGCTGTTGCACGATCCAGTGCACGCGCTGGTCGTACCAGCGGGCCACCGGCTCGGCGGAGATCCGGTGCCACTGCGGCGCGCCGGTCGGTTGCAGGTTCGACTTCTCGTCGACCGAGCCCCACCGCTCGCTGCTCAACTGCACGGCGGGGGACTGGCGGTTCTCGAACACCCCGCCGCGGCCGATCCGCAGGAACGGCTCGCTCATGTAGCCGAGCACGACCACGTCCTCCGGACCGGTGTTGCGCACCTCCATCCGCGCACCGTTCTCGATCACCTTGACCGTCAGGCCCGGGTCGAGCTCGCTCGGCGAGGTCATCACGGTGTGGAAGTTGCTCGGCCCCTGACCGGACAACTCCTGCGCGAACGCGCTGCCCGCCGGGGCCAGGCAGACCAGCACCCCGACGAACAGCAGCACGAGGCGGCGTACGTGCCTCACTTGACCTCCACGGGCACCGTCACGGTGATCCGGTCGACATCGGAGGTTCGGATCGAGAAGGACAACTCCCAGCGGCCCGCCATCGGCAGCGACAGATCGCCGAGCCAATGCCCGGGACCACCCCGGCGCACCTGGACGTCCGCTCCGTCGATGCCCTTGCCCGGCAGCGCCATCGACACCGTCAACTCGGCGACGTCCCGGATCTGCCCGATCGGATCGGAGAAGTAGATGTGCAGCTCGTTGGGGCCGACCCGGGCCGGATCGACCGTGACGTCGAGCTTGCCCTTGCCCGCGGCGCCCCCGGCGTCGAACGGGACGCTGCGGCTGACCGGGCCCGCCGCCTCGGATTGTTTGCGCTCGTGCGCGGTGCGGCCCGGTTCGGTGTCGGTGAGCACCGTGGTGACGCCGAGCACCGCGATCGCCAGTGCCGCCTCGATCGCGACGGCCTTGCGCAGCACGGCCCACTTCGGCTTCCCGGCGGTGCTCTTGCCGATGGGGGACTTCCCGGCCGCCGCCAACTGTCGCATCAGCCAGCGCCGGGAGACCCAGGCGCCGGCCAGCATGAGCAGCACCAGGTCGACCTTGAAGACCAGCAGCAGGCCGAACGTGGTGTCGAACAGCGCGGCGAAGGAACCCACCTGACGCCAGCTCGCGTACAGCCCCGTCGCCACCAGGACGCAGACCGAGACGAACGCGGTCCGGGAGAAGATCCGCACCGTCGGCACGTCCAGGCCCGCCTCCGGCGCCGGCTCGCCCGGCCGCACGATCAGCGTGACCACGATCGCGAGCCCGCCCAGCCAGGTGGACATCGCGAGCAGGTGCAGCGTGTCCGCGGCCATCGCCACTTCCACCTGGCGGCCCACCGACGCGTGGTCGGCGATCGGCCAGGTGATCGCGATCGCGGTGCACAACACCGCCCAGACGCCGGCCAGTACGTGCCGGGTGCGGTCGGCCGCGTGCGCGAGCGAGGCGATCAGCCAGCCGAGCAGTGCGCCGGCCGCGCCCAGCAGCAGCACCCGGGCCGCGATCGCCTTGCCCAGCTTGGTGTCCAGCGTCGCGCGCAGCACGTCCGCGTCGAACGCCGAGGACAGGCCCAGACCGGACGCGTTCGGACCGTGCAGCATCAGCACCGCGAGCGAGGACAACAGCAGCCCGCCCCAGGCGCCGGACAGCAGCAGCCAGACCCGGAACCGGCCGACCGCGGCGGGTCGGGCGATCAGCAGGAACAGCACCGCGCCGCCGAGCACCGCGAAGGACAGGTAGGCGACCCCGGTCGAGGCCCGCTCCAGCACGTCGGTCGCGGTGGAGCCCTGGTCGGTCAGGTCGGAGACCCGGACACCACCGGAGGCTTGGCCGATGTTGAAGGTGAACGCGCCGGAGATCGGGTGCGAGTCGGCCGAGACCGCACGCCAGGCGACCGTGTAGGTACCGGTCGGCAGGCCGCCCCGGAGCGGGGTGACCACGCTGGTGTCGCCATCCGGACCGTGCTTGGCCTGGTTGTTGTCCACCCGGGTGCCGCTCGGGTCGAACACCTTGACCCCGCCGAGCCCGATCTCCACGCCCTCGCTGAACCGGAGCGTGACCGTCGCGGGCGCGCTCGTCAGCGTCGAGCCGGACGCCGGGTTGGACGACTGGAGGACGGCGTGCGCGGACGCGGACCCGGCCCCGCCGAGCACGAGCGCGGCGAGCAGCAGTGGCAGCGCGAGCAGCCACGCGAGCGCGCGGCGGCCCACCCCGCCGGCGGCTCGGGCCGGGGACGGGGGCGGTGCCGGGACGGCGGCCGGGCGGCCGGCCGGGTCAGTGACCCGCATGGCCCGGTTGTTCGGCCGAGGGCGCGACCGCCGCGGGCGCGGCCGACGAGGCGGCCGGTGCCGGCGTGGTCGAGCCCGGTGTGGTCGACCCGGGCGACCCCGCTGCCGGGGCGTCTCCGGGACGTTCGGTCACCCCGAGCACGGGCACCTGTACGGTGACCGGCCCGGTCTGCTGGAAGGTCAGCGTGAGCGGCACGGTGTCGCCCTTCTTCACGGCCTTGTTCGGGTTCATGAACATGATGTGGGCGCCGCCGCGCGCCAGCACGCCCTTGCCGTGCGCGGGCACGTCCAGACCCGGGATGTGTCGCATCGAGTTGCCGCTGGTCTGGTGCAGCATCACCTCGCCGGACAGCGGGCTGGCCACCGAGAGCAGCCGGTCGGCGGTGTCGCCGTCGTTCTGCACGATCAGGTAGCCCGCCGCGACGTCCGTCGACGAGGGCTGCGGGATGTACGGGTCGACGATGCGCAACTTCGGCGTGCCCTCGGCGGCGCCCGCGTTCGCCGGCGCGGCGGCCTCGCGGTCGGCCGAGTCGGAGGACCCGGAGTCGGCGCAGGCCACCAGCACACCGCCGATCCCGAGCGCGAGCACGCCGCCGACGGCGAGTGGTACGGCCTTGCGGGGGAGGGGGAAGAGCTTCACTTCTTGGCGTCCTCGGGGTGGATCAGCAGCGGCAGGTCGTGGGCGAAGTCGTCGGAGGAGTTCCCGTTCGGGGTGCCGTCCGGCAGCAGTCCGCTGCTCGCGCTGTACATGACCGGCCCCTCGTTGTTGGGGGCGAAGGCGATCACCTGGGTGCCGTGGGTGCTCACCACCTTGCCGTCCGGGCCGGTGGTCGGCGGCTCGATGGAGACCCCGACCTGGCGTGCGGCGGCCTGGATCCTGTCGAACGGGCCGGTCAGGCCGACGAAGGACTTGTCCAGCGAGTCGAGCCACTCGCGCAGCGCCGCCTGGGTGTCGCGTTCCGGGTCGGTGGTCACGAACACCACGTCCACGGTGGCCCGGTCCGGCGCGGGCAGCTTGCCCAGCGCGCGCACGATGTCGCCCATGACCGTGGGGCACGCGTCCGGGCAGTGCGTGTAGCCGAAGTACAGCAGCGTGGTACGCCCGGCGGTCTTCGCCCGGAAGTCGTACGGCTGCCCGGAGGTGTCGGTCAGGGTGAGTTCCGGCTTGCTCCACGGCGGGTCGACGGCGATGCCCTTGTACTTCGAGTTCGCCTCGCGCACCTTCACCGGCGCACCGTTGTCGGACTTGTCGGAGTCACCGCACCCCGTGGCCAGGAGCAGCCCGGCCGCGACCAGCGCGGCGAGGCGGAGGCCGGTACGGCGGCCCCGGACCGGGGACTGCGTTGCGTTGCTCATCGTTCTCCAGGTCGTTGCTGCCGAGGGCTCGTGGCCGACGTGTTCGGCGTCGGCGCGGGCCCGGTGGCCCGGGCGGCCGGCACCGATCGATGCGGTGCCGGCGCCCGGGCCGGGAAGTTCACCCCGAGACCGTGGTGCGAGACCTCGGTCGGGGCGGGCCGAGGATCAGGCGGAGGTGCCCCGACGCGACGCGCGCAGGACGGCGAACACGCCGGCGCCCAGACCCAGCACGCCGACCACGATGCCGACCACGCCGAGCGTGCGGGCCGTCGAGTCGTCGCTCTTGTCCTCGGCGACCGCGGCGACGGACGCCTTGGCGTCGGTCGAGGGCTTGGCCGAGGCGGCGGGCGCTGTGGTTCCGGCACCCGCCTTGGCGGTGAGCTTGAGCGTCGGCGCGGGGTACTGCGGCTCCTTGCCGTCCGCGCCGGCCAGGTCGATCCAGCGCACGACCTCGCCGCTGTCGTAGGTCTGCACGGCCTTGAAGACGAGCTTGTCGGTGTCGGTGGGCAGCTTGCCCATGGACACCTCGAAGTCCTCGAACGTGCCCGGGTTCACCCGGGTGCCGGCGTCCGCGGTCCAGGTGATCTTGGAGACCACCTCGGTCAGCGGCTTGCCGTGGTTGTCGATCGGCGTGGTCAGCTTGGTCTTCTCGACCTCGGCCTTCCAGCCCGCCATCGCCCGGGTCTGCACCGACGTGAGCGGCTTGTCGGCGGGCAGGGTGATCTCGAGCTTGGTGGTCCCCGCGTCGTCGCGCTCGTTGGGGACCCGGAAGGCGACCTTGGCGTACGAGCCCTGCTCGGCGGTGCCGGGTTGCACCGTCACGTGCGCGGAGGCCGAGCCGGCGAAGACGAGGATGCCGGCGCCGGCCGAGGCGGCTATCACGGACAGCCGGCGGCGCGTGGTGGTCATGGTCATGGGGTGTCTGCTCCATGGGTGATCCGGCCGAGGGCGCACAGAGGCGGCCTCGGTCCGGGAGGGGACGGCAGGAGGGCGGACGCGCGCCACCGCCGATCCGACACCCGGTCGAGAGCGGATCAGCAGGCGAGCGCGTACTCCGCCGGCGGGCCGCGCCGGGTCACCGCGTGCCGAAGCAGCGTCCGGTGTGTCGTCGGGTCCGGCGCCGAGCCGGTCCGCCGGATGCCGCCCGGGGTCTCGACCACCGGGACGACCAGGCCGAAGAGCACCGCCAGCACCAACCGCAGCGGCGCCGCGGCCAGGCCGAGCAGGGCGAACAGCGCGGCCTCGCCGCGCCGCAGCCACCAGCCGGTGAGCAGGGCCGCCGCGAGGTGCGCGCACACCATGCCCGCGCCGCCGTCGAACAGCAGCGGGCCCGAGCCGCCCATGTGGTGGTGCCCGGCCGGCGGGTCCTGCGGGAACAGCGTCGGGTCCACCCGGGCGTTGCGGATGATCTCCTCGGGCGTCCAGCCGTTGGGCAGCAGGATGTGCCCGGTGGAGTCGCGCGGACCGCACAGCAGTCGATCCAGCAGGGTGCTCGACCCCGAGCCGCCGGCCGCGGCCGAACGGCCGGGCGTCGCGGCGTTCGCCGCCGCGGCGGCGAACAGGGTGTGCAGCGCGAGTTGGGCCGCCGCGAGCAGCGTGGTGATCGCGGCGAAGGAGCGCTGTCGCCCGGCTCCGGCGAAGGCCGAGACGAGCACCGCGGCGAAGCCGGCGACGGGCGCCCACAGCGGCAGCGGCTCGGTCGACATCCACGCGTGACCGCATGCCGCGAGCGCGGCGCAGACCGCCGCGAAGACGGCGGCGCGCACGGCGCGGAAAGGTACGGACACGGCCTGCATGACGCCCCATCGTCTCATCGCGCGCGGGCCCGTCGTGCCCGGGGCCGGGAATGGCCGATGATCATGGCCGGCGACCCGGCACCGGCGGGGCGAGCACATGATGTCCCCACGATGCGGCCGAACGAATCGTCTTTACGGGGTATTGACGACCGATCAAGTGATGTGCGCATACAGGGAGCAAGCGGCGGCAATAAAACCGGGTGTGTGATCCGCCGGATACAGCCGGACTCCCAGAGATGTCGAAAGGCCGCTCATGGACATGAGGTGGACTGTCCACCTGCCACGGGATACGGCGAGCGTGCCGATGGCGCGCCGGCTATTGGTCGGTGCGATGGAGACGGCGGGGGTGGATCGCGAGATCGCGATGGAGATCGGCCTCGCGTTGTCCGAGGCGTGCGCGAATGTGGTCGAGCACGCCCGGGGCGGGCCGTATTCGGAATACCAGATTCGCGCGGGCATCACCGGTGACTGTTGTCGGGTCGAGATCATCGACGGCGGCCCGGGCTTTCCGATGGATCGGCTGCGCGGCTCGACGGTGAACGTCGGCCCGGGCGCGGAGAACGGTCGCGGGTTGATGCTGATCCGGGCGATGACCGATCACGTGCAACTGAGCAACCACCCCCGGCGCGGTGCGGTGCTGCGTTTCGAGAAGACGTTGCGCTGGCGCAAGGACGCGTTGGTACCGGTCTCCTAGCCGGTCCGCGGGCGGCCCGGCGTCCGCCGCCAACTGCCTTGCCGGACGCGGTCGTTCCGGTGCAGGTTACGATCGGGGCAGTGGACCGGGCCGAGGTAAGGGAATTGCTCGACCGCGTCGCAGCCGGGGAGGCGGGCGTGGACGAGGCGCTCGACGACCTCGTGCGCGGGCCGACCGCGGGCTTCGCCGACCTGGGTTTCGCCCGGGTGGACACCCACCGGGCACTGCGCACCGGTGATCCCGAGGTGGTCTTCGCGGCCGGGAAGACCCCCGAACAGACCGTCGCGCTCTTTCGCCGGTTGCGCGAGGCGGGCGGGCGGCCCGCGTTCGCCACCCGCGCCTCGGCCGCCGTGGTGGACGCGGTGCGCACGGCGTTCCCCGGCGAGGCGTACACCGACGACAGCGGCACGTGTGTCGCGGTGGGCACGCCGCCCACCCCGCGCGGCCTGGTCCGGGTGGTCTCGGCGGGCACCTCGGACGCGGCGGTGGCGGGCGAGGCGGCGTTCACCGCGCGCCTGTTCGGCGCGGACGTGGAGCGGATCGAGGACGTGGGCGTGGCCGGCATCCATCGGCTGCTCGCGGTACACGCCGAACTCGACGCGGCGGACTGTCTGATCGTGGTCGCGGGCATGGAAGGCGCGTTGCCCAGCGTGGTGGCGGGCCTGGTGTCGGTGCCGGTGCTCGCGGTGCCCACCAGCGTGGGCTACGGGGCGTCCTTCGGCGGGCTCGCGGCGCTGCTGGCGATGCTCAACTCGTGCGCGCCCGGGGTCGCGGTGGTCAACATCGACAACGGCTTCGGTGCGGGCGTGTTCGCGGCCCGGGTGGCGCGGTCGGTCGGGGCGGCGCGGAGCGCCGAGACCCGGTAGTCACGAACGCCGAAGCACGCGGGAAAACGCAAGAAAGCGGTCGCTTTCGGTCGCTTCGTCGGTTTCCCGGCGGGACCCGCGATCGGCTGCGACAGTGGCCGCGACGGGAGGTATCCGCTTGGCAATCGCATGGTTCCAGTGCCAGGCCGGTGCGAGCGGCGACATGCTGCTCGGGGCCCTGATCGACGCCGGCGCCCCGCTGGAGGCCGTCCAGCAAGCCGTCGACGCGGTGGGCGTCGAACCGATCCTGATCACCGCCGAACGCACCGACCGACACGGGATCGCCGCGACCCACGCCCGGGTCAAGACCGTGCACAGCCACGTGCACCGCACCTGGAACGACGTCCGCGACCTGCTCGATCGCGCCGACTTGGCGGAACCCGTGCACGCCCGCGCGCACGACGTGTTCGGTCGGCTCGCGCACGCCGAGGCCCGCGCGCACCGATGTCTGCCCGAGGAGGTGCACTTCCACGAGGTCGGCGCGTTGGACGCGATCGCCGACGTGGTCGGCACGTGTACCGCGCTGCACGCGCTGGGCGTCGAGGACGCGGTCGGCTCGCCGGTCGCGCTCGGCAACGGCAGCGTGCGGGCCGCGCACGGCGTGCTGCCGGTGCCGGTCCCGGCCGTGCTCGAACTGATGCGGGTGGCCGCCGCGCCGGTCTACGCGGGCCCGGCCCCGTACGAGATGTGCACCCCCACCGGTGCGGCCCTGCTCACGGCGGTGTGCCGGAGTTGGGGGCCGATGCCGGCCCTGCGGATCACCGCGGCCGGGACCGGCGCGGGCAGCCGGCGGGTCGAGGAGGTGCCCAACGTCCTGCGGGTCGTGCTCGGCGAACGGCACGAGGCGGAGCGCGTGCACCCGACCGGCGAGGACGTGCTGATCGAGACCAACGTGGACGATCTCGACCCGCGGCTGTGGCCGGCGGTGCTCGGCAAGCTCCTCGCGATCGGCGCGGGCGACGCGTGGCTGGTGCCCATTCTGATGAAGAAGGGGCGTCCCGCCCACACGCTGTGCGTCCTGGTCCCGGCGGACCGGGTGGACGCGGCGCTGCACACGGTGTTCCTGGAGACCTCGACGATAGGGGCGCGGATCGTTCCGGTGGCCAAGCGGGCGCTGGCCCGCGAGTTCGGCACGGTACGGGTGGAGGGCCTGCCGGTGCGGGTCAAGACCGCGATGTTCGAGGGCAGGGTGGTCAACGCCCAGCCGGAGTACGAGGACGTGGCCGCCGCTGCCGCGTCGCTGGGCCGACCGGTGAAGGTGGTGATGGGCGCCGCGACCGCGGCGGCGTACGCGGCGGGCCTGCTGCCCTGAACGTGCGGGCGGGCGCGGGCGCATAGCCTTGGGCGAGCATCCGTCCCCGTGTAGGCCGTGTACGTCAAGGAGCAGGCACCCGTGATCGCACGTCCCCTCCGGCTGCTGCTCGCCGTGCTCACGGCGGTGCTCGTGCTCTCGGCGCTGCCCGGGTCGGCCGGAGCCGCACCCGCTCGTCCGGCCGCCGCCGACCATGTCGTCCTGCTCGGGATACCCGGCCTGACCTGGGCCGACATCGACGCCACCGGCACCCCGGGGCTGGCCGCGCAGGCCGGGCACGCGACCTCGGCGGCGATGTCGGTGCGCACCGTGCACCCGCGCGCGTGCCCGGTCGACGGGTGGCTCACCACCGGCTCGGGTGCCCGCTCGACGGATGCCCGGACCAGTGCCAGGAGCGCCGAGCCGTGTGCCGAGCCGCTGCCGCCGACCCTGGCCCCGGACGGCTCGGCGACGGTGCCGAACATGCGCGCGATCGTCAAGCGCAACGACTCGTTCGGCTACAACCCCGGGTACGGGCAACTCGCCGCCTCGGTCGCCGAGCACGGCCGGGTGGTCACCTCGGTCGGCCCCGGCGCGGCCTACGCGAGCGCCGACCCGACCGGCCGGGTGCGCGGCACCTACCTGCCGGACCCGAACGCCGTGGACACCGCGCTGATCGAACGCTCCGCGCTGACCCTGATCGACCTCGGCGGCCTGACCGGACCCGGCGTCGACCGCGCGGAGCGGCTGCGGGCGGTGGACGCGCAGGTGGCCCGGATCGGCGCCGCGCTGCCGCCGCGCACGCAACTCGTGGTGGCCGGCCTCGCCGACGACACCGGCACCCCGCACCTGCGCGCGCTGATGGCGAGCGGGCCGGGCACCGCGACGGACACGACCTTCTCCTCCGGCTACCTGACCGCGACCTCGACCCGCGACGACGGCCTGGTCCAACTCACCGACCTGGCCCCCAGTCTGCTCGCGCCGCTGGGCATCGACGCGCCGAGCGACCTGGTCGGCGCGGTCTACACCCGGGCGCCCGGCCCCTCCGGGAGCACCGCGATCGACGAGTTGCGCCTGTTCGACGTGGGCGCGCAGGCATCGCGCACGGTGCGCGAGGTCTGGTACTTCTTCACCTGGCTCACCCTGCTGCCGATCGTGCTCGCGGCGCTCGCGCTGTGGCTCGCCGTGCGGTTCGGCCGCGGTGGCCGGACCCGGGCCCGGCGCGCGGTGATACGCGCGGCGACCGGGATCGGGGTGTTCTTCGGTGCCGTTCCCGGCGGATCGTTCCTGGTCGGCCTGGTCCCGTGGGAGCAGGCCGGCGACCCGGCCTGGGCGCTGCTCGGGCTCACCGTGGTGTTCGCCGCCGTGCTCGCGGCAGTGGCCCTGCTCGGCCCCTGGCGACGGCACCCCTACGGCCCGGCCGGCGTGGTCGCCGCGGCGACCGCCGTGATCCTGGCCGGTGACGTCATGGCCGGCTCACCGCTGCAACTGAACACCCTGTTCGGCCTGTCCCCGCTGGTCGCGGGCCGGTTCTACGGCTTCGGCAACGTCGCCTGGACGATTTTCGCGATGGCCGTCCTGCTCGCCGTCGCGTGGCCCACGGGCCGGCTGCTCGCGGCCGAGCGGCGGCGGGCGGCGGTCGCGGTGCTCGCGGCGGTGGGCACGGTCGCGGTGGTGGCCGACGGCTGGCCCGCGTTCGGCAGCGACTTCGGTGGCGTGCTCGCGCTGATCCCGGGCCTGGCGGTGCTCGGCCTGCTGCTCACCGGCACCCGGATCTCGTGGGCCAAGGTCGGCCTGGTCGGCCTGGGCGCGGTCGTGGTGATCGGCACCATCGCCGTGCTGGACTGGCGGCGCCCGGCGGCGAGCCGCTCGCACCTGGGCCGGTTCGTCCAGGAAATCGTCGACGGCGACGCCGGCGACACGCTGCACCGCAAGATCATGGGCAACCTGCACTCGTTCACCACGCCGTTCACGCTGATCATCCCGGTCGTGTTCGTGCTGCTCGTGCTCGCCCTGCGCGATCCCGCGAAGTGGCGGGCGCCCGCCCTGGCACGGTCCTTCGCGGCCGTGCCATGGCTGCGTTCGACGCTGCTCGCGTGCTGGTTGACCGCGGTGGTCGGCTACGCGGTGAACGACTCCGGCATCCAGATCCCGGCGGTCGCGCTCACCATCGCGGCGCCGCTGGCGATCGCGGTGATCGCAGCCGCGGAGGCCCGCCCGCACGCCGGCTGACCAGCACCACCGCGACCAGGATCGCCGCGCCCGCCCACGGGCCGACGGTGCCGCGCAGGGTGCGCTGGAGGGTGTCCACCGCGTCCGGCAGCGGAACCACCCGGCCGGGAATGTACGCGCACACCAGGAGCGTGCTGCGGGCCAGCAGCAGCCCGTCGAGCGCGGACGGCGCGAGCAGTGCGAGCGGTGCCCAGGCCGCGACGTCGTACCAGGGCAGGCTGTACGGCGTGGTCAGCAGCCAGGCCAGGGACAACAGCGCGGCCGCGGCGGCGCTGTCGCGCGTCACGTGGGCCATCGCCGCGGGCCGGGCCCGGGCGGCGGTGCGCGCCAGCAACCACACCACCACCGCGGCCAGCAGCCAGCCGAACAGGCCGATCACCGTGCGGGCGGTGTCATGCCCCAGGGCCGACTCCAGCGGCCCCAGCACCAGCCGCAGCGGCACCGCGAGCGAAACCAGCCTGGTGTTCTCGCGCATCTGATCGAACGCGCCGAGGCCGACCGGCAGATAGGTGGCGATCCCGACCAGCAGCGCCGACCCGATCAGCGCGGCCAGCGCGCGCGGGCGACCGCGCAGGCCCCAGGCCAGTGCCAACACGTACAGGCCCAGCGAGATCTTCGCCGCGCAGGCCAGACCGACCAGGACGCCCGCGAGCGCGGGGGAGCGGCGCACCGCGAGCAGCGCGCCGACCGCGAACACCAGCGCGAACGCGTCCAGGTGGCCCGCGTTGACCGCCACGAACAGCAGCAGCGGATTGAGCGACCACAGGATCGCCACCCGGGCCCGGGCGCCCCGGTCCGGGCCGGCCGCACGCTGGAGCAGCAATCCGGTCAGCACGAACGCGGCCGCCCCGAGCAGGGTCAGCACCAGCACGGTCGTGTGCACCGAGGTCCCGCCGATCCGGGCCGCGAGCCACTGCTCGGCGGTCGCCACCGGCCCGTACACGGACGGTGTGTCCGTCCACGGCGCCTCGACCGCCACGCCGACCGGATCCCCGTCCCGCACCAGCGTCGCGGCGGTGTCCCGGTAGGGGTCGCCACCGGTGGCCGCCAGCCGGCCGTACGCGGCGTACACGAGGTGGTCGGCCGAGCCCATCGGCGGCACGCACACCATCGCGAGCGCGGCGACCGCCCCGGCGAGGGTGGGCCGGCCCGGATCCGGTCTCCAGCCCCGGCGCAGCTCGCGCATCGCCACACCCAGCCCGAGCGCGCCCGACAGCGCCGCCGCGAGCAGCAGAGCGGTCACCACACCGGCGCCGGGCCGGACGTCGAGATGGTAGGGCGGCAGCCACGACGGCCCGCCCGGCACCGGTGGCTGCGCGGCCGAGGGCCCCAGCAGCCCGGTCAGCAGGAGCAGCGCGATCGCCAGTGCCGTCAGGCCGAGCGCGACACACCCAAACGGGTGTTCCACGTGAAACATCGACGAGCGACGCTCCGCGCCGGGCCGTGCCGTCACCGGTTCAGCCACGACCGCGGATCGCCCCCGGCAACGCCCCGGCCGCGCCGCGCTCGGCCAACGCCCGGGCCACGTGCGCGTACTGCCGGGCGCGATGGCGCTGCGCGGCGAAGTCGGTTCCGGTCACCCGGTGGTGCAGTTCGACCTCGACCTCCTCGACCGCGAACCCCTCGCGGACCAGGTCGATGGTCAGTCCGGTCTCGACGCCGAAGCCGGCCGCGAGCGGCAGCGCCGCCTCGAACGCCTCGCGGGTCAGGCAGCGCTGGCCGGAAAGCGGCTGGGTCGCGGTGAACCCGCAGGCCCGGGCGATCCCGTCCCGGGCGGCCCGGACGACGAACCCGCGCCCGCCGCCGGCCCGCAGTTGCGGCGGCAACACCGCGATGGTCATCGCCGCCGCGCCGGCCCGGACCGGGGCGATCAGCGGTGCCGCGGCGGCGGCCGTACGCTCCAGGTCGGCGTCCAGAAACAGCAGGTGACGCGGCTGCTCCCGGCCCTCGCGCACGTCGATCGCGGCGACCACGGCCGCCCCGGTCTCCATCGCCGCGGCCTTGCCGCGATTGCGCCCGTGCCGGGCGAGCACGGCGCCCGCGGCGCGCGCCGCCGTACCGGTGTCGTCGGTGGAACCGTCGTCCACCACCACCACGAGGTCCACGCCGCCGATCGATCGTGCTGCCTCGACCGTGGCCGAGATTCGCTGTGCCTCGTCGTATGCCGGGATCACCACGGCCGTGTCGCCGGTCGGTGTGCCGGTCGTGTGCTCCGCCATGGCGTGATCCTACGAGCCGACCCGAATGCCGGCCGGTTCCACCCGTCCTGCCCAACGCCGCGGCGCGGCGGCGTGAAGGTCACGGGCGATGGGGGTACAACGGAAGAGAGCCACATCGCGGGTATGCTCCAGGACCCTGTGATCGCGGTCTCGTGATATCTGCGGAACCTCCGAGGGCCGGCCGTTCGTCGTCCTCGGTGAGGAGTGCTGGAATAGGCGCGGCGTCGCATCGGACGCGGTGCCGGGCCAGGCAGAGACCAACAGACCCAACCGCAGCGCAAACCGCAGCAATGGATGGCACAACGGTCCGCTCGGGAGCCCCCATCTCCCGCCCGAGGCCCGATCCGCGAGGGCAACACCCGTACCGGGCGCCGTAATTCGCCACCCCTGCGCCACCTCGCGCCATGTGCCGCCAAGCGGCCTCCTCGTGGTCGGCTGCGGAGTACCTGAGTATCACGCATAGTGCTTCCACGTTCACGGAAAGGAACGAGCGCATGCTGCGCGAGATCCTCGGAAGACGACGGAGGGAACGCACCGCATTGATGTCGGCCGTGCTGACGTGTGCGAGATGGCGCTGGCCCGTGGTTCCCGGCGTCGGATACGACCGCTGGTCGGGCGTGTGTCGTTGTGGTGCGACCGATTGTCGCGTGCCGGGCGCCCATCCGGGTGAACCTCCCCTGCTCGCGGCCACATGTGACGAGCGCATGGCGCGCTGGTGGTGGCAGCAGACCCCGGACGCGTCGGTGATCCTGGCGACGGGTGGGCGGGTGGCGGCGTTGAGTGTGCCGTCGGAAGCCGGTGCCCGCTCGCTCGACCAACTCGCCCGGCTCGGTGTGCGTACCGGTCCGGTCGTCGCCGCGCCGGGCCGCTACGCGTTCCTGGTTGAGCCATACGAGTTGGGCGAACTGGGTGAGTTGCTGGACCGATACGGCCTCGATCGGTACGGCACGGTGCCTTCCACCCTGCGCTTTCACGGCGACGGCGGCTACCTCGCGCTGCCGCCGTCCCGAGTACAGGGCGGCCTGTTGCGCTGGGCCCGGCCACCGGCTCCCTCCGGGGATCCGACGGCCGGTGGACCATGGTTGCCCGCCGTGGCCGACCTGGTCCGCACGCTCGTGGACACCTGCCAACACGCCGGGCCCAGAGCCTGATCGAAAGCGCGCCGTCACGCGATGCGGTGATCGTTGTGGCGTAACCGCAACATGTGGTGATCGCTGCACGTCGTGGCGGCGCGATAGGCTCGGCGCGCCGATCATTCCGGCCCCGTTCCGCACCCGGATCCCCATCGTCGGGGAGCGTGTGGAGGGGGGCTTTGCGCGCTAGGAGACACCATGCAGCGCCCACGCACGGGTCACGTCCGCACGGTGGCTCTGGGCGCGGTCGTGGGTCTGTGCCTGATCGTCCCGCTCGCCGCCGCCTCCGCGGACTCGGCGGGCCCGGACAAGGGCCGCCACACCGCCGACTCGGGGCCGACCACCCGCCCGAGCGCCGCCAAGGCGGCCGAGTTCGGCAATGGTGTCGGCGATCGTGATCGGGCCGGATCGGCCGGGCTGCTGGAGTTGATCGGTGGCAAGCCCACCGCGAAGTCCTCGGCCACGGCCGGTACTTTGCCGGTCGTGGGCACGGAAAGCGTGTGCGGCAAGGCGGTCGACGGCCCCCAGGGGGTGCGCGCGCAGACCTGCGTCGAGCGCGACGGCTCGGAGGCATGGGGGCGGGTCTACTACCGAAACCCCACGCCCGACCCGCTGTTGCTGGTGATGAGCGTTCTCCAGCCGGGCGGCAACACGCTGCGGGTGACCTGCACCGTCGAACCCAAGGACACCGAGGGTCGCTGCGACAGTCCGCGCGTGCGTGTGCCCAAGGACATCCAGGGCTGGTCCGCGGTCGCCGAACTGGCTTCCAAGGACGGCTCGACCAAGCTGCTCCGTTCGGGATCGGCCACCACGCAGCGCTGACTTCGGCCCGGGAAAGCCGCCGCGTCCGGCGATCGACGCATACGGACAATTCGATGCTCGGTGGTGAAAAAAGCCCTCGGGACAAAATCGGGAAAAGACCCCGGAAAAGTGAGAGGCCCGGCCGCTGAAGACGGGGGATGCATCAGCGACCGAGCTGTCTCAAAGGTAACAACAAGCCGGCCGATCTCCAATCCGGGGCCGTTCATCGACCGATCGCGACCGATCCCGCACGCCCGTTGTCGGGCGTGCGGGCGATTTTTGTCGTCCTCGGTGTACGTCGGCGACCGGGCGGATCGACCCCGCCCCGTTCCCTATCGGCTGGGCGTCAGCACCTTCTCCGCGGTGCCCTCGGCGGTGCCGCCGGCGGGTCGGTTGGGCGGGTCCACCGCCAGGTGCGGCAGCACCTTGTCGAGCCACGCGGGCAGCCACCAGTTGGCCCGGCCCAGGACGTGCATCAGGGCGGGCACGAGCAGCATGCGCAGGATGAACGCGTCCAGCGCGACCGCGCCCGCCAGGCCGAGGCCGGCCATCATGCCGCCGCGGTCGCCGCTGAGGATGAACGAGCCGAACACGAAGATCATGATGAGCGCGGCCGAGTTGATCACCCGTCCGGTCCCGGCCTGGCCCACGCGTACCGCACGGGCGTTGTCGCCGGTGTGCAGCCATTCCTCGTGCATGCGGCTGACCAGGAAGACCTGGTAGTCCATCGACAGCCCGAACAGCAGCGGCAGCATGATTACCGGCAGGAAGGAGATGATCGGCCCCTCCTTGCCGAGCCCCAGCAGATCCATGCCCCAGCCCCACTGGAAGATCGCGACCAACAGGCCGAACGACGCGCACGCGGCGATCAGGTTCATCAGCGCGGCGGTCAGCGGCACCAGCAGGCTGCGGAACGCGACCAGCATGAGCAGGGCGCCCAGCCCCACGATCAGGGCGATGAAGCTCGGCATGCGGTCGCCGACCACGGCCGCGAAGTCCTTCTGCAGCGCGGTCTCGCCGCCGATGTGGACCTTGAGCGTGCTGCCCTTCGCGGCGGCGGGGACGGTCTTGTCGCGCAACGTGTCGATCAGCTTGTCGGTCGCCTCGGCCTGCGGGGACGTCGCGGGCACGACCTGTACGACCCGGGTATCGGCGGCGAGGCCGCGGGCGTCGGCGGGCACCGGGGCCTCGATGACGCGCACGACACCGGGGGTACGGCGTATCTCGGTGATCAGGGTGTCCAACGCCTGCCGGTCCCGCGCACCGTCGAGCTCGGCGACCATCAGCAGCGGGCCGTTGAAGCCGGGGCCGAAACCCTTGGCGAGCAGGTCGTACGCCTGCCGCACGGTCTGCGAAGTCGGCTGGTTTCCTTGGTCGTTGGTGCCCAGGCGGAGCGAGAGCGCGGGCACCGACAGCGCCGCCATGACGACCAGCGCGACGAGGCCGAGGAGTCGGGGCCGGCGTTGCACCAGGCTCGCCCAGCGCAGCGCGGCGCGCCCGGCCTCCGCGTCGCGCGGGGCGTCGGCGGCGGACGTCGCGGCCAGGCCCCGGCGTTCGCGGCGGCTGAGCGCGCGCAGGCCGAGCAGCCCGAGCAGCGCGGGCAGCAGGGTGGCGGACGCGAGCACGCTGAGCACCACGACGAGCGTGGTGCTGATCGCGATTCCGTCGAACAGGGTGATGTCGACGGTGAACAGCGCGAGCAGCGCGACGCACACCGTGCCGCCCGCGAACACCACGGCCCGCCCGGAGGTGTCCAGTGCCCGTACCGCCGCCTCCTTGGGGGACAGGCCCGCCTTGAGGCCGTTGCGGTGTCGCGTCACGATGAACAGGGCGTAGTCGATGCCCACACCCAGCCCGATCAGGCTGCCCAGCAGCGTCGCGGTCTCCGGGATGTCGGTGACGTGGCTGAGCAGGACGACCGTGGAGATCCCGGTGCCGACCGCGAACACCCCGCTGACCAGCGGGAGCAACATGGCGAACAACGATCCGAAGGCGAGGAAGAGGATGATGCCCGCCGCGACGATGCCCACCGCCTCGGCCAGCCCGGCCGGAGGCTCCTGGGCGGCCTCGATCGCGGGACCGCCGAGTTCGACGCGCAGTCCGGGGGCGCGGGCCTGCTCGGAGCGCTCGATCAGGTGCTTGAGATTCTCGGTGTCCAGCTCGAACTGCTGCTTGACGAAGGTCACCTGCGCGAACGCGATCCGGCCGTCGGCGCCGACCTGCTCGGCGCCGTCCGGATCGTACGGGCCGACCACACGACCGACGTCGGGCATGCGCGCGATGTCGGCGAGCAGCGCGGTCATCCGGTCGCGTACCGCCGGATCGTGCACGGTGCCGCGCTCGGTCTGCCACACGACGTTGTCCACATCGCCGGCCGCGTCGGGGAAGGCCTTCTGCAGGCGCTCGTACGCGGTCGACGACTCGGTCCCGGGGATCTTGAACACGTTGGAGTACGCACTGCCCGCCGTCACGCTCGCCGCGACGGTTCCGAACAGCGCGGCCACCCACAGCAGGACCACCGCCCACCGGTGATCGAGACACCATCGCGCCCAAGCCGCCATAGCCGTTCCCTTCCTCGTGCGGGCCACGCGGCCCGGTCGTGCGTTCCGAGGCCAGACTCGGCGGCGGCCGAGGCGGTGCGGCGGCCGGCCGGCGCACTCACAGGAAGCTCACAAGCAGTCCCCCGCAGTTCCGCAAACTTCCGCCGGATACTGGGGACATGAGCAGCAGTCAGCCGCGCGCGGGCGCCACGGTCCTGATCGTCGAGGACGAGCCGAGCATCACCGACGTCCTCGCCATCACCCTGCGGTTCCACGGCTTCGAGGTGGCCACGGCGGACGGTGTGCACGCCGCCCTCGCCGCCGCGCGCAGCGTGCGACCCGACGTCGTGCTGCTGGACATCTCGCTCCCGGACGGCGACGGACGCCAGGTGTGCCGCATATTGCGCGCCGAACGGCCGGAGATCGCGGTCGTGTTCCTCACCGCCCGCGACGCGCCCGCGGACGTCGTCAAGGGGCTCACCCTCGGCGGCGACGACTACATCACCAAGCCGTTCAATGTGGACGAGTTGGTCGCGCGCACGCGCGCGGTGTTGCGACGTACCCGGCCGGCGCCGGACGCGAGCGCGCCGCCGATCGCGCGTCCGCCCGTACTGCGGCACGGCGACCTGGAGTTGGACGAGGCGACGTACACCGCGCGCCGGGGCGGACGCGGCGTGGAGCTGACCCCGACCGAGTTCGCGCTCCTGCGCCACCTGATCCGGCACGGCGACCGGATCGTGCCGAAGGAGCAACTGCTGCGCGAGGTGTGGAAATACGAGCACGTCGTGGAGTCCACGGTGGTCGAGACGTACATCAGCTATCTGCGTCGCAAGCTCGACCCGCTGGTGCCGGACGGGCCGCCGCTGATCACGACGCGACGGGGCATGGGGTACGGGCTCCGGCCGGCGGACTACGGAGCGTGACGGGCGGGATCGGCGGGAGCGAGGGGCGGAGCGACGTGGGCGGGTCGACGTGAGCGGGTTGACGTGAGCGGGTTGACGAGGCGGGCGGGCGGACGACTGCGCCGGCGCGGGAAGGCGTGCGAGCGCAAGCGTCCGCACATCGTGGCCATGCGCGCGACGCTGGCGCTGAGCAGCATCGCGGTGCTCGCGATCGGGCTGGCGCTGCTGATCTGGTTCAGCATGATGGGGGTTCGGCACTATCTGGAGTCCGGCGTCGACGACGACCTGACCACGGGCCGGACCGGCATCGAGCGGGCCGGCCTCACCCGCGCGCAGTTGTCCGAACCGGGCCCGACCGCGGGCCTGCGCGATGTGCTGATGTCGGTCGGCCTGCACGGCAAAGTCTTCGTGATGGTCGACGAGCGGGGCACCGCCCTGCCGGTCGCCGACCAGACGCCGAACGCCCTGCAGCGCGCCTTGGCGGCGGTGGTCCGGGATCCACGCGGCATGACGGCGCACGAACAGCCGCGCGCCGTCTCCCTCGGCGGGGGGTCCTACCGGGTCGTCACGGCACGCCTGGCCGACGGTCACTACATCCTCCTCGCCCGCTCGACCGAGGACCTCGATGGTGTGGTCGACCAGGTCGTGCACTTCGAACTGCTGGTCGGCGGCGCCCTGTTGGTGCTGTTGGGCGGGTCCATCTACTTCGTCGCCCGGTGGCGGCTGCGGCCGTTGGAGGACATGGTCGAGACGGCGTCGGGCATCGCCGAGGGCGGTCCGGACCGACCCGACCTGTCCGCGCGCGTGGCGCCGCGCCATCGGTCGTTCAGCGAGGTCGAGCAACTGCGTACCGCGTTGAACGCGATGTTGCAGCAGGTCGAGTCGGCGTTCGAGATCCGCGAACACGCGGCGACGCACCTCAAGCGGTTCGTGGCCGACGCGTCGCACGAGCTGCGTACACCGTTGGCGGCGATTCGCGGCTATCTGCAGTTGTACGAAAAGGGAATGCTGGCCTCGGAGGCCGAGCGCACCCGGGCGCTGAACCGCATGGGGGTCGAGGCCGAGCGGATGGACCGGCTGGTCGACGAGTTGCTGGCGCTGGCCCGGCTGGACCAGCGCCCGCAGTTGCGGCCGCGCCCGATCGACCTGGTGTGCGTGGTGCGTGGCGCGATCGCCGACCTGCGCGCGCAGCAGGCGACCCGGCGGGTACACACGGATCTGCCGGAGACCTGTGTGGTGCTGGCCGACGAGGCGACGCTGAGTCAGATCGTCGGCAATCTGCTGACCAATGTGCGTGCGCACACGCCGACGTCCGCGGATGTGCACGTGTCGGTGTCGATGTCCGAGGCCACGGGCGAGGACGGGGAGCGGCGGGTCGTGTTGTGCGTGCGCGACGAGGGGCCGGGCATGCGTCCGCGGGACGCCGAGCGCATCTTCGACCGGTTCTTCCGGGCCGCGCGCGAGCGCGGCGGGAACGGCACGGCGAGTGGCATCGACCAGGGGACCGGTTCGGACACCGGGAGCGGGCTCGGCATGGCCATCGTGTGGGCGGGGGTGGCCGCGAACCGGGGCAGTGTGCGGGTGGAGACCGCACCGGGGGCGGGGCTGTCCGTCGTCGTCGAACTGCCGGCCGCGGATGCCGACGCGCGGCGGCGGGAGGGCGGGGCGGACGAGGGGACGGATGAGGACTTCGGCCCGCGACCGCCGTCGCTGGTGGCCCCGACGTCGGATTCGCGCTGAACGCGGTCCGGTCGACCGACCGGGTCGGCCGCGGGTGCGGCCGACCCGGGTGCCCGCGGGGTCCGACTAGTTCAGCGTGATCTGGCGGTTCAGCAGACCGTTGCGTGCGCTGCGCTGACGCGGCGTCAACGGACTGGTGTCCGCCATCGCGGCGGCGAGCCGCTCACCGAATTCGCGGGCCGGCTTCTCCACGTCCTCGGCGCTCATCGCGGTCGGCAGGTCCCACACCGGGACGAGCAGCCCGTGCGCGCGGAACGAACCGACGAAGCGGGTGCCCTCGCCCAGGCTCGACTCGCCGGCCGCGTGCAGCCGCGCGATCGCGTCGAGCAGCTCCTCCTCCGCGTACGGCATCACCCAGCGCAGGTGGTTCTTCTCGGTGGTGCCGCACCAGTAGGCGGCGTCCACCGAGGTCAGCCGTACGGTCGGCATGGCCGCCGCGTTCGCCCGCTCCAGCGACGCGCTCACCTCGGCGTTCATCGCGGCCGGGTCGTCCACCCAGAAGTCGAAGCCCTGGTGGACGGTGATCTCCAGCGGCTTGGACAGGTCGAGCAGGTCCTGCAGCCGGTCGCCGGACTCGGGCAGCGGGCCGGGGGTGACCGAGGTGCCGTCCTCCTGCGCGAGCGCGCGCTCCAGGGCGTGCGCGAGGTCCCGGCTGACGTCACCCGAGCTGGTGTGGGTCTGCAGACCGACCAGGATCGCGCCGTCGGCGCGCCGCAGCGCGGGCCAGGCCATCGGCAGCACGGTCGCGAGCGTGACGACCTGGTCGGCGTGCTCGCCGGTCAGGGTCAGCCGCGCGGTCGCGGCCGGGACCAACTCGCGCAGCGCGATCCAGTCGCATTCGTTCGGCAGCCCCTGGAACGGACGCAGCACGAGCGTCTCGGCGGCGGAGGACGCCTCACGTCCGTGACATGCCTTGTACCGGCGGCCCGAGTTGCACGGGCACGGTTCGCGACCGCCGACGACCGGGACGGATCCCGTGGCGGCTGCGGTCTGGGTCTTGTTGCCGGTGTGGCCCTTCAGCGCGGCCTTCTTGCCCATGCTGCGGTCTCTCCGCCTCGGTGTCGGGGGGATGGTGGTCGACGACTCACCAGGTCCGAGGGTACTGAGTTCCGCGAGCACGGGTAGCCGCTCGAACGGGTGGGCGAACGCGTGGCTGACGCGATGGGTGCGCGGGTCGGCCCGCGTCGGTCGACGTACCGGCTCGGTGGTGCGGGCTCGGTGGCCCGGGCTCGGCCGCACGGGTGAACTCGCCGTGCGTACGCCGCGGGGGCGGCGCGGCCGGATTCAGTCGAGTGGGTCCACCGCGTCCAGGTCGAACTCGTCCCACAGTCGGTCGCCGGTGCGCGACTTGATCGGGACCAGTGCCCACACGGTGACCTCGTCCGGGGTGCCGCGCACGCCCCAGTCGGCCGCCAGGGTGCCGATGATGGACAGGCCTCGGCCGCCGTGCGCGCTCAGCGACGGGCTGGCCTGCCGGGGGCGGGTCGAACTGCCGCCATCGGTGACCTCCATGGCGAGCAGCCCGTCGGGACGCACCCACCAGGCCGCGCGGACGTTGCCGGACGGCAGCGCGCGGGCATGCCGTAGCGCGTTGCTCAACAATTCGGACAGGATCAGCACCGCGTCGTCCACGACGTCCCCGGCGATGCCGCGTTCGCCGAGGTCGGTGGCCAGGCGGTGCCGAGCCGCGGACACACCGATCGGAGCGTGCGGTACCAACACCGCCGCGGAATCGGGCACCCCACGGGCCACGACCATTGCCACCCCCGGCCTCCTTAGTGCACACGCCTGTCGCGAGCGCATCTCTCGCGCGTCGGGCTTGAGATGCCCGATGCCGACGGACGGGAAACGGCGGGGCGACGCGCGCTCCGACTCGCCCAGGGGCGTATAGGGGTATGCGATCCTGCCAAGACGGATATAACGGCTCGAAAGGCTACCAGCGTACGCCCCCTAATGGGGTTCAACCGGACACTTGGGTCAGTACCTGTCGTGGCCGATTCGTGATGATGGCGTCCACGCCGAGCCGCAGGCACAACTCGACGTCCTCGGGAGCGTCCACGGTCCACACGTGCACCCGGTGGCCGGCCCGGTGCAGGCGGGCGACGTAGCGCGGATGGGCCCGCACGATGTCGATGCTGGGGCCGGCGATGCGCACGTCGCGGGGCAACGTACCGTCGCGGAACAACAGCGGGACGTGCTCCATCAGGAACACCGTGGGCAACTCCGGCGCCATCAGCCGCATCCGGCGCAGGGACAGTTGGGAGAAGCTCATCACCCGGATCAGTGACGGGCCCTCGGCGATCGGGCGGGTCAGCGCGAACCGCTCCAGCAGGTCGACCAGGCGGCGCTCGACCAGGCCCGCGTAGCGGGTGGGGTGTTTGGTCTCGATCGCCAGGCGCACGGTGCGCGGCGCGTCCACGACCAGTTCGAGCAGGCGCTCCAGGGTGAGTACCGACCGGCGGTCCCAGTCGGGGGCCTCCGGCTCCTCCGGGCGTTCGCGTTCGACGCCGGATTCCTTCCAGGAGCCGAAGTCGAGCGCGGACAGGTCCGCGAGCTCCAGCGTCGAGACGATCCCGCTGCCGTTGGAGGTGCGGTCGACCTTGCGGTCGTGGACGCAGACCAGATGGCCGTCGGCGGTCAATCGGACATCGCATTCGAGTGCGTCGGCGCCGTCCTCGATGGCCTGGAGATAGGCCGCGAGCGTGTGCTCGGGGACGGTGTCGGACGCGCCTCGATGGGCGACGACCTGCACGTTGGCGCGCAGTGGGCGCGCCCCGGTGGTGGACACGGGACAATCGTGCCATCCCGAGGTGAGCACAGGGTGACGGCCGGGTGTCCGGCGTCGGTGTCCGGCGGCGGGTCGTTGTCGGGATTGCCGCCGGGGTGCCGGCGGGGCGCCGGCAAAATGGTCGGCAGGTCCGGCGGAGGGCCGGTGGGGTGGGCCCTCGGATGCTCCCGGAGCGCTCACCGGAAGCGGTCGATACGGCGCCGATGGGGCCGCCGATCGGGGCGCGAACCGGGGCGCGCATTGACCCGACGGCGCCGGATCGGGTCGATCTTCGGTGATTCTTCCGGGATTTGCACCCCGGTTCAGGGGGTTCGACCTGCGCGGATAATCCCGGGATAAGGGGGGCGGGCGGTCGGGACGTCCGGCGCTTACGGTGTTCAGACAGGGCGTCGGGGAGTCTGTGGACATCAACGATTCCGAAGTGTGTGGGAGGAAGACCGTGAGCGACGACCGCGACGTGACCGGCGGCGAAGTCGGTTCACCGGTGCCAGGGGAGGGCAACGGATCGTCTCCCGCCACACCACTGCCGGCGGAGCCGGTGATCGGGTCCGGGCAGGCCGAGCCGGCGTTCCGTTCCGAAGCGGCGGCCGAGCCGGAGTTTCGGTCCGAGGTGCCGGCCAAGCCGGTCGAGGCGCCCACCGTGGGTCAGTCGCACGCCGCGCCGGTGTCGCCGACCGCTCCGCTGCCGCCGGTGGGCGAGCCGTCGGCCGAGGTGCCCGCCGCGTTCGCGGCCGGCGCGTCCACGGCCGGTGCGGGTGGTGGGGCCGGCGCGGGCGTTCCGCCGTTCGGGACCACCGGTGCCTACCCCGGTTACCCGGGCTACCCCGGCTTCGGCGCACCGCCCAAGCCCAAGCGTCGCCCGTCCGGGATCCTGGTCGCGGCCGTGGTGGCCGCGCTGCTCGCCGGTGGTGTCGGCGGCGGGGTGGGCGCGTGGATCGTGGACCGCGACGACACGCCGGCCACGGCCGGCGTCAGCCCGTCCTCCTCCCCGGTGGACCCGGCCTCGCTGAACCGCTCGCCCACGAGCGTGGCGGGGATCGCCAAGCAGGCCGTTCCCAGCACGGTGACGATCAAGACCAAGGGCAGCGCGTCCGGTCAGGGCACCGAGACCGGCACCGGCGCCGGCTTCGTGTACGACAAGCAGGGCCACATCCTCACCAACAACCACGTGGTCTCGCTCGCCGCCGCCGGTGGCGAATTGAGCGTGACCTTCTCCGACGGCACCACCAAGCCGGCCAAGATCGTCGGCCGCGCCGAGGGCTACGACCTCGCGGTGATCAAGGTCGACGACATGCCGGCCAGCGTGCAGCCGCTGCCGCTCGGCGACAACGACAAGGTCGCGGTCGGCGACCCGGTGATCGCGATCGGCGCACCGTTCACCCTCTCCAACACGGTGACCACGGGCATCGTGAGCGCCAAGGACCGTCCGGTCGCCTCCGGCGACCAGCAAAAGGTCTCCTACATGAACGCGATCCAGACCGACGCGGCGATCAACCCCGGCAACTCCGGCGGTCCGCTCCTGAACGCGGCCGGCGAGGTGATCGGGATCAACTCGGCGATCCGCTCGACCGGTGGCGGCGGCCAGTCGCCGTTCGGCCAGCAGCAGGAGTCCGGCAGCATCGGCCTGGGCTTCGCGATCCCGATCAACCAGGCCAGGTGGGTCGCGGACACCCTGATCCAGGGCAACAAGCCGGTCTACGCGCAGATGGGCATCCTGCCCGACTCGCGCTACACCGGGACCGGCGCGCAGATCGTGGCGCAGAACACCAACGGCCAGGACCCGGTCACCGCGAACGGCCCGGCGGCGAAGGCGGGCCTGAAGGCCGGCGACGTGATCACCAGGCTGAACAACCGGGCGATCGGCTCCTACGAGGACCTCTTCAGCGAGATCTGGAGCCACCGCCCGGGCGACAAGGTGAAGGTCACCTACCAGCGCGACGGCAAGGAAGCCACCACCGAGGTCACCCTGGGCCAGCGCGTCGGTGACAACTGACCGCCACCCCGGGCCCGAACACCCCCGCCCCGAATCCCCAGTGATCGACACCATCGCTCATGAGAGACTGATCCCGCCCGCGCCCGATCCCGGTCGCGACGCTGGAGGACTCGCCTAGTGGCCGATGGCGGCAGTCTTGAAAACTGCTAGCAGGGGTGACTCTGCTCGTGGGTTCGAATCCCACGTCCTCCGCAGGAAGCAACGCGGACACACGAGAACACAGGTGGGCGGCGGTACCCGGAGGGAATCGGGTGCCGCCGCCCACCTGTGTGTCGTGGTGTTCGTGGAGCGGTCGTGATCGCTGCTCCCCGTCGCCCTTGTCCACCGATCGGTGGACGACGAGTTCCATCGGTCGAGCCTGTCCGGGATATGGGCGCCGAGACCAGGATTTCGGGCATGACGAAACTTCCTGTTCGCATGGCGCGGTGGAGCGCCGGACATCCCTGGCGGGCGATAGCCGGCTGGTTCCTCTTCGTCGCGCTGTGCCTCGGAGCCGGGATCGGCGTCGGGACCAACGCGGCCACGGCCGACGACTTCCGGGTCGGCGAGGCCGGGCGCGGCGAGGCGCTGGCCACCGAGGGCGGCCTGCAACAGAAGCCGACGGAGCGGGTGTTGATCACCGCGAAGCCCGGGGCGCAACAGTTGGACCCGGGCGCCGCCGACGCCGCGGCCCGCGAGGTCGTCGGCCGGATGCGGGCGCTGCCCGAAGTGTTGTCCGTGGCCGCGCCGGTGCGCTCGGCGGACGGTACGGCGGTCCGGGTCGACGTCACCATGAAGGGCGCCGAGCTCGAGGGCAAGGAGCACGTCGACCCGCTGCTGGCGCAGACCGCGAAGGTACGGGCCGGCCATCCCGGGCTGCTGATCGCGGAGACCGGCGGCCCCTCGATCAGCAAGGACGTCCAGGGCCAACGCGGCGAGGACCTCTCGCGTACCGAACTGATCGCGCTGCCGATCACCTTGATCACCCTGCTGATCGTGTTCCGGTCGGCGGCGATGGCCACCGTGCCGCTGCTGCTCGCGCTGTCCTCGATCGCGGCGTCCATCGGGTTGTCGATGCTCGTGTCGCACGTGTTCCCGGACGCCGGCGTCGGTACCAACGTCATCCTGCTGATCGGGTTGGCGGTCGGCGTCGACTACGCACTCTTCTACCTCAAGCGCGAACGCGAGGAGCGGGCCCGGTCCGACGGCCGGCTCGACTCGCGGGCCCTGGTGGAGCTGGCCGCGGCCACCTCAGGACACGCCGTCGTGGTGTCCGGGCTCGCGGTCGCCGCCTCCAGTGCGACGCTGTTCCTCGCGGACGACGTGATCTTCTCCTCGATCGCCACCGGTGCGATCGTGGTCAGCCTGGTCGCGGTGCTCGGTTCGCTGACCGTGTTGCCCGCGCTGCTGGTCAAGCTCGGTGCCCGGGCCGAGCGCCGGGCGGCCCGTCGAGCCGAGCGGGCGAGCCGACGCGGCGAGGTCGTGGCGGCCAAGCCGCCGCGTACCACCGGAGCCGGCCGGATCACCTCGGCCATGCTGCGGGTCACCAGCCGGCGCCCCGGCGCCACGCTCGCCGTCGCCGTGCTGGCCATGCTGGCCATGACCGCTCCGCTCGCGGACCTCAAGCTGACCGACATCGGCCGGGAGACCTACTCCCGCGACCTCCCGGCGATGGAGACCTGGCACCGGCAGAACCAGGCGTTCCCGGAACTGAAGTCGATGCACCAGGTCGTGGTTCGGGCCGAGGCCGGCCGCGCCGACGAGGTGGCCGGCGCGCTGCGCGAGTTGGAACAGCGGGCCCAGGCCGACCCGTCGCTCTCCCGGGTCACCGAGCTGCGCACGTCGCCCGACCGCCGGATCACCATGCTGGAACTGCGAGTGCCGCATTTCGTCAGCGCCGCCACCGCGCAGGACTCGCTCGATCGGGTACGCGACGAGTACGTGCCGGCCACCGTGGGCAGGCTGTCCGGCGTCGACGTCGCGGTGACCGGTGACGTCGCCCGCTACGCGGACTATCCCGAACATCAAAAGGGCAAGTTGCCGCTGATCGTGGTGACGCTGCTCCTGGTCACCTTCGTGATCACCGTGTTCGCGTTCCGGTCGGTGGTCCTGGGCCTGGTCGGCGTGGTGTTGAACCTGCTCTCGGCCGGCGCCGCGCTCGGGCTGCTCGTGCTGACCTTCCAGGGCACCTGGGCGGAGGGGCTGCTCGACTTCGATTCCACCGGATCGATCGGCTCTCGCGTACCGCTATTCCTGTTCGTGATCCTGTTCGGGCTGTCGATGGACTACCAGGTGTTCGTGATCAGCCGGATCCGGGAGGCCGCGCTGCGTGGGGTGTCGACCCGGCAGGCGGTGCTCGACGGGATCGGCAGCTCGGCCGGCGTGGTGACCAGCGCGGCGTTCGTGATGGTGACCGTGTTCGCCAGCTTCATCGGTCTGCATCTGATCGAGATGAAGCAGTTCGGCTTCAGCCTTGCGGTGGCCGTGCTCCTGGACGCGTTCGTGATCCGGATCATGATCCTGCCGGCGACGATGTTGCTGCTGGGGGAGAAGACCTGGTGGCCGTCGATCGGGACGCGTCGGACCCGGGAGCAAGCCCCCGCCGCCGACGCTCGCACGACCGAAAAAGTAGGCTGATCGGTATGTCCGAACGGCCGCAGCTCACCGACCCGTTCCGGATGTGGACCCTGCACCGGTGGTACATCCTCTTCTGGGTGCTGCTGGGACTGGCTCCGATGGCCGTCGCCGGCACGGACGATGCCGGCGCGACCCGGTACTGGTCGGTGGGGCTGCCGGTCGTGCTCGGCCTGGCCTACCTGATCACGCGGGTGTTCCCCGGCAACCGGGTGCTGCGACCGCACACCTTCGTGTGGGTGCTGATCATCGGGCTGGGCGCGATGGCCTACCCGCGCGACGGCGGTGCCTCGGTGTACGTCGCGACCCTCCCGCTCTTCTGGTTCCTCACTCGGGACCCCAGGCCCGCCATCACGTACGGCGGCCTCGCCGCGGTCGCCACCGTGATCGGCGGGGTGGCGCCGCAGGGTTGGAGTCCGGACCTGCTCACCGGCAACACCGTCGCCACCCTGATCGCCTACACGGTGAGCGTGCCGCTGGGGTTGTCGGTGCACCGCCTCGTCGAGCAGAGCGGTGAGCGGGTCCGCGTCCTGGGCAGCGAACTGGAGAGCGCCCAGCTCCGGTTGGCCGAGGCCAACCAGCGTCGGGGCGCCGCGGAGGAGCGGGAGCGGCTGGCCCGGGAGATCCACGACACCCTCGCCCAGGGCTTCGCGTCGATCATCGTGCTGGCGGAGGCGGCCCGTTCCGGCATCGCCAGCGATCCCGCGACCAGCGGCAGGCAACTGCTCTCCATCGAGCACACCGCTCGGGAGAACCTCGCCGAGGCCCGGGTACTGGTCGGCTCCGCCCCGCAGAGCGGCGTCGTCCCCGGCTCGGTCGCCGGAGCCCTGCGCCGCACACTGGACCGCTTCGTCGAGGACACCGGGATCACCGTGGACGCGGACCTGCCCGACGTCGAGTGCGACCAGCCGACCCGGATCGCGCTGCTGCGCTGCACCCAGGAGTCGCTGGCCAACGTACGCAAGCACGCGGAGGCCGCCGCGGTCGGCGTGGTGCTCGCCCGGCATCCGCACGGCATCGAGTTGGAGATCACCGACGACGGGCGGGGGTTCGTGGTCGGGGACGCCCGCGGTTTCGGGCTCGACGGCATGCGCAAACGACTGGCCGAACTCGGCGGCGAGTTCACCGTCACCAGTTCCGTCGGCGACGGCACCCGGATCCTGGCGATGATTCCCACCGACGGTCAGGAGTGAAGGACATGACACAGGACACGCTGCGGGTCATCGTGGTCGACGACCACTCGGTGATGCGGGCCGGGGTGGTCGCCCTGCTGGCCGCGGAGCCCACCATCGAGATCGTCGGCGAGGCGGGTGACGGCCTCGCCGCCGTCGAACTGGTCGAGCGGTTGGAACCCGACGTGGCGCTGATCGACCTGCGGATGCCGGTGCTGGACGGGGTGGCCGCCACCACCCGGATCGTCGGCCTTCCGGTCCGGACCCGGGTGTTGATCCTGACCACGTACGACACCGACGCCGAGATCGAGCGCGCGGTCGAGGCCGGTGCGATCGGCTACCTGCTCAAGGACACCACTCGCGAACAACTCGTCGAGGCCATCCGCTCGGCGGCTCGGGGCCAGACCGTACTGGCCCCCAGGGTCGCGGAGCGGCTGGTGGCCCGGATGCGCCGGCCCGCCCCGGTGGTGCTGACCTCGCGCGAGGTGCAGGTGCTCGACGCGGTGGCCGACGGCCTCTCCAACGCGGACATCGGCAAGCGACTCGTGATCGCCGAGGCGACCGTGAAGACACACCTGTTGCGGGTCTTCGCGAAGCTCGACGTCAGCGACCGCACGCACGCGGTGGTCATCGCCATCGAAAGCGGGTTGTTGCCCCGGTCGAAGCACGAATCGCGCGGTTGAACCGGTCGACGCACGAAGCGCGGGTGGAACCGGTCGACGCACGAAACGTGGGCCCGAACCGGTCGCACCCGCCTCGGCCCGCCCCGGGGGTGTCCGGGTGCACCTCGCACCCCCCGGCGACCCCGGGTGGGTCTCGGCCCGCGCCGGGGTGCGCATTCGTCCGTACCGGGGCGCGCTCGACCCCGGAAGAGCACTCCTATATATAGGGGTACGCCGGGCGCGACTTTCGGCGCACGGAATCCGCTTTCCCGCCGCCACGCATCGTGATATCGGCCCGCTTTCCCGAAGCTCCGGCTTCCGGAGGATCGCGTTCCGCGGTGGAGTCCCTCGAAAGGGGCGAAAATAGCGCCACGCGCGGGTGAAAGTGGCGCGGGTCACAGATCCGGATGTGGTGCGGATCGCATTCGGCATACTTTTCCGGCCGGTGGCGGAGTGCTCTCGCAGCGTGAATACATGCAGGCCGGCGCGGTCGTCCGGGGCAGTGGCCGGCCGGTTATACCCGGTGTGTCCACAGGCTACCGACGCCGGAATTGTGATGACGCTCACGCTGCACGTGTAAGCCGGACATAAAGGTATTTAAGACTCACCCGAAATGCCGCTCCCAGGGCGCCGGCCTGCGTGATCATGCGATCGCATCCGGTGATGTTTCGACAGTGTGTCACAGACCGATCGCTTAGCGTATAGAACCGTGGGTCAAAAGGGGCAAAAGGTTCCCAGGTTTGCCGGCCGGTAAACGCCGATCGGGCCCGGAAGGCGGCTCGAAGGGGTCCGACGGGCATTTCTAATACCTATCCTGACCTGCGTAAATACCCGAGCGGGTTGATAAGCGCCGGATAACCTGTTTATGGTCCTGGCGATGTGCAAATCGCACCTCCTGGGTTCTCGCCGGCACGGCATGGCGGAACTCGCGGTCTGGGAGGGCCGCGGGGTTGCGGCATCGGACATCACGTCTTGGACGTGACCGTTCGGTTCCGGGCGGGGGTGATCCGCAAGGATCGCGCCGGTCCATCCGCCCCAGGGGAATTCCGAGAGGAATGTATGTCTCTCCGCAACGCTTTCGGTCGCACCAACACGCACCGCGGCATGGGTCGTACCCAGCGCCGCCTGCGCACCGCGACCATTGTCGGCGTCGTCGCCGCCACCCCGCTCGTCGGGCTCGCGACCGCGACCTCGGCCGGCGCTGCCACCACTTCCACGTGGGACAAGGTCGCCCAGTGCGAGAGCGGCGGCAACTGGTCCATCAACACCGGCAACGGCTACTACGGCGGCCTGCAGTTCACGCAGAGCACGTGGCGCGCCAACGGCGGTACCGGCAGCCCGCAGAACGCCTCGAAGGCCGAGCAGATCCGGGTCGCCGAGAACGTGCTCAAGACCCAGGGCCCGGGTGCTTGGCCGGTGTGCTCGGTCAAGGCCGGACTGACCCGCGGTGGCGGCAGCCCGGACGCCGGCAGCACCACCCCGAAGAAGTCGACCCCGAAGAAGGAGTCGACCCCGAAGAGCACCACCCCCAAGAGCACTCCGAAGAAGGTCGTCGTCGCGCCGCAGAGCGAGACGCCGAAGAAGGCCGCTCCGGCGAGCAAGCCGGCCGCGGCTCCGGTCGCCGAGACCGCGCCGACCACCTCGACCGAGGGCGCCTACGTCGTCAAGACCGGTGACACCCTCAGCGCGATCGCCGCGGCGAACAACGTGGGCGGCGGCTGGCAGGCGCTGTACGCGAAGAACCAGGGCGTGGTCGGCAGCAACCCCGACCTGATCCTCCCGGGCCAGCAGTTGGTCCTGCGCTAGAACCTCCCGGGACCGCCTCGGTCCCGAACGTTCGGCGTACGCCGTGTGGTGCCCGCGACGCGGTGCACGGCGGTCGAGTGAGCGGTGCGAAGAACACGCTGTGCGCACGTGGTGCGCGGGGCGAGCTGTGCGAAGACGGTCGGGGGCGGCCGTATCTCCTGTGCGAACACCGGGAGATGCGGTCGCCTTCGGCCGTTCTGTCAGGTTTTCTCACTTCGGTGACGGCAGTACCACGACGTGCCGTGGAGGGGACGGGACGTCGCGCGGGGGTCCCACGGGCCCCTCGACCGGCCCGGGAGGCACCGTCAGGTGCGGCCCGGGCCGCGCTGCGTCGAGGCCGCCTCGGCGGCGCACAGCGACTCCAGGCGGCGGGCGATCGACGCCGCGCGCTCGACCAGCAGTCGGGCACGCTCGTGCTCGGCCTCGCTCCACTCGCCGGGGTCCGCGCGATTGCCGCCCGGATGATGACCGTTGTTGCCCATAACCGCTTGGTTCCCACCGGATGGGGGCGATCATTCACGATGTGACGCCTCATCACCCGTGATGCCGATCACGTCCGCCTTCCGGCCGGTGCCCACATTCCTGCGGCAGGGCCTCGATCCGGTCCACACTGACGACCATGACGACTCTGATCGCCGGGGCCAATGTCCCGGTTCCCGCGGGCCCGTTGACCCTGGTGATCCGCCGCGCGGCGGACGCGCCGATCGCGGACGCCTCGGCGCTCCTGCTCGGATCGGACGGCAAGGTGCGCTCGGACGAGGACTTCGTGTTCTACAACCAGCCGGCCGGGGCCGCCGGCGCGGTACGCCACCTCGGCCCGACCGCGGGCGGCGAGGCGGTCGCGGTGGATGTGCCCGCGCTGCCCGCCGACGTGGATCGTGTGGTGGTGGCCGCCTCCGTGCACGAGGGCACGTTCGCCGGGGTGGGCGGGCTCGCGCTGGCCGTGCTGGACGGCGCGGGCGGCACCGTCGCGACCTTCCCGGTGCAGGCCGGCGGCGGCGAGACGGTGCTGGTGCTTGGCGAGTTGTACCGGCGCCAGGGCGCGTGGAAGTTGCGGGCGATCGGCCAGGGTTACGACACCGGGCTGGCCGGACTCGCGAGCGACTACGGCGTGGACGTCGGCGAGGAGGACGAGGGGAGCGTCGGCGACGGGCTGCCCGCCGGGACGTTGCCGGCCGCGCCGGTGGGTGCGACGCCCGGGTGGGCGCCGCCGCCGTACAGCGACGAACCGACCATGCGCCTGCCCGCGCCCGCGGACGACCCGCAACTGGCCGGGCTGCCGCCGGAGGTGGGCGCGCGCATCTCGCTGCGCAAGGAGGCGGTGCGGATCACCCTGGAGAAGAAGGGCCTGCGTGACGTGCGGGCCCGGGTGGCGATCGTGCTGGACCGCTCCGGGTCGATGCGCGAGCTGTACGGAAACGGCGCGGTGGGGCGCCTGGTCGAGCGCATGGCGCCGATCGCGGCCCGGCTCGACGACGACGGCGAGTTGGACGCGTGGATCTTCGCCGACGAGTTCGCGCCGCTGGACCCGGTCCGGATCCCGGAACTGCCGCGCTGGATCGCCGACAACGTGTACATCGACGGCCGCAACAACCGGCCGCAGTCGCCCCCGCTGCCGAACGGGGCACAGCGCTCGCCCGACCACCTGTCCGGCGTGTTCGGCGGCAACAACGAACCGGCGGTGATCGAGGACATCATCGCGCGCTACCGCCGCGAGCCGGGTGCGCCGGTGCTGGTGCTGTTCTACTCGGACGGCGGGGTCAACCGCAGCAAGCAGATCCAGCGCCTGCTGACCGACGCGGCGGGGCTGCCGATCTTCTGGCAGTTCGTCGGACTGGGCCGCTCGAACTACGGGATCCTGGAGCGGATCGACACCATGCCCGGTCGGCTCGTGGACAACGCCGGCTTCTTCCAGGTGGACGACATCGACCGGATCTCCGACGTCGAGCTGTACGAGCGGATCCTGACCGAATTCCCGCAGTGGCTGACCGCCGCCCGGGCGGCCGGCATCGTGCGCTGATCCGACGCCCGCACGCTCCGACCACCACCCGTGCGCCCGAGTGATTGGGGGCTGACGCGACGTCACCGGGACGGTCACAATGGGACATTGCGCCGTCCTTTGGCACCACGCCGTCGTGCAGACGAGGTACGGGGAGGGTTCTTATGCCGGTGTCGGGTGAATTCGCCGAATGGGCCACAGAACTGACGATGCGTCATGTCCCGGTGCCGGTACGACGGGCGGCCGGTCGGCGGATCCTGACCGCGATCGCGGCCGGGGTCGGCGCGGCGCGCGTGGGCCTGGTGGACCCCGCCGTACACGTCGCCGTCGGGATCGGCGGCCCACCGGAGGCGGAACTCATCGGGCACGCCGCGGGCCGGCTCGCGGCGCCCGCCGCCGCGCTCGCGAACGGCATGCTGATCGGCGCGGCACGGCCCGAACCCGATGGCGCGGGTGGGGTGATGGCCGTGGTGCTGCCGGTGGCCATGGCGGTCGGCCAGGAGGTCAAGGCGCGCGGCGACGAGGTGTTGCTCGCGGTGATCGCCGGGCACGAGATGGCCTGCCGGTTGGCCGCGCCGGACGGTTCGCGCTCGGTCGGGGTGCTCGGCGCGGCGCTCGCGGCGGCCCGGCTGATGACGCTGGACCGGTGCCGAGTCCGGGACGCGGTGGGCATCGCGGGGGAGTTCGCGGGTGCGCCGAACGGCACCGGCGGCACCCCCGGGCTCACCACCGGGATCGCGGCCGGCAACGCGATCATCGCCGCGCGACTGGCCGCGTCCGGCGCGAACGGCCCCGTCGGCGGGATCGACGAGTTGTGTCGGGCCTGGCGGCTGCGACCGGAACGGGTGCTCGGCGGGCTGGGGGGCGAGTGGGTCGGCGAGCCGCATCCGGCGGCGAAGACCACGGACTACCAGTTCGACCTGGAGACCTGCGAACGTCTCGGCGGCAGCCGCCGCGACGCCCGAGCCCTGGTCGCCGAGATCCGCGCGCTCGCCTTCGCCCCGTCCCTCGACTCGATCCTGGCCCTGACGGTGCGGGTGGCCGCGGGCACCTGAGCCGGCCGGAACCCGCCCACCGGGTCGAGCCGCCCGGCGTCGGGGCGATGGTCGGCCGTCGGGCGACGGCGGTCGAACGAAGCGGGCGGAGCCGATCCGGTTCGTGCGTCGACCACGCGGGATCGGCCCGCTGCTCGGCTATGCGCCCGTGCCCGGTGTCCCGCGGCCCGGGGCGCCGCGGAAGGCGGCGCGGTAGTCCCTCGGGGCGACACCGACGTGCCGGGTGAAGTGTTGGCGCAGGGCCAGGGGGGAGCCGAAGCCGCAGTGCCGGGCGATGGCGGTGATCGAGAGGTCGCCGATCTCCAGGAGGCGCTGCGCGGCCAGCACCCGCTGGGTGGACAACCAGCGCAGCGGCGAGGTGCCCGTGCTGCGTGCGAAGTGGCGGGCGAAGCTGCGTTCGGACATGCCGGCCAGGGCGGACAACTCGGCGACGGTCCAGGGGTGGCGCAGGTCGTCCAGGACCCGGCCGCGCAGTCGACCGAGGCCGTCGTCCGGGGCGGCGGGCGAGGCCGGTACCGGGTTGTTGACGAACTGGGCCTGGCCGCCCGAGCGGAAGGGCGCGGTCACCATCGTGCGGGCGATCTCCATGGCGGCGGTCGCGCCGTGGTCGACGCGGACCAGGTGCAGGCACAGGTCGATGCCGGCCGCCGAGCCGGCCGAGGTCCAGATCGAACCGTCGCCGACGAACAGGACGTTGGCGTCCACGGTGACGGCCGGGTATTGGTCGGCCAGGTCGTCGGTGTCCAGCCAGTGTGCCGTCGCGCGCCGTCCGTCCAGCAGGCCGGCGGCGGCGAGCACGAAGGCACCCGAGCACAACGAGGCGATCGTGGCGCCCCGTTCGTGCGCGGACCGCAGGGCCCGCAGCACGTCGTCGGGGAAGGTGTCGCGCCTCGGCACGACCCGGTGTTCGTTGCCCGGGACGATCACGAGATCGCACTCGTCGAGGCCGTCCAGGTCGTAGTCGGGAATGCAGAAGACGCCGGCCCCCAGATTCACCCCGGCGCGTTGCGGGCCGCACACCCGAAGCTCGAAGGCCGGGACGCCCCGGTCGGTGCGATCGACTCCCCAGACCTCGAAGGCGACCGCGTATTCGAACACCCGTACCGGGTCGAACAGCAGAATCCCCACGCGCCGCATGGCGGCAACCTAACCCGCCCGGCGTGGATGCCACCACGGACCGGCCGGTGATCCGGTGGATCGGCCGGCCGGGCCGTGGTCCGCGCGAGCGCTCGGGCGACGAGCGGCTCCTCGTTCCCGATCCGTCCCGCGACGTCCGGGTCCTGTCCGTTCCCGCGGCAGGCTCCGGGCGCATCCTTGGTGCGACTCGCGCCCATCCGCCCCGTGACCGATGGGATCGAGCGGCCGGATCGGCGTACCGCACACCCCGGGAAGGTCCTCGGGGCCGAGGTGTGTGGCGGCTTCCGGCTCGCCTTCGATCCTTGTCGCTGTCGTGGGGTCGAGGTGAGTGGCAGAAATGCCAACCATGGATGGATTTCTGCCACGCCCGGCGGGCGTACCCCGAGCCGGGACCACGGTCGGGGCGGAGGTGTGCACGAGACGGGTGCTCGTATGGCGGGTGCTCGTATGACGAGTGCGCAAGCGGAGGTGGGTGTCGACGCAGGTGTGCATAAGTTGTCCACAGCCTGTGGAAACTTTTGGGGGATGTCGGAGCTTCCTGTGGACAAGACGTGTCCCATGGTGGGCCGGGCCGGCCCCGGCGCGCCCCGGTGACACGCCGTCAGACGCCCTTGCGCGCCGGCACCTCGTCCGGTTCCAGCCGGCGCATGTCGGCGAAGCCGTCACCCGTGGAGTAGCTGTCCTCGCACAGCACGAGCGCGTCGGCGTCGAAGCCCCACACGATCGCCATTTGCGTTTCGTACAGGTAGAACGCGTCGACGTCCGGCACGGACCGGCCCATTCCGGCCAGGATCCGTCCCGGATAGGCGATCCGCAGGATGCCCTCGGTCACCACGGTGTCCTGATCCACCGTCAGGCGGTCGATGTGGTGCGCGAGTCGGCCGCAGTCGTTGTCGACCACGGCACGATAGAACTCGCGGACCTCGGCGTGACTCTTGGGGGCGCGATCCACCGGGGAAGCGCCCCACTGGTGGTAGACGGCCCGCGGCGAGACGGTGGCCATCAGGGCGTCCAGGTCGCCTTCGTGCTCGGCGCGCATGTGCGCAATCAGGGTGGTCAGGATCGCCTGCCGGCGCGGATCGTTCTCCGCCGCCAGGCGTTTCTCGGCGAGTTCCCACGTGCGTCGCGCGTCGATGAGCCCGGTCATGTGTCCACCCTCCGCCGGTCGTTGTGTCTCCCGACACCTTGCATCGAAGTAGTGCAATGCAAATCGCATGCGTGGCACACCTGAATCCGCCCGAGTGGCACACCGGTGGTTCCGCCCGGTGCGGCGTGCGTGTTCCGGACGACGAGGTGGCGACAGATGAGCGACGCGGGCGAAGTGCGGGACGCCAAAGCGATGTTCGACCTGAGCGGCCGGGCGATCGCGGTGGCCACCCATTGCGGCGATCTCGATCGATTGGCGCGCTGGTGGACACGACCGTCGCGCACTTCGGCGGCATCGACATCGTGCTCGACAACGCCGCGAACGAACCGGCGCAACCGGTCGGCGAGATCACCCCCGCCGCGGGCAGCTTCATGACCGGACGGATCGCCGGCATCGACGGCGGGCCGACCGTGCAGTGAGCCGGGTACCGCCCGGGTCGGGCGCGACTCGCTCGGTCGCGCGCGGCTCAGTCGAGCGCGGTGGCGCCGATCACCGGGACGAGTGCGTCCGGAAGCGGGTACACCGGCTCGGCCGGCACGGCCGCGGCGGCCGCGGCCAGGTCACCGGCGCGGACCAGATCGTGCACCCGGTGCGCGAGCGCGGTCACGTCGGTGATCCGGCGCGTCCACTCGTCGGCGTAGGCGCGCGTCGCCCACCCGGCCAGGCCGAGCTGCAACGAACGATGCGCCAACGGCCGCAGGGTCAGGTCGCGTTCGGGGTCCCATTGGATTCGCACCGTGGTCGCGTGCAGCCGCCGACCCCACGTGTCCCGGTCCGGATAGGTGGTGTGGTCGTAGTGGCTCAGACACGCCCCGGCGAGCGCGGCCTCGAAGCCCTCGCGGCTGATCTCCAGGGCCAGCACCCGCTCCTGCTTGGGCTTGGTCGCCCATCCGCTGCGGTACATCATCCAGGTGAAGCTGGGCTTGACCCAGGTCATCCGCTCCCGACTCCAGGTGTCCGGAAACCGCTGCCCCCGGATGGCCGCGTCGGCGATCTGCGGCTTGTACGCCTGGTACACCGTGACGGTGTCGTCGGCGTACGCGGCGCGGATCTGTCGGTTCGGTATTTCCATGTCCGCAGTCTGTTCGCCCCACCCGACCCGCGACCAATCGTTTTCCCACCGGCCCACCGGCCCACCGGCCCACCGGCCCACCGGCCCACCGGCCCACCGGCCGTCGCCGCGAAGCGGCCAAGTCCGGCCCCACCCGCCCCCGCTCGGGTGGAGCCTGCTCGGGCGGGGCTCAGCCGTCCTCGCCGGGCGGTGTGCCGCAACTCGGGCCGCCGGGTCCGTCGAACTGCACCGAACCGAAGAAGTCCCGGTAGGTGGGGAAGAAGTTGCCCTTGCCGGTCGGGCCGGCGGAGGTCACGGCCGTGCAGCCGGTGAAGTTCGCGTCGGACCAGAGGTAGATGGTCGAGGGGGTCCGGTTCCAATCCGACTTGGCCCGGTCGTTCATGCCGAGCGCCGCGAGATCCGGGGTGCTCGTCCTCAGTGTGATCATGTCGCCGGTCCCGTCGAGGCCCGAGAACATGCAGTAGTAGCCGTCGGGGCACCGGTCGTATCCGTCGGCGGCGTGCGCCGCGGAGACCGGTGCGGCGGTGGCGGTCGCGGCGGCCACCGCCACGAGCAGTACGGAGAACTTCTTCCTCATCGACGCTCCTCGGCCGAGATGTCCTGAACTCCTGACACCAGGCCAAACGGTCCGATGGCCCGGAGGACACGGCCGCCGCGGTCGGGGTCGACGGAGGTGTGATCCCGCCTCCAAAAAATGCTTGATATTGACAAGCGATCGCGAGTCGGAGAGATTCGATGTTGCCGGGCGACACGCGTTCCCGGTCCGTATCGATGTGCAGCGCGGGGCAGACCCGACCGCGACCCTTCCGTGCCCGGCGGGCGTCGACCCGCGTCGCGACCACGCGATCCACGCACGTGAAGGAGCAGCGACGTGCATCTCGCCCCGACCCCAGCGCAGGACGCTCTGCGGGCAGAACTGCGGGACTATTTCACCCGCCTGATCACCCCCGACGTCCGCGCGGAACTCGACCGCGAGGGCGAGGGAGGCGGCCCCACCACCCGACGGGTGCGCCGGCAACTGGGCGCCGACGGCTGGCTCGGCATCGGTTGGCCGGCCGAGTACGGCGGCCAGGGCAAGGGCCCGGAGATGCAGTTCATCTTCTTCGACGAGGCGTACCGCGCCGGCGCGCCGGTCTCCATGGTCACCCTGAACACCGTCGGCCCGACCCTGATGAAGTTCGGCACCGAGGCGCAGAAGAGCTACTACCTGCCGAGGATCCTCGCCGGCGAGATCATCTTCGCGATCGGCTACAGCGAGCCCTCGGCCGGCACCGACCTGGCGTCGCTGCGCACCCGTGCGGTGCGCGAGGGCGACGAGTGGGTGATCAACGGGCAGAAGATCTTCACCTCGACCGCCCAGGGCGCCGACTGGATCTGGCTCGCCTGCCGCACCGACGTGGACGCCCCCAAGCACAAGGGCATCACGATGATCCTGGTGCCCACCAGCGACCCGGGCTTCTCCTGGACCCCGATCGTCACCGTCGGCGGGATGACCACGACGGCCACGTACTACGACAACATCCGGGTGCCCTACGACAACCTGGTGTTCGAGGAGAACTCGGGCTGGAAGCTGCTCACCAACCAGCTCAACCACGAGCGGGTCGCGCTCGCGGCCCTGGGCATGCAGGCCGAGGACTTCTTCGCCGAGGTGCTGGAATGGGCCCGCGAGACCGAGATCGAGCCGGGCGTCAAGGTGGTCGACCAGCCGTGGGTCCAGCTCAAGTTCGCCGAGACCTACGCCCGACTGTCCGCCGTTCGGATGTTCAGCTGGCGGCTCGTGCACGACGTCGGCAACAACACGCTCAACGCGGGTGACGCGTCGGGCGTGAAGTTCTTCGGCACCGAGGGTGCCATCGAGGTGTATCGCAACCTGATGGAGATCGTCGGCCCGGACGCGACCCTGCGACCCAAGTCGCCCGGCGCGTTCAGCGACGGCCTCCTGGAGGCGATGAACCGCCGCGCGCAGATCAACACCTTCGGCGGCGGCGTCAGCGAGGTCCAGCGCGAGATCGTCGCCATGGTTCGCCTTGGCATGACCCGAGTGAAGCGGTGAAGGACGACATGACCGACCCCAACAGCCAGGACAAGGCCGCCTTCCTCGCGGTCGTCAAGAAGTACGAGGGTGTGCACGACGTCTCCGGCGTGCTCGCGCTCGACCCGGTCAACGGGCCGATGATTCGGCACTGGGCCGAGGCCATGGGCGACACGAACCCGGTGTACACCGACCCCGAGGCCGCCGCCCGCACCCACTTCGGCGAGGTGGTCGCGCCCGCGACCATGCTCCAGGTGTGGATCATGCGCGGCCTGGAGGGCGGCGCCCCGGCGAACTCGGCGACCGGCGAGCTGTACAAACACTTCACCGACAACGGCTTCGGCTCGGTGGTGGCCACCAACTGCGAGCAGGAGTACCTGCGCCCGCTGCGCCTGGGCGAGGTGGTGCAGTACGACCAGCTGATCGAGACCGTCTCCGACGAGAAGACCACCGGCCTGGGCACCGGCCACTTCATCACCACACTGACCAACGTCTACGTCGACGGCGAGGCCGGCCGCGAACTGGTCGGCACGCACCGCTTCCGGATCCTGCGCTACACCCCGCACAAGAAGAAGGCCAAGGCCGCGCCGCCCGCCGAGCGGCCGCTGCGCCCGCGCAAGGTGGTCAACAAGGACAACCAGGCGTACTGGGACGGTGTGGACGCCGGGAAGCTGTTGTTCCAGAAGTGCGCCGCCTGCGCCACCCCGCGCTTCCCGTTCGCGCCCGGCTGCAACAACTGCGCGTCGCTCGAATGGCAGACCGTCGAGTCCACCGGCAAGGGCGTCGTGTACTCGCACGTCACGATGCACTACCCGAAGTTCCCGGCGTTCGACATGCCGTACGCGGTCGGCCTGATCGAACTCGAGGAAGGCGTCCGGATGCTGGGCAACGTGCTCGGCGTCCCGCACGACGAGGTCCGCATCGGGATGCCGGTCGAGCTGGAATTCGTCACCCACGACGCCGAGCTGACCGTGCCCGCGTTCCGAGCGGTTGGGGAGAACTGATGGACTTCAACCTCACCGAGGACCAGCGCGAGCTGTCCTCGCTGGCCGAACGCATCCTCGCCGACCAGTCCACGGACGAGCGGCTGAAGAAGCTCACGCACTCCGGCGCGGACCTGGACACCGAGTTGTGGGGCAAGATCGCCGAGGCCGGTCTGGTCGGCGCGCTCGTCGAGGAACGGCACGGCGGCGGCGACCTGGGCCTGGTCGGCCTAGCCCTGCTGTTGGAGCAACAGGGCCGGTTCACCGCGCAGATCCCGCTGCTCGACACGGTCGTGTACGGGCTGCTCCCGCTGCTGCGGTTCGGCTCGGACGAGCTGATCGAACGCGACCTGCCCGGGCTCCTGGACGGCTCGCGGATCGTGGCCGGCGCGCTCGCCGAGGTCGGCGCGGGACTGCCCGCCGTACCCAAGGTGACCGCGCGACGGGACGGAGCCGGCTATCGCCTGGACGGCGACAAGCGCGCGGTGGCCTGGCTCACCGTCGCCCACCGGATCCTGGTCACCGCGTCGCTCGACGGCGCGCTCGCGGTGTTCACCGTGGACGCGGACGCCGCCGGGGTCGAGATCGAGGCCGCGCCGACCACCGCGCCGTGGGCGTCGGGCAACCTGCGACTGACCGACGCGCCCGCCCGGCCGGTCGGCACCGTCGAGGACGGCCCCGAGGTCGCCGCGTGGATCGTCGACCGCGCGCGCGTCGCGCTGGCGGCCCAGCAACTGGGCGTGTGCGAGCGCGGCCTGGCCCGCACGGTCGAACACGTGAACGCCCGCGAGCAGTTCGGCAAGCCGCTGTCCACCAAGCAGGGCGTGATGTTGCGCGCCGCCGAGGCGTACATGGACACCGAGGCCATCCGGGTCACCACGCTGGAGGCCGCGTGGCGGATGGACCGGGGCGAGGCGGCCACCGAACAGGCACTGGTCGCCCGCTGGTTCGCCTCCGAGGCGGGCAAGCGTGTGGTGCACGCGTGTCAGCACCTGCACGGCGGCACCGGCTCCGACGTCGACCACCCCATCCACCGCCACTTCCTCTGGGGCCGTCAGATCGACGTGACCCTGGGCAGCGGCATCCAACAGCTCGCCGCGCTCGGCAAGCTGCTCGCCCACGTGCCCGCCCAGGGAGGCAGCCGATGACCACCGAGGACCTCGTGAGCCGGACCCACGCGCAGGTGTCCGTCGGCGACGAACTGCCGCCGCTGGCCATTCCGCTGACCCGCACGCTGATCGTGTCGACCGCGCTGGCCACCCGCGACTTCCAGGACGTGCACCACGATCCGCAACTCGCGGCGGACAAGGGCTCGCCGGACATCTTCATGAACATCCTGACCAGCAACGGCCTGGTCGGGCGCTACATCACCGACTGGGCGGGCCCCGAGACCGAACTGCGCAAGGTCGCGATCCGGCTCGGCGCGCCCAACTACCCCGGCGACACCATGACCCTGACCGGCACGGTGACCGCCAAGACCACCGCCGAGGACGGCACCTCGCTCGTGGAGATCGCCGTCGTCGGCGCCAACAAGCTCGGCAACCACGTCACCGGCACGGTCACGGTGAAGCTGCCGGAAGGAGCCGAAGCGTGAGCCTCAAGCACGCCGACAATCTGCGCGGCAAGACCGCCATCGCCGGGATCGGCGCGACCGAGTTCTCCAAGGAGTCCGGTCGCAGCGAGCTGCGCCTGGCCGTCGAGGCGGTCGGCGCCGCGCTCGACGACGCCGGGATCGCGCCGTCCGAGGTGGACGGCCTGGTCAGCTTCACCATGGACACCAACCCCGAGATCGCGGTCGCCGCGGCGGCCGGGATCGGCGACCTGACCTTCTTCAGCCGGATCCACTACGGCGGCGGCGCGGCCTGCGCCACCGTCGCGCAAGCCGCGATGGCGGTCTCGAGCGGGGTCGCGGACGTGGTGGTCTGCTACCGCGCGTTCAACGAGCGCTCCGGTCGCCGGTTCGGCTCCGGCGTACTCCAGCGCGACCCCACCGTCGAGGGCGTGGGCCTGGGGTGGAACATGCCGCACGGCCTGCTCACCCCGGCCTCGTGGGTGGCCATGTTCGCGCAGCGATACCTGCACGTGTACGGCGCGACCACCGAAGCGTTCGGCCACGTCGCGGTCGCCGACCGCAAGCACGCCGCGAACAACCCGAAGGCGTACTTCCACGGCAAGCCGATCACGCTCGAGGACCACCAGAACTCGCGCTGGATCGTCGAGCCGATGCGGTTGCTCGACTGCTGCCAGGAGACCGACGGCGCGCAGGCGATCGTGGTCGTCAGTGCCGAGCGTGCCAAGGACCTGCGGCAGAAGCCCGCGATCATCAACGCGGCCGCACAGGGCGCGGGTCGCCTCCAGGACCAGATGACCAGCTTCTACCGGGACGAGATGACCGGTCTCGCCGAGATGGGCGTGGTCGCCAAGCAGTTGTGGCAGACCTCGGGGCTGACCCCCGACGACATCCAGACGGCGGTGCTCTACGACCACTTCACCCCGTTCGTGCTGATGCAGTTGGAGGAGTTCGGCTTCTGCGGGCGCGGCGAGGCGCCGGCGTTCGTCGCGAACGGCGGGCTGGAACTGGGCGGCAAGCTGCCCACGAACACGCACGGCGGCCAACTGGGCGAGGCGTACCTGCACGGGATGAACGGCATCGCCGAGGGTGTCCGGCAGATCCGCGGCAGCTCGGTCAACCAGGTCGAGAACGTGCACAACGTGCTGGTGACGGCGGGTACCGGGGTGCCGACTTCGGGGCTGGTGCTGGGCGTCGAGTAGGCGGGGGCGGGCGGGGGCGGTGGGCGCGACCGAAGCGGCCGGATGCCACCGGATCGGGCGCCGCCCGTGCCGCGCGCCCGTGCCGCCCGGGTGCCGCCTTGCCGGTGCCGCCCGGTGCCGTTCGCCCGGACCGCCCGGTGCCGCTTTGCCTGGGCCGCTCGGGTGACGCGTCGGCGCGTCGCCCGAGCGGTCCGGCGGATCCGCCGGACGCGGTGCGCAGCGTGGTGGGACGTCCTTTCCCACCACGCCGGGAGGCACCGTGCGCCCTTCGCTCACCCGTCGTATCGCCTCGGCCGTGTTGCTCACCGCCGTGCTCGGCCTGTTGCCGGCCGGGCTCGCCGAGGGTGCCCGCGCACGTTCGGGACAGCCCTTCTTCGTCGACGGGCCGGGCTTCGACACGTGCGAGACACCGACCGTGGAGACCATGCAGGCCTGGCGGGACTCGCCGTACAAGGTGGTCGGGATCTATGTCGCGGGCGACAACCGCGCCTGCCGGAGCAGCCGGTTGACCCGCGACTGGGTCACCGCCGTACATCGCCAGGGCTGGGACTTCCTGCCGATCCAGGTGGGCCTCCAGGCGCCCTGCTCGCAGTCCGGCAAGCCGGGCAGGATCGACCCGGCGCGCGCCGCGGCGCAGGGCGTCGCGGAGGCCGACGACGTGGTGGACCGCAGCACCGCGCTCGGATTCAAGCGCGGCAGCGCGGTCTGGTACGACATGGAGGCGTACGACAACACCGACGCCGCCTGCCGGACCGCGGTGCTGGACTTCGTCTCCGCGTGGTCCGACCGGGTCCGCGAGCGCGGTTTCCTGGCCGGCTACTACAGCAGCCTCGACTCCGGCATCGCCGACCTGGTCGAGGCGGTCGACAAGCGCTCCGTCCCGGACGCGGTCTGGTACGCCCGCTGGGACGATCGCGCGGTCACCACCGGCGACGGCGCGCTCCCCGACGGCTATTGGCGCGACCGGCGCGTGCACCAGTACAGCGGCAACGTCACCGAGACCCACGGCGGCAAGAAGATGAACATCGACCGCAACGCGGTCGACGGACCGGTGGGCGTCTTCTGACCACCCGGTCCACGCGAGGTGACCACCACCACCGGGTCCACGCGGCGCGTGAGCGTCATTCCCGCGCGACGTGAGCACCGGTGCCGTGCGGCACGCCGGTCGGGCCGGGATCGGCCCGACCGGCGACGCCCGTGTCGACGGCTCAGCCCCGGTCGAGTTCGCTGACCTCCAGCGCCCCCTCGGCGTACTGGCTCCGGATCACCTTCTTGTCGAACTTGCCCACGCTGGTCTTGGGCACGGCGGTGATCAGGCTCCACCGCTCGGGCACCTGCCAGCGGGCCACCTTGCCCGCGAGATAGTCGCGCAGTTGCTCGATCGTGGTCTCCGCGCCCTCGCGCAGCACGACCGTGGCCAACGGGCGCTCGCCCCACTTGTCGTCGGGCACGCCCACCACGGCCGCCTCGACCACGTCGTCGTGACCCATCAGGGTGTTCTCCAGCTCGACCGACGAGATCCACTCGCCGCCCGACTTGATCACGTCCTTGGCCCGGTCGGTCAGCCGCAGGAAGCCGTCGGCGGTGATCGTGCCGACGTCGCCGGTACACAACCAGCCGTCCTTGAATCGGCCGCCGCCGCCGGCGTCCACCGATCCCTCGTCGCCGATGTAGGCACCCGCGATCCACGGACCGCGCACCAGCAGTTCGCCGACCGCCTCGCCGTCGAGCGGGACGTCGACACCGTCCGGACCGACCAGTCGGGCCTGCACCGAGGCGGGCAGCCGCCCCTGGGAGATCCGGTACGGGAACGCCTCGTCGCCGGTGAGCCCGGCCGGCGGGCGGGCCACCGAGCCCAGTGGCGAGGTCTCGGTCATCCCCCAGGCGTGGATGATCCGCACTCCGTGCCGTTCCTCGAACGCGTGCATCAGACCGGGCGGGCAGGCCGAGCCGCCCACCACGACCTCCTTCAGCGAGGACACGTCGGTCTTGTGCACGTCGAGGTGGTCGAGCAGGCCGGTCCAGATGGTCGGCACCGCGGCGGCGAACGTCGGCCGCTCGGCGGCGATCATCGTGGCCAGCGGCTCCGCCTGGAGGAACCGGTCGGGCATCAGGATCGACGCGCCGCACAACATCGCCGCGTACGGCAGGCCCCACGCGTTGACGTGGAACATCGGCACCACCGGTAGCAGCATGTCCCCGGAGCCCAGGCCGAAGCCCTCCATCGAGCACACCTGCATGCTGTGCAGGTAGGTCGAACGGTGGCTGTACACCACGCCCTTGGGGTTGCCCGTGGTGCCGGAGGTGTAACACATCGCCGCGCCCTGCCGCTCGTCGATGTCCTCGGCCCAGTCGAACTCGGTCGGCCGTCCGGCGAGCAGGTCGTCGTAGCGGTGCACCTGCTTGCCGCAATCCGCGAGCGGAGCCAGATCGGTGTCGGCGCCGGTGACCACGACGTGTTCGATGGTCCGGAGCTGGGACAGCAGGGGTGCGGCCAGTGCCGCGAGCGAGCCGTCCAGCACCAGCACCCGGTCGTCGGCGTGGTTGGCGATGTAGATCAACTGCTCGGGCGGCAGCCGCAGGTTGAGCGTGTGCAGCACCGCGCCCATCGACGGGATCGCGAGGTAGCACTCCAGGTGCTCCTGGTTGTTCCACAGGAAGGTGGCGACCCGCTCGTCGCCGGTGATGCCGAGCTCGCGCAGGCCGTGGGCGAGTTGCGCGGAGCGCCGACCGACCTCCGCGTAGGTGGCCCGCCTGGGCGCGCCGCCGGTCCAGGTCACCACCTCCGAACCGCCGTGCACCGTGGTGCCGTGTCGCATTATGCGAGCGATCGTCAAGGGCACGTCCTGCATCGTGCTCAGCACTGTGTGGCCTCCCTGCATTCGCCGGACGGGGACCGGTCGAGGTGAAGGGATTCTTTCTCGCGGATCGGGTGGTTGTCAGCCCCCGGAGCGTGCGCTTCCATATGCGCGTCGAGCGCCGGACCACGCGCCCGGCACGATCCGCCGTGCGCCCATACGGGTGAACCAGGCGTGGCGATCGGCCGATCGGACCAGTCGAACGGAAGAATGCGACGGTGTCCCGGTTGCACCGATGACACATCGTTTTCGGTGGAACGCCGCGAGCATTCGGTAATTCCCGCTTTTCCGCTCTTCCGGAGGGGGACCGGCGAGCCCTCGGCTTCCCCTTGGAGGGCGCCCCATGTACCCGCTGGAGGTGCGGTCCGAACCGCACCGACCGTACGACGTCGTGCTGCCGGACGCGCTCGGCCATCCCGTGCTCGGCTTCCGGGACGGCTATTGGTTCCGGCTCGATCGCGACGGGCCGCCGCGTCCGTTGTGCGCGCGCACCGCGATCATCGGACATCCGGAGTCCGCCGGGCCTATCGTGCAGGTCATGTGTTGGTGGATGCGGGAACACCACGACCACCCCCAGGCGATGGATCTCGCCACCGAACTGGCGTTGACCGTCGGCGAGATGAGTCGCCGGCTGCATGCCCAGGGGCCGGCGGCATGGTGAGGCGCTGCGGGTCGGTGCGGATACGGCGGGTGCCGTGCGGCCCTCGGGTGCCGGCGGTCCGGGTGCGGTCGTGTGCGATTCCGTGCTGCCGGACCGGGCCTCGGCGGCGGTGCGGCTGAGCGGGTCCTCGCCCGGACGGGTTCGAGGTTTCGCCCGGGTGGTCCGCTCGTCCGGGTGACGCGCGGGCGGGCCGGCGGTTGGCGGGTGCCGGGTCGGTCGCCGACCCGGCGCGCCCGCCTGCGCGCGCCGCCTGCCCACCCGGGTTCCCTGCCTGGCGTCTGCCTCCCCGGGCCCCCTACTTGGGGGAGGCGATCTTGCCGAGCAGGTCGACGATGCGCTGTTGTACGTCCTCGCGGGTCGACCGCTCGGCCAGGAACAGCACGGTCTCGCCGGTCTGCAGCCGGTGCAGGTCGTGCTCGACCAGGTCGAGCGTGGTGTAGACGACGATCGGCGTCGAGTGCAGGCGCGCGTTGTTGCGCAGCCAGTCCACCACGCCCATCCGGCGCCGGCGCACCAGCATCAGGTCGAGCACCACGAGGTTGGGCTCGACGCTGGACGCCTTGGACACCGCCTCGCTCTCCGAGGCCGCGTGCACCACGTCCATGCCGCGCCGCTCCAGCGACGCGGTGAACGCCGCCGCGATATCCGGATTGCCCTCCACCAGGAGCACCCGCGAGGCGTGTCCGGCACTGTCCGCCGGCGCGAGCGAACGCAGCAGTACGGCCGGGTCGGCGCCGAACGCGGCGTCCCGGGTGGCCTGCATCAGCCCGGCGGTGACCAGCACCGGGATCTGCGCGGCGGTGGCGGCGGTGCGCAGCGACTGGAGCGCGGTACGGGTGATCGGCCCGGTCAGCGGATCCACGAACAGCGCGGCGGGCTGCACCGGGACGCTCGCGTCCACCTCCTCGCGCGAACGCACCAGGAGCGGACTCCAACCGCGCGCGGTCAACGCGCCCGCCGTCGCCCCGTCCGGCTCGGGCCAGACCAGCAGTCGGCGCGGCTGCCCGTCCGGTGCGGGCGTGACCATGGTCGGCAGGTCGGCGCCGGACATCGCCTCGGCGTCCCCGGGCGGCGCGGCCGGGAAGCCGGGTCGCCGGCCCTGGACCGGAATCGGTTGATCCGGCCCGGCAGGGATCGGGGGCAACAACTCGGTCGGCATGTCGGCGGCGGCGGGCCGGCCCGGCCGATCCTGCACGCTGGTGGTTCGTCCGGCACCGTCCGAGGTACGACCCTGGGCCGGGATGGCCGCCGGCGGCGTGGACAACCGGCGCCGGGCCTGCGCGCCCTGCGGGGTGTGCGTGCCGTTGAGCCGCCCGCCGGCCGCCGGCGCGGACGCGGGCGAAGCGGTGGCGGCGGGTCGTTGCGGCAGCGCGGTCGGCTCGGGCCGCTCGACCTCGGCCCCGACCTGGCGGGCGACCCCGCGGTGCGATCCGGACGGTCCGTCGGCGGACTCGCCGGCGTCGTGCGTGTCGCGCGAGGGCCGGCCGCGCCGCGAACGCGGCGGATAGACCGCCTCGAACGCGCCGCTGTTGTTGCGCGCGGCCTCCTCGGCCTCGTCGTACCCGTCCGAGTCGGGCCGCTCGTGCCCGCCTTCGGCGGAACCCGTGCTCGCCGGCACCAGCGGCACCGGCGCGACCGTGCCCGGCGGCAACGCGAACGGTCCCTGCGGCGCGGCGGCCACCGAACCGGGCGGTGGCGGTGCGGGCACCGGCGGGGTGGACGAACCGGCCGGCTCCAGGCGGGCCCGAGGCGGCTGCGCACCGCGTCCGCGCACGGCGAGTTCGACGCCGCTGCCCGGCGCGGGCGCGGGTCGCGCGGCGGCGTTCCCGGCCCGCTCGACCTCCGCACGACCCTTCGGCTCCGCGGTGTCGGCCCCGCTCTTCGGCTCGGCGGCCTCGCCGTCGTCCGCGTCGTCCGCTTCCGGACCGGTCGACTCGGCCGCGGCGTCCTCGTCCTCGTCGGTCGGCTTCGCGGCGCCCTCGGCCTCGCTCTTCCCGTCCTTGCCCTTGTCGCCGTCGCCCTTACCCTTGCCGGCCTTGTCGGCGGCCGGGTCCGGTCGGCCCGCCTGGCGCGCCCGGCGGCCCTTGGCCGCGCGGTGCTCGCCGGAGCTCTCGACCTGTTCGGCGGCCTCCGCGTCGGCGGGCAACTCGACCACGTACGTGCTGCCTCGGCCGGGCATCGTGTGCGACTCGACGGTGCCGCCGTGCGCCTCGACGACCGCGCGCGCGAGCGGGACCCGGACGGCACTGCCCCGGCTCTCCGGACCGCGCACCTCGATCCGGGCGAGATCGCCGCGCTGGGCCGCCGCGACCACGACGGTGGAACCCTCGGGTCCGGCCGCGACGACGTCCGCGAGCAGGTGGCCCAGGGCTCGGGTCATCGCGTCCACGTCCACCCGCACCCCGACCGGGGACGCGTTCACCGCGAACTCCACGCCCGCGCCGCGCGCGAGGTAGGTCACCGTCTCCATGGCCCGATCGACGAGGTCGTCCACCGTGGTCGGCACCCGCTCGGGCTCGGCCGCCCCGTCGGTGTCCTGCGGCTCGGCCGGTTCGGTACCGGCCGCCTGGTGCGCGAGCACCTCGCCCGCGAGCTCCTCCAGGCTCTCCAACTCGCCCGCGACCTGACGCACCATCCGCCGGGCGCCGTGACCGACGTCACCGGCCGCTCCGTCGGCCACCTTCTTCAGTCGACCGCGCACCGCCGCGAGCCGCCCCAGTATCTCGCCGTCGACCAACTCGGCGAGCTGGGACCGACGTTCGCCGAGCAGCTTCTCGCGCGCGGTGTCGCTGAAGGTCATCACGGCGCCGACCACGGCACCGCCGAGCAGGATCGGCGCGGTGATCATGTCCACCGTCACGTAACCCTCGTCGCCGCGCCACAACACCTGGTCGCGCAGCCGCTGCCGGCGACCGTTGCCCAGGGTGACCAGCGGCGGGCACTCCTCGGCGGGCAGCGTGGTGCCGTCGGCGCGGGCGTGCATGAGCAGTTCGTGCACGTTCCGGCCGCCGAGGTCGCTCGCGCGATGGCGCAGGATCCGGGCGGCGGCCGGGTTGGCCAGCACGATGTTGCCCTCGGCGTCGATGCCGATGATGCCCTCGCAGGCCGCGCGCAGGATCATCTCGGTCTGCCGTTGCTGGCGCGCGAGTTCTGCCTCGACGTCGACCTTTCCGGTCAGGTCGCGCACGACGATCATCAACAACTCGTCGTCGTACCCGGCGGGCAGGTTCGCGCTGGTCACCTCGACCGGGAACACGCCGCCGTCGGTGCGGTGCGCGGACATCCGGGTCGGCTTGGTCCGGGTGTCGCGCGAGTCGTTGGCCCGGACCGAACCCGGGATGCGCCGGTGGTCGAACGAGGGCAACAGATCGAGAAGCCCGCGACCCACCACGGGAGTACCCGGCGCCTCCAGGACCTCCAGTGCCATGGCGTTCGCATTGACGACGGTGCCGTTGCGATTCACCAGCAGAAGAGCGTCCGGCAGGGCGTCGAGTATGGCGGCGAGGCGAGCAGCGCCTCGGGATGGCCTGCTGCTCACGAAGCGCGTACCTCCTCCGGTCCTCGTACTGCGCGACGGCCATCTTGCCCGTCGCCGCCGAGGCATGTCACGACCGACTATCCCATTGTTTTTGCAGTCACGTTGACGAGCCTAGTAATCTGTTCCTCGTCGGCAAACACCGATGGAGGCTTCGCCTAGTCCGGTCTATGGCGCCGCACTGCTAATGCGGTTTGGGTTCATCCCCATCCCGGGTTCAAATCCCGGAGCCTCCGCTTCACGAACAGCCCGTCCGGTCCCACCGGGCGGGCTGTTTCGCGCCCATGGCGATGATGTTTCGGTGAGCGCACGGCGACCGCGGGTCACGACTCGGGACGTGATGTCCGATATAAGGCTCTTTTCCGGAGCCGTCGCCCGACTCGCCGCCCACCCGATCCGAGCGCCTCGCCCGGCCCATCGCCTGCGGCCCGCGATCCGCCCACCCGACACGGCGAAGCGCCTTCCGATTCCCCCACCGGCCGACATGTCCGAAAAGGCGCTTTCAGCTCACAGCGAACAGAGTGAGAGCACCCCCGCGCGCGTCGCCGCGGGGACGTCACGGGGACGACATGGGATGACATCCACGCCGGCGACCGACTCCTCACCAAGCTCGCCGGCCTCCGTCGGCCACTCTCCGAAGAGCCCCGCCGACCACCCGCCCGCCCCGCCCGTCCCGTCGCCGATCACCCTCCAAATGAAGGTGCTTGATCACCAAATGCCCGACTCCGACCGACCCTCGAACAATGGATTTCACCCCCGGCCGGGGAGCATGTATTGTTGACCTCGGTCAAAGCGACCAAGCGCTCGTAGCTCAACGGATAGAGCATCTGACTACGGATCAGAAGGTTGCAGGTTCGAATCCTGCCGAGCGCACAAGATTGTGCTTCCGATACAGGCCAGACCTCGAACAGGGTCTGGCCTGTTTTGCGTTTTCGAACTCGCAGACCGGTCCGGCCGAGTCCACGTCGAGGCGACTTGTCGAAGCCGGACCGCCGGTTTGCCGGCGATCAGCCGAAGGGTGCGCCGACGCGGACGACGGCGCATTCACTCGGCCCGACACCGCTTCGGGTCCGGACGGTTGACGGGCACCCCCGGATCGATGCGCGCGCCGAGCACGCGCCGTTCATGCCCGCCCGTGCGCCGCCCGGTCGGCTGTCCCCGGCCGGGCCGAATGGCTGAAGGCTCGTTCGATACCCGGACATCGGGGCACCCGTTCCTTCTCGGACTTGTTCCCCAGGGAGGCCGGATTGCCCGCCAGCCACGCCGTACCCCGCTCGCGCAGCGGAGTGCTGCGGACGAAACCCGTGGACGCCATCCTCGAGGAGAGCGGCGGCGGCGGCGAAGGCGGGGAGGAAACCGGCCTGCGGCGCACCATGGGGCTGCTCGAACTGACCTTCTTCAGTGTCGGCGCGACCCTGGGCACCGGCATCTTCGTGATCCTGGGCGAGGCGGTGCCCAAGGCCGGCCCGGCCGTGGTGATCTCGTTCCTGCTCGCGGCGATCACCGCGCTGTTCTCGGCGCTGTCCTACGCCGAACTCGCCGGGACCATCCCGGTGTCCGGCTCGTCCTACTCCTACGCGTACGCCACCCTCGGCGAAGGAATCGCGTGGGTGTGCGGGTGGTGCCTGCTGCTGGAGTACGGCGTGTCCATCTCCGCCGTCGCGGTCGGCTGGGGGCAGTACGTCAACGAACTGCTCGACTCCGCCTTCGGGGTCAGCCTCCCCGACGCGATCAGCCAACCACCCGGTGACGGCGGTACGTTCAACGTCCCGGCCGTGATCGTCGTGCTGCTCGCGGTGATCCTGCTGATGCGCGGCGTGTCGGAGAGCGCCGTGGCCAACACGATCATGGTCTTCATCAAGCTGATCACGCTCGCGTTCTTCTGCGCGATCGCCTTCACCGCGTTCGAGGACGGCAACCTCTCCCCGTTCGCACCGCTGGGGGTGGCCGGGATCAGCGCCGGCGCGTCCCAGGTGTTCTTCTCCTATATCGGCTTCGACGCCGCCTCCACGGCCGGCGAGGAGGCCAAGAACCCGCGCCGGGACCTGCCGTTGGCGATCCTGATCTCGCTCGCGATCGTCACGATCGTCTACGTCGCGGTCGCGCTCGCGGCGCTCGGCGCGTTGCCCTGGCAGGAGTTCGAGGGCAGCGAGGCGACGCTCGCGAAGATCGTCACCGATGTCACCGGCAGCTCCTGGGCGTCCACGATCCTGTCCGCCGGCGCCATCATCTCGATCGCCAGCGTCGTGCTGACCGTGCTGTACGGGCAGACCCGAATCCTGTTCGCGATGTCCCGGGACGGCCTGATCCCGCCGATCTTCGCGAAGGTGAACCGGCGTACCCAGAGCCCGGTGGCGAACACGCTGATCACCGGCACGTGGGTGGCCGCACTCGCCGCGCTGGTCCCGCTCGGCCGACTCACCGAGGCCACCAGCATCGGCACCCTGTTCGCGTTCGCGCTGGTCAACATCGGCGTGATCGTGCTCCGCCGGACCCGGCCCGACCTGCCTCGCGGCTTCAGCACCCCGTTCTTCCCGATCACCCCGATCCTGGGCGTCGGCTTCTGCGTCTACCTGATGGCCCGGCTCTCCGGCACCACGTGGCAGGTCTTCCTGGTCTGGATGGCGGCCGGCGTGGCGATCTACTTCCTGTACGGCTACCGCCACTCGCGTTGGCGTGCCCGATCCGCCGACGCCGAGGTGGGCCCGTGAGCGGGGACGGCGCGCGGATGCGCATCGTGGTGGGCTGCCGGCCGGAGCCGCGCGGCCAGGACGCGCTGGCGCTGGGCATGCTGCTCGCCCGGCAATTGGGCGCCGGCGTCGTGCTCGCGCACATCCAACCGCCCGCGCTGCCCGGCGCGGGGGTGGGCGCCGTGGACGCGGAGTGGCGCGCGTTCCTGCGCGAGGAGACCGAGTGGCTGCTCAACGACGCGGAGAGCCGCATTCGCGACTGGGCCCCGGAACTGCCGGTGGAACGCGCGATCGGCCACAACCGCGGCAGCGGCCGAGGGCTGGCCCGGATCGCCGAGAGTCACGGCGCCGCGCTCGTGGTGCTGGGGCCGGCCCCGGGCGGCCGGACCGCGCGCGTCGCGCTCGGCAGCACCGCCGATCAACTCCTGCACGGCTCACCGGTGCCGGTCGCGCTGGCCCCACGCGGCTTCGCCGACCACCCGCCGCCTCGCATCGCCCGGTGCACGATCGCCTACCAGCGCGAGCCGCGGCTCACCGGAGTGCTCACCTGCGGCGTGGAGTTCGCCCGCCGACTCGATGCCGACGTGCGGCTGCTCACCCTGGTGCTGCGCCCGGTCCGGCTGTACTCGGGCAAGCAGCACCAGTCCGCCGAGCACCAGGTATTGCGGGCCGCGCGCGAACAGGCCCGGCAGGACCTCGCGACGGCGATGGCCGAGATCGACGTGCCGGTCGACGCGGAGACCGCCGAGGGCGACGACGTACGCGCCGCGATGGACACCGTCACCTGGGCCGACGACCTGCTGATCTGCGCGTCCAGCACGGTCGGCCCGGTCAAACGGGTCTTCGTCGGCGACGTTTCGCACAAGATCGTCCGCAATGCCCGCACTCCGGTCATGGTCCTGCCCCGCGGCGTTCGAGCCGAACTGTGGGACACGCCCGACCCAAGGTGATCTCGGCCGGGACGAACCGACCACGACCACCGCTACCCGGCCCCGCCCCCTCGGCCCCCGGTCACCCTCACGCCGCCGGCACCGCCCTGACCGACGCCGCCGGCTCCGCCTCCACGTCGCCCGCCCACCGGTTCGGCGCCGCCGCCACCTCCCGCCACCACGGCTCCACCTCGGCCCCGTCGACCAGCGCCGGCTCGAACAGCGCGCCGGGACGCGGGATCACCAGATCGGTGTCCAGCGCCCGAGCCGCCGCCACCGACCGCTCGGCGGGCTCCTCCCAAGCATGCGGCGCCAGATCGAACGTCCCCCAATGGATCGGCAACATCAACCCACCACCCAGCTCCGTGTGCGCCTGCACCGCGCCCTCCGGGTGCAGATGCACCTCGGGCCACGCCTCCGCGTACGCGCCGGCCTGAATCATCGTCAGGTCGAACGGCCCGTGCTCGCGCCCGATGTCCGCGAAGCCCGGGAAATAGCCGCTGTCCCCGCTGTGGAACACCCGGTGCCGGGGCCCGGCCACCACCCACGATGCCCACAGCACGGTGCCCAGCACCCGCGCGCCGCGATTGCAGTAGTGCCGCGCCGGCGTCGCGGTGAAAGTCAGTCCGGCGACCTCGCCCGCCTCGTGCCAGTCCAGCTCGGTGATCCGCTCCGCGCCGACGCCCCACCGCTCCAGGTGTGCCCCGATGCCCAGCGGCACCACGAACGCCGCGTCGCGCCCGGCCAGGGCCCGGATCGTGGCCATGTCGAGGTGGTCGTAGTGGTCGTGCGAGACGACCACGACGTCCACCTCGGGCAGGTCGGCGAAGCGCACCGGCACCGCGTGCAGCCGCGCCGGGCCGAACGCCGCCGACGGCGAGCACCGCGTGCTCCAGACCGGGTCGAACAGGACCCGCACACCGTCCAGCTCGACCAGCACGGTCGCGTGCCCGAGCCAACACGCGCGCAGCCCGGTCATCGGCGTCCGGGCGAAGTCCAACGCGGACGGGGTGACCAGCGGAATGGCGCCGGCCGGCCGACGCAATCCGGCCGCGGCCTTCTGCGCGCGCAACATCTTGCCGATCGCGCCGGGGCTGCCACGCCGAGTCGGCACCGGATTCCGGAACGCGCCGTCGCGGAAGTGCGGTGATCCCTGGATGCGCGCCAGGCGCTCACCGGCGGGTCTGGCGCCGAACGCAGCGGGCGCCAAAGACGTCAAGAAGTGCCCGGCCACATGGACTCCTCGGGCAAGCGGGGCCTTCGGCCGACCGTGCTGAGGCCGGACCGGCGACCGGTGATCGGGATGAGTGGAGATTAACCCGGCCTCCATGGCTGAAACGTCGTCCCGGGGGAGGGGGTGCACCCGTACCGCTCCTCCCCTCGGAGTAGAGGTCGGACGAACGCGGGAGTGCTTTGTCCGAGAACCGACCCCTCGATACCGGGTTGCGCCGTCCGAGTGAGCGAAGCGTTGCCCCACCGGCCCCACCCCTGTCGGCTCACGTGAGTAGGGTCGAGCCATCGCCACGGGGGATGACGGCGCATCAGTCCCCTTGTACGGCATGGTTCTTGCGCCCGGTCACGGTTCCCACGGCGGAGCCCCGCAACCACCGCGACCACCGTGACCAACCGCAGCCACCCCGCACGGACAGCACACCCACAGCCACCCGAACAGAGCAGCGGAGCCGAGGAGTCGTCATGCCCGAGACCCGTACCTACCTTGAGTTGTCCGAAGAAGGCGACGGCGCGCACAAGTACTACGAGGTCGTCGTCGACGGCGTCGACGTCACGGTCACGTACGGGCGGATCGGGGCCAAGGGCCAGACCGGCACGGTGACCCACGCCACCCCGGAGAAGGCCGCCGCGGACGCCAAGAAGAAGGTCGCGGCCAAGCTGCGCAAGGGCTACGAGCCCGCGGTACAGGGCGTTCGCCAGCCGCGCGCGATCACCCGCCGCGAGATCGTGTCCCGGCCGACCACGGCCCGCAACTCGGCGCCGGTGTTGTGGCGCTACCGCACCGGCTCCTCCGCGTTCGGCATCTTCGTCGACTCCGAGCGGGTGTTGGTGGGCAACCAGCGCGGCGACGTGTGGTTCCTGGACCACACCGGCGAGGTCACCGGCCGCTACCAACTGCCCAACGGCGTCAAGTGCATCGTCGCGGACGACTCGTGGATCTACGCCGGTTGCGACAACGGCAACGTGTACGACGTCGGCGGCAAGGCCCCGCGGGTGGCCTACGAGATCACCGACAACATCGACATCTACTGGCTCGACATCCACGACGGCGTGCTGGGCGTGTCCGACTCCAACGGCGGCTGCACCACCATCGACCACGAGGACGAGTCGTTGTGGGCCGCGGCCACCAACGGCACCGGCGCGTGGATGGTGCGCTGCGACGAGAACGCGATCTTCCACGGGCACAGCGCGGGCGTCCAGGCGTTCGCGGCCGGCGACGGCAAGGAGCTGTGGCGGACCAAGACCCGGGGCGGCGTGCTGTTCGGGTGGCAGGAGAAGGACGACGTCTACGCCGGCACCTCCGGCAACAAGGTGCACCGGATCGCCAAGTCGGACGGCACGATCCGCACCACCTACGACTGCGACGCGTCGGTGTTCTCCTGCGCGACCGCCGAGAACGGCAAGTACGTCTTCGCCGGCGACAGTTCCTCCACGGTCTACTGCTTCGCCGAGGACGGCAAGCGACTGTGGAAGCTGGGCACCACGTGCGGCTCGGCCTACTCGATGCAGTACCACGACGAGCGGCTGTACATCGTCACCACGGACGGCTCGCTGGCCTGCATCGACGTGAGCGAGGCGGCGATCGAGGCGGCCCAGGTCGGCACCGTTCCGCAGGTGCGCGACGTCAAGGCGGCCACGATCGAGGCGGTGGTGCCGACCACCGAGGTGGCCACCACCACCGACGCGGGCACCGGCGTCGTGGTCGAGTGTGTCGACCAGGGCGGCGGCCGGCTGCGGGTGCACGTGGTCACGGCCGGCTACGAGAGCGGCTGGAACGTGCAGTTCCCGAAGAACGTCCGGGTCGCCGGCGCGCGCTACGTGGTGGACTCGGTACACCCGGCCGACCGCGGCGGCTTCTACCGCGTGCGCGGCGAGATCCGTCGACTGGTCTGAGTCGACCGGGCCGGCTCGGACCCGCCGGGATCCGCCGAACAGGTCCGCAAGCCCCGCCGAAACGCCGAAGGGCGGCGCTCCCGAGGGGAGCGCCGCCCTTCGGCGCGATCGCACGGACCGCTCAGGGCCGCTTGTGCTCCGCAGGCTCCCGCTGCTCGGCGGTCCACCCGGCGAGCGGCGGCGTGGTCTCGTCGGCCTTGCGCTTGGCCAGGGCCGCCACCCGCTGCTCGTGCCGGGCACCGAACAACTGGGGCAGCGTGGGCGTGGTCAGGAAGCCCTCGGCCCGGGCCGCCGCGATGCCGATCCGAGGCAGCTCGCTCGCCTTGCGGAAGCAGATGTAGCGCGGCTCCCAGATCGGCCGGTACTTCTCGTTGGCCCGGTACAGCGATTCGATCTGCCACCAGCGCGAGAAGAACACCAGGACGGTGCGCCACAACCGCAGCACCGGGCCCGCGCCCAGCTTGTTGCCGCGCTCGAAGACCGAGCGGAACATCGCGAAGTTGAGCGAGATCCGCTCGATGTCGACCGGCGAGGTCGGCTCGGGAGCGGCCTCGGCGTCCGGCTCCGGCGCGCGGCCCTTCCCCTTGCCCTTGGCGGGCTTGGCGTTCGCCGCGGCGTACGCCTTCGCACCCTCTATCACGTCCAGCACCATGAACTCGATCAGACCGTTGTCCGAGTCCCGGTCGCGGCGCATCAGGTCCAGCGAGACGCCCTTGCAGCCCCACGGTACGAAGCTCAGCACCGCACGCAGCCGACCCTCGTCGTCCATGCACTCGACCATCAGGCAGCGCCCGTCGTCGGGGTCGCCCAATCGGCCCAGCGCCATCGAGAAGCCGCGCTCGGTCTGCCCGTCCCGCCAGTGGTCGGCCAGGTCGAGCAGTTCGCGCATCTCGCCCTCGGGGATGTCCTCGTGCCGGCGTACCCGAGTGGTGTAGCCGGCCCGCTTGACCCGGTTGTACGCCTGCCGGACGCCCCGCATCGCGCGGCCCTCCAGGCTGAACTCGGCCACCTCGACGATCGCTTCGTCGCCCAGCTCCAGCGCGTCCAGACCGTGCCGGGCGAAGATCGTGCCGGCCTCCTCGCTGGCACCCATCACGGCCGGCACCCACGCGCGGTCCTCGGCCTCGGCGAGCCAGCGGTCGATCGCGCCGGGCCACGCCTCGGGGTCGCCGATCGGGTCGCCGGACGCGAGCGAGACGCCGCCCACGACCCGGTAGGCGACGGCCGCCTTACCGCTGGGCGACCACATCACCGCCTTGTCCCGACGCAGCGCGAAGTAGCCGAGCGAGTCGCGCTCGCCCTGCTTGTCGAGCAGTTCGCGCAGCAGCACCTCGTCGTCGGGGGTGAGCAACTCGCGCCCCTTGGGCGCGCGGAACAGCACGAACAGGACCAGCAGGAACAACATCACGCCGGCCACGTTGATCACGATGTCGACCCAGCGCGGCACCGACACGGAGCCCAGGTCGCTGTCCGGCGCGAGGGTGAAGATGCGCAGCACCGCGTACAGGATCCGGTCGCCCATGCTGGAGGTGGGGATCCGGTCGGTCGCGTTGACCAGGGTCGAGCCGAGCACCACGCCGACCACCGCGCCGCCGGCCAGCACCAGGCCCGCCTTGAGCACGTTGCCCCGGTCACCCTTGGCGCCGAACTCGGCGAAGCTGAGCAGCAGTGCGACGCAGATCAGGAGGGTGATGATCGTCGACGACCAGTTGAACGGGTGTTGCCGCAGGTCGTCGAACCACAAGGCCCAGATGTACACGCCGGTGGACGGCACCAGCAGGATCGCCGTGAACGCCCAGGCGGCCCGCTTGCGGCGGGCGAGCATGATGGCCAGGAAAGCCGCGAGCGCGGCCGAGGTGAAGCCGGACGTGACCAGGAACGGGGTGTAGTACTCCCCCGTGTCGTGGTGTCGTACCCGGTCCCGCAACGGGACCGAGATCGCCGAGACGAGGTCGAGCGCCGCCACGATCCGCAGATACCAGATCAGCACCCCAGCCGAGATCCCGCGCACGCGCTCGGCGGCCGGGGTGCCGGTGCCGTTCTTGTTGTGGCCGTTCGCGGCGGCCCGCGTCGTGGCAGACACCGTGCTCCTCGATTGTGGGGTGGTGGAAGAGTCTCCTGTGTCTTATGTCCAGGATTGCGACTCTTCGTAACGCTCGCACAACAGCGTAGACACGCACCAAGGTATTTGGATGCGCACGACGGCCCCGTTGTACGTCATCCCACGGAGGGATACCCGATCGTTTGCTAATCCCAATGGTGGATAAGCGCGGAGCGGACGCACGGCGGGGCCGGTGCGGCATGAATGGACACGCCGCACCGGCCCCGCCGGTTTCACTGGGATTCCAACCGGATGAATCAGCCGCCCAGCGGGAGTCCGCCGAGGGAGGGCACGGCGGGCAGGGACGGTGCGGCGGGCACGCCGCCACCGGCGAGCTGACCGGCGGCCGGGGCCGCCTGTCCGACCGCGTCACCGGCGGCCGGCGCGGCCGCCGCGGCGCCCTCACCCACCGTCTTGTTCAGATTCGAAGCGGTGGTGCCGGCCGTCTGACCTGCGGTCTTCGAGGCCGCGGGGAGGGTCTTGGAGGCCGTGCCCCCCGCCGTGTTGCCCGCACCCTCGGCGGCCGCGGGCACCTTGTCGGCGACGCCGCCGACGTCCGGCTGGGTCAGCGCGCCGAGGCCGCCCGTGGGCAGGTCCGCCGCGTGGGCGGCGGACGCGCCGAGGATCGGGGCGGCGCCGGCGGCGATGAGCAGCGCGGCCTGGGCTACGCGGCGCGAGATGTGCGTCATGGTGCTCCTCGAGGTGTCACTGGGAGGCCGGGCCCCTCCGGCACCGGCCACAGTGACTACCGCTCGAAACACGATCGGGTTGCGGGCGTCGTTGGCAAAGTGTTGGCAATGCCAAGGTGTGTCGTCACTATTTGTGACTGACCGGCTGTTTGTCGGAATCGTCGCGTGGATCGGAATCATCCTGTTTTGACTCCGTCGAACGGGTGATCACCACCGAGTCGCCGGCCCGGGTCGACATCGCTGTGTTATCCACGACGGCGGATCCGTCTTTGGTGCCGACCGACACCGTCGCCGGCACGGGCGCGGGCACGGCGGGCGGCTCGACCGAGAAGGCCGAGCGTCCCGTGAGCAGGTACTGGACCGCGAAGCCCAGGCCGACCACGGCGGCACCGCCGACCGCGTCCATGATCCAGTGGTTCGCGGTACCCATCACCACCAGCGTGGTCGCCAGCGGATAGGTCAGGCCCAGCCAGCGCCAACCCTTGGGCGCGATGGCCAGGATCATCAGGCCGCACCACAACGACCAGCCCACGTGCAGCGAGGGCATCGCCGCGTACTGGTTGGAGATCTTGGTCAGCGCGCCGAAGTTCGGGTTGTTCAGATCCTGTACGCCGTGCACGGTGTCGATGTAGTCGTAGCCGGGCATCAGGCGCGGCGGCGCGAGCGGGTAGAGCCAGAAGCCGACCAGGCCGGTGACCGTGGCCACGCTCAGCACGGTGCGGGCCGAGCGATACGCGGCGGGTTTGCGGATGTACAGGATCGCCAGGATGGTCAGCGGCACGATGAAGTGGAACGTCTCGTAGAAGAAGTTCATGCCGTTCTCCAGCCAGCCGATCCTCGCCACGAAGTGGTTCAGACTCCGCTCGACGTCGACGTGCAGGAACTTCTCCAGGTCGATGATCTGCTGTCCGTGCGCCTCGGCGACCCGGCGCTGGTCGGGCACCGAGGCGCGGATGAACGAGTAGACCTGGTAGCCGACCCTGATCATCAGCAGTTCGAGCAGCAGGTTCGGCCGGGACAGCGGACGCCAGCCGAACGGCAGCGCGGGGATCCAGGAGAACCGGCCCTGTGCGGCGGCCCCCTGCGGCATCGCCTGCGGGGTCCACTTGGCCGACGCCTTGGTGATGAACGGCACCGCGCACGCCGACGCGATCGCGAGCAGCAGCGGACCGTTGTCGGCGACCACCCGGACGGCGGAGAGCTTGCCCCAGATCAGCGTCTTGCTGTCGAACGTCATGATCATGAAGACCGCGACCGGCCACACCATGCGGTCGGTCTGCCGGGCGCCCAGCCGGCCGGCGGCGGCGAGCAGGATCCACAACTGCTGGTGCTGCCAGGACACCGGGGCCACCGCGACCATCACGCAGCCCGCGAGCGCGACACCGAGCAGCGCCTGGCCGTCCTTGGCGTAGGCCACCGCGCGCGGCATGCCGAACCACAGCACCGCCGCGGACAGCAGCACCACGAGCATGATCTCCAGCGGCCCGGAGAGCCCGATCCGCAACATCAGGCCGTGCAGCGACTGATTGGACAGCGCGTCGGCGTCCCCGCCCAGGCCCGCGCCCGCGACGTGGTGCACCCAGTAGGTGAAGGAGTCGCGCGGCATGGTGAGCCAGGCGAGCGCGGTGCACCCCAGGAACGTCGCGGTCGCGTTCGCGGCGGTGCGCTGCTTGCCGGTCATCCACAGGTAGACGGCGAACAGCAACATCGCCGGGTGCAGCGCGGCGGCGACGCCCACGGCGATCGAGGCGGGCTTGCCCGGCGCCGGTCTGAGCATCGCGGGCAACGCGAGCAGCACCGGGAGCAGGCTCATCTGGCCGAGCGAGAGGTTGCCCCGGACCGGCAGCGACAGCACCAGAAGGCTGATGATCAGCGGCGCCGCGAGCAGTTGCGCGCGGCGGGTGCGCAACGCCGGGAGGGCGTACGCGACCAGCACCCCGATCGCGGCCACGATCAGCAGGGTCACGATCGTCCACGCGACGCCCAGCGCGTTCTCCGCCGCCTTGGTGAGCGGGCGCAGCACCCAGCCCGCGAACGGCGTCTCGCTGAAGGTGGTGCCGCGCGAGTCGGTGTCGTAGAGCGAACCGGGCAGGTGCAGCACGCCTTCCGGACCCAGCCAGGCGTCCAACTCGGGCAGTCTGCGGTCCTGTGGTCGGTCGAGAACCTCGTTGGCCTGTCGAATGGCGACGCATGCGGCGAGCAGCCACAGACCCACCAGGGCCAGAGAGATCCTGGTCCTTCGTATGTCCAGTAGCCGGCGAACGCCTGCCCTCACCATGTGCGACTTCTCCCGTTTTTCCGTGTCCTGTCGCCCGATGGCCCTCGATCCGTGGCGAGGCCATTCGGTTGCCACGCTTCGGACACCTTGTCACCGCCCGAGCGCGACGGAAAGCGGAGGCCCCTCGCGAGACCCACGCCGTACGCTCGGGGGCGGCATGGAACACATCGCCGAATCGACGAGGGGCGAGAAACAACAATGGTGCCGCAGGACGCGTCGACGCGGACGCACGAGGCCCCCGAGGGGCTCATACCGATCTCCTTCCGCCAGGCCGATGCATCCCACATCCCTGCCCTGGTCGAGCTGGTCGAGTCCGCCTATCGCGGAGACGAGAGTCGACGGGGCTGGACCACGGAGGCGAGCCTGTTGGAGGGGCAGCGCACCGACGCGGACGCGGTCGCGGCGGTTGTGGACGGGGCCGACAGTGTGATGTGGATCGCCGAGCGGGACGGCGTACTGCTCGGTTGTTGCCAGCTCGAGCGCCGCGCGGACTCGGTCGCCTACTTCGGGATGTTCGCGATCCGCCCGGGACGACAGGGCGGCGGCCTGGGTCGATCGCTGCTCGCCGAGGCCGAGCGGGTCGCGGTGCGGCTGTGGGGCGCCGAGCGCATGCAGATGACCGTGATCCGGCAGCGCGAGGAACTGATCGCCTGGTACGAGCGGCGCGGATTCGCGCGTACCGGCGTGTTGTCCCCGTTCCCGTACGGCAACGAGCGGTTCGGCCAACCGTTGCGGGACGACCTGGAGTTCGAACTGCTGACCAAGGACCTGTGAGTCCGGGGGAGCGAGCGAGACCTCCGGTGCTGGGAGCGGGAATCGGCCGGACCCCGGGCATGGCTTCGATCCCCCGCCGCGCACCACGACGGGGGATCGAACCCGCGCCCCGGCCCGGGCGGTTCGGGATTCCCCTCGATCAGGTGATCATTTCGCCTGGACTTCGGTGGATCGGCTCCTGCGCGTCCCGATCGTGACAGCATGGGTGTTCGGGGATAGTTCGGCCCCGGCACCGGTCGCTTGGGGGAGTCGAAGCCGTGTCGCACCACGAACCGCCACCGCGGTATCCGCAACAGCCCGGGCAGCCGCCTCCGCAGGGCGGCGGCCGGCGCGGCAACCCGTTGATCACGCTGGTGATCGCACTGGTGGTGGTGGCGGCCGTGGTGACCGCGATCATCCTGATCACCCGTGGGGACGACGACGGGGACGCTCCGAAGAAGACGCCCTCCACCCAGGGGCCCAACCAACCGGGTCTGCCCACCGGCCTGTTGCCCTCCGGTCTGTTGCCGTCCGGGCTGCTTCCCTCGGGTCTGGACATCCCGTCGGGCCTGTTGCCCGACATCGGATAGGGCCGGCTCGATCCGACCCGCTCGTTTCCGGGCGCACCGCCGCCCGCGTTGGGGCACTCGGGTGATTCCCCGGCCTGCCCCCGGTCCGGTCACCGGAATCGGGGCGCCGGCTGCCTACTGTCGGCTGACATGGCCAAACAGTTGATCAGATCATCCGTCTTAATCCTGCTGGTCGGTGTCGTAGGCGCCGGACTGGCCGTGGCCCCGGCCACCGTTGCCGAGGCCGTCGAGGACCGGACCTGGGACGCCCTCGCGGACTGCGAGAGCAGCGGTCGATGGAACCTGAACACCGGGAACGGCTACTACGGCGGGCTCCAGATCCTGCCGAGCACGTGGGACGAGGCAGGCGGACAGGAGTACGCCACCCGCCCGGATCGGGCCACCCGCGAGGAGCAGATCGCCGTCGCCGAGGTGATCCTGCGCATGCAGGGCTGGGAAGCGTGGCCGCAATGCGCCCGACAGATCGGCATTCTCGGGTCGACCTACACGGTCAAGGTCGGCGACACGCTGTCGTCGATCGCGCGCGACCTCGGCGTGATCGGCGGCTGGCAGGCGCTGTACGACGCGAACCGCGACACGATCGGCGAGGACCCGGATCACCTGCTGCCGGGCACGGTCCTGAACGTGCCGAAGGCCGCTCTTCGGAGCGGCCCTCGGTTGGCGCGTGATCATGATCTGATCGGTGCTCACGACTGGGATCGAACCAGTGACTTCCTCGGTGTGAACGAGGCGCTCTCCCGCTGAGCTACGCGAGCCTGCGTAGGTTTCGTGCACATCCTAACCAGTAACACGCGAGTGGGTCGCCCCCTCCCCGTGACGGGGCGGCCCGCTCGTGCTCACCGCCCTTCGGCGGAGTCTCCACAATGCCGCCGGGCGCCGGGTCGGTTCAACCGGTTTTCCCCGGCTCGGCCGGGCGCGCAGCGCCACCAACAGACCGGACAGCCCGAACACCAGCGTGATGGTGGGCGCGGGTCGCCGCAGCAGTCCGCGCACGTCCAGGTCGGCGGAGAATCCGTAGCGGTGCGCGGCCGCCAGGCACAGGATCGCGCCCGCCACCGCACAGACCGCGCAGGCGGCGAGCGGACCCGGGATCGGCCGGCTCCGGTCGGTGTGTCGAGCTGTCACGGCGAACTCCAGGACGGATGTGCAGCGTTTCCTCCAGCCTGGCCGGGCGGCCCCCCGCGAACCAGGTAGGTGCCTGGCGGATCGGGGGTGGGGCCAGCCCCACCTTTGCCGGGGTCCGGCCGGCCCGCCACACATCGACGAAGAGGGCCCGCCCTGTCGGTGCCGTGTGCCTATCCTGGGCTGCCCTGTGAACGCCGACCGGAGGCGCCCCGCTTCATGAAGCTGCTGCACGCCGCCGACCTGCACATCGACAGCCCGCTGCGCGGACTTTCCGGCTACGAGGGGGCACCCGCGGCGGAGATCCGCGGTGCGGCGCGGCGGGCCGTGGTCAACCTGGTGGACCTGGCGCTGGCCGAGGCGGTCGACGCGGTGCTGCTCGCGGGCGACATCTACGACGGCGACTGGAAGGACTACCACACGGGGTTGTTCTTCACGGTGCAGATGCGCCGCCTCGCCGAGGCGGACATCCCGGTCCTGCTGGTCGCGGGCAACCACGACGCGGACAGCCGGATCACCCGCGAACTGCGCCTGCCCGCCAACGTGCACCGGTTCTCCACCGCGCGCCCGGAGACCGTCGCGTACGAGGACCTGGGGCTGGCCGTGCACGGTCAGGGCTTCGCGGTGCGGGACGTGACCGAGAACCTCGCGGTGAGCTATCCGGCGCCGCGCGGCGGGATGTTCAACGTCGGGCTGCTGCACACCGCGCTGACCGGCGCCGAGGGGCACGCGAACTACGCGCCGTGCAGCGTCGGCGACCTGCTCTCGCGCGGCTACGACTACTGGGCACTGGGCCACGTGCACGCGCGCGAGGTGGTGCACGCCGCCGAGCCGTGGATCGTCTTCCCGGGCAACGTGCAGGGCCGGCACGCCCGCGAGACCGGGCCCAAGGGCGCGACGCTGATCACGGTCGACGGCGACCGGGGCCGGGCCGAGATCGAGCACCGCGACCTGGACGTGGTGCGCTGGGCGCGCCTGGACGTGGACGCGACCGAGGCGACCGGCATCGAGGACGTGCTCGACCTGGTGCGCCGGCGGATGGCCGAGGAGCGGGCCGCGGCCGGCGATCGACTGCTGGCGGCCCGGGTCCGGGTCGTCGGCGCGTCCGACGCGCACGAGGCGCTGTGGCGCGACGAACGCCGGTTCGTGTTCGAGGCCCGGGCACTGGCCGCCGAGTTCTCCGGGGTGTGGCTGGAAAAGGTCCGCCTGGAGACCCGGCACGCCGAACTGGGCGATACGGGGGTCGAGTTGCCCGCACTGGTGGAGGACCTGGCCCGCACCGCCAAGGCCCTGCGCGCGGATCCCGACGCCCTCGAACAGTTGATCCGATCGGTGCCCGGGCTGCGCACGCTCGACCCCAAGGTGGCCGAGGAGGGCATCACGCCCGCGGACCGGGCCTGGCGCGCGGACATCTTCGATCAGGCGGTCGACCTGCTCACGGCGCTGGTCACCGGGACCGACGGGGAGTCCGGATGAGGATCGATCGGCTCGACCTGATCGCGTTCGGCTGCTTCACCGACCGGCACATCGAGCTCGGTGCCCCGGGCGTGCACGTGATCAGCGGCCCGAACGAGGCCGGCAAGTCCACCGTGCGGCACGCCCTGGACCAGCTCCTGTACGGCATGGACCGGCAGACCTCGTACGACTTCGTGCACGCGATGCGCGACCTCAAGCTCGGCGCGCTGGTGCGGGACGAGCGCGGGAGCGTGCTCGACGTGGTGCGGCACAAGCGGGACAAGAACCCGCTCACCCGCGCGGACGGCACGGTGCTCGCCGAGGCCGAGCTGACCCGACTGCTCGCGGGCGTGGGCCGCGACGACTTCCGGCACGTCTTCGCGCTCGACCACGCCGGGCTGCGCGAGGGCGGCGCGGAACTGCTCCGGGGCGAGGGCGACGTGGGGCGGGCGCTGTTCGAGTCGCGCTCCTCGGCCCGACTCGGCGAGGTGCTGACCCGCCTGGAGGAGCGCGCCGACGAGCTGTACAAGACGCGCGGGAAGAACCAGCGGATCAACGCGGGACTGACCGAGCTGGGCCGGTTGCGCAAGCGGGTCCAGGACGACGCGCTGGCACCCTCGGTGTTCGGCGACGCGGTCAAGGAGGCCCGGCGGGCCGAGGAGGAGCGCGACCGGCTCGGCGGCTACCGCAGCGAGGCGCGCGCGCAGGCGAGCCGGCTGGATCGGGTCCGCCAGGCGCTGCCGGTGCTGGCCCGACGCACCGCGCTCGACGCCGAGCGGGCCGCACTGCTCGCCGAGGGCGCACCGGCCCCCGCCGAGCTCGCGGCCGAGTTGGCCGCGCTCGACGAGCGGATGCGGGAGGCGACGGCGGAGACCGAACGGGCCGCGCGAGAGGCGGCCGAGGCCCGCCGAGAGGCGGCCGAACTGGTGGTGGACCGCGCGTTGTCGGCGCAGGTGGCCGAGGTGGACGCGCTGCACGCGGACGTCGCGGCGATCCGCGACGCGGTCGAGCTGGCCGCCGACGCCGACGCCGAGGCGTCGCAGACCCGGGCGGGCGCCGCCGAACTGCTGTCCCGGGTGCGCCCGGACCGTGCCCTGGACGACCCCACGGCGTACGACGTGCCGCCCGGCGTCGGCGACCGGGTCACCGCGCTGCGGGACCACCTCAAGGTGTGCGAGGCCCGGCTCGCGGGCGCCGGCGAGCAGGTCGCGCATCGCCGCGGCCGGCTGGACGCGGCGCGCGCGACCTGCGCGCTGACCCCGGAGCCGGCCGACCCGGCCGCGCTGCGCGCGCTGCTTCGGGCGGTGCCGGGCAACCTGGTGGAGGACATCGCGCGCGACGAACGGCGGGTGGCCGAGCTCGAACGCGAGGCGCACGACCTGCGGGCCCGGCACAACCTGGCGGACCTGGCGCCGCTCGCCGAGGACCGGCCGGCGCGGCTGCGACTGCCCGGCCGGGAACGGGTCGCCGACCACCTGGACCGGGTGGGCCGGGTCCGCGAGGAACTGCACGCGAGTACGCGGGCCGAGGACGAGGCGGTGGCCGATCACGACGCGCGGCGGCGCGAGCTGGCCGTGCTCGCGCTCGCCGATCCGCCGCCCGCGCCCGCCGACTGGGCCGCCGCCCGGGCCGAGCGCGATCGGCTGTGGACGCTGGTGTGCGCGAGCCCGCCGCTGACCGACGACCGGATCGACGCCTACGAACGCGCGGTTCGGGTGGCGGACGAGATCGCCGAGCGGATCGCCCGCCGGGCCGAGGACGCGGTCCGGCTCGGCCGGCTCCGGGTGGATGTCGAGCACGACGAGCGCACGCTGGCCCGACTGGCCGAGCGGCGGCTGGAATTGACCGCGCGCCGGGCCGAGCTTGCGGCGGAGTGGGCGGCGGCCTGGGCGCCCAGCGGGTTGCCCGCGCCGGACCCCCACGACGCCGGCGCTTTCCTGGACGCGTTGGCCGAGCTGGCCCGGATCGAGGTCGAGGCGCGCGCGGCGCGGGATCGACTGGCCGCGGGCAGGGCGCGCGCCGCCGAACTGGCGGGGGCGTTTCGCGTCGCGCTGGCCGAGTCCGGCGCGCCGGCCGGCACGAGCGACCTGGCCGCGCTGATCGAACTGGCCGACGCCCGTCGCGACGCGCTCGCGGACGCGATGCGGGTGCGCGAGAGCGGGCTCGCGGCCGTGCGCGAGGCCGAGGCCGAACTCGCCGAAGCCGACGCGGAGGCGGACCGGGCCCGGGACGAGCGCGCGGCGTGGGAGCGGAGCTGGCACGAACTGGTGCACGGCCTGGACCTGCCCGAGGGCGACCCCGACGCGGTCGCAGCGGCGGTGCACACGCTGGCCGAGGTGGCGGCGGCGGTGGGGCACGCGGCCGAGGCACAGCGGCGCCGAATCCGCGCGGACGAGCGGGTGGCCGCGTTCGGCGCGCGGGTGGCCGAGGTGTTCGCCGCGTGCGGACGGCCGGAGCCGATCGAGGCGGACGGGCGTCCGGCGTTCGCCGCGGTGCTCGCGCTGCACGAGGAGTCCACCCGGGCCCGGCGGGCCGACGAGGCCCGCGGCAGGCTCGCCGAGCGGATCGCCCGGCTGGAGGACGCGGTGGCCGCCGGGCGGGGCGCGGTCGAGCGTGCCGAGGGCGAACTCGCCGCGCTGGTCGAGGCCGCCGGTGCCGCCGACGCCGACGAACTGCGCGCCTCGGTAGGCCGATCCGCGCGGTTGCGCGCGATCGAGGACGCGCTGGTCGAGCACGGTGCGCTGCTGTCCCCCGAACTCGAACAGGAGGCCGCGCGGCACGACCCCGAGGAACTCGACGTGGCGATCGAGGACGCCGCGCGCCGGGTCGAGGAGGCCGAGGCGGCGTACGCCGCGGCGGGCGAGGAACTCGGTCGGTGCCGGCAGATCGTGCGGGACCTGGAGCGCGAGTCGGTGGCCGCCGCCCGGGCCCAGGAGGAGGTGGCCGGCACGGTCGCCACGATCGCCGAGGACACCGAGGAGTTCGTCCGGCTGCGGCTGGCCCGCGAGGTGCTGCTGCGCTGCATGGAGGACTACCGCAAGCAGAACCAGGCTCCGGTGCTGGCCCGGGCGGAGGAGGTGTTCACCGCGCTCACCGCGGGACGCTTCGACCGGCTGCTCGTGGAGACCGACGGCCGCAAGGGCGCCCCGGTGCTGCGCGCGCGGCGGGCCGGCTCCTCCCCGGTCGCCGCGGCCGGTTCCGTCGGCGTGGACGAGATGAGCGAGGGCACCCGCGATCAGCTCTACCTGGCGCTGCGCCTGGCCTCGCTGGACGCGTACGCCGAAGCGGGTCGGGCGATGCCGATCGTGCTCGACGACATCGCGATGACGTTCGACGACGGGCGCACGCGCGCGATGCTCTCGGTGCTGGACGCGATGGCCGACCGGTTCCAGGTGGTGTTGTTCACCCACCACCCGCACCTGGGTCGGCTCGCCGTGGACACGCTCGCGCCCGGCCGTGCCCACGTGCACGAACTGCCGGTCTACGTCGCCCGGTCGGCCGCGGCGCAACCGGTGGAGTGAGCCCGCGGCGGGCGCCGTACGGGCGGGTTCAGGCGGTCATCGCGAGCCGGAAGCGCACGCACTTCCCGCCGGGTTCGGGGATCGACTCCCAGCCGTCGGACAACGATTCGACCAGGAGCAGGCCGCGCCCGGTGGTGTCGTCGTCGGTCGCCTCGACCACCTGGGGCACCCGGGTGTCCGTGTCGTGCACCTCGATCCACACACAGGCGGCGCCGTCGGGGGCGCGGTCTCGGCGGACCACGACGCTGAAAGGGCGTCCCAGACCCGCGTGGCGTACGGCATTGGTCGCCAGTTCGGAGGCGAGAAGTACGGCGATGTCGGACAAGGATTCGAGGTCCCAAACCGTCAGCGCCACGCGGACATGCTCCCGCACGGCGGACACGCACGCGGGCATCGCCGGCAGCGTGATGGTCGGGCTGACCTCGTCCTCTGCGTCCGCCACTTCCGGATCGGCCAGGGTGGTCATGCAGCTACCTCCTGTTGCGTGGGCTGCGTTTGCCCCCGCAAGCGGCCCCGCCCCGTCCCGTCGCTTTAAGTGATCTTGTAAGCGCGTAAAGTGAGGGTGCTCGGTAGGATGCTCCACGAAACCCGGTGGTGCAACTCTCGCCGCCACTTCGGTGTCCGCGTGTACACGGTTCACCCGATCGGGCGATGTCCCTGGCCCTCACATGGAGGAAGCGGGTTCGACTCGCCCCGTCGGCGTGGCCTCGACGAGTCAGGGGGGACGGGCCGATGGCGACCTCGTTGCGGGAAACCCACGCACCGACGTGGCGACGGAGCTCCTACAGCAGCGTGCAGGGGAACTGTGTGGAAGTGGTGAATCGTCACCCCTGCGAGGTGGTGGTGCGCGATTCGAAGCAACGTGCGTGTGCGGTCCTGAGGTTCACCGACCGCGAATGGACCCACCTGTTGGTTGCCCTTGTCGGGCGCGGAAAGTGACGATCAGTCAGGAACGGTTTCGGTGAGCACCGGGACATCGCTCCAGCGGAAGACGTGGGCCAGCGTCGGCTCCACGATCGACCCGGGCACCTCGCCGTCGAACCAGCGGTCCACATGCGCCCAGTGGTAGGGGTTCAGCAGGTACTCGCCGGTCAGCCCCTCGACCGCGGCGTACTCCTGCTCCCACGCGTGCGTCCACCGCGACCGCCCGGTCCGCTCCACCACCCGGGAGAGCGCCCACGAGCGGATCGTCGGGATGTGCTGCGGCATGGCGATCAGATCCGCCTCGAACTCGGCCAGTACGTCGGCGGGTGTGCCCGCGCGTACGGTCAACAGCAGCGTGCGCTTGACCCGGGGACCGGTCAGCGGCGCGAACCCGGCGCGCACGGGGCGCAGCGCGACCTCGTCGGCCCGCGCCGGGAGTTCGGGCCGCGCGTCGGACCGAAGATCCCACGAGTAGCCGTGCCCGCCGACGCAGCCGGGCAGGTCCGGCCCGGCCGAGAGCGATCGGTGCCCCGGGCCGGGCATGGTCGTGGCCAGCACCACTCGACGAGTCATGCGTGTGCTCCCGTGCGATGTGCGGTGTGGTCCGCCGGGATGTGATCCGCTGCGGTGGCGGCCGCGTCGCCGGCGCCCACCCGGGCCGGATCCGGCTCGGCGGCGGACGCGGACATCGCCGGTTGCAGCGCCCGGCGTTGCCGATCCAGCGCATAGCCGTCGGTGGCGGCCCAGAACGCCGCGACGTCCGGATCGGCCGCCGCGGCCCCGCGCATCGCGTAGAACGCGCGGATCGTCGGCAGCACCCACAGGATGTGCACGGTGGTCGCGTCCCGGCCCGCGGGCGAACGCCAGACGCGTTCCAGCCGCATTCCGCGCCGCTGCGCGCCGGGCAGATAGCGATCATGGAACTGGCCCAGCCACAACGCCACCTGATCGTTCGTCAGGGTGACGTGGTCGAGGATGTTCACCGGGTCGGGAACGGGTTCGGCGGCGGTGCTCACAGCTTGTCCAGCACGGTCTCGCGGTAGCGCGCGATCCGCTCGCGCAACGTGTCCAGCCCACCGGGACCGGCCAGTTCGGCCGGGTTCGGCGCGAACACCAGCCGGGTCGCGCCCGCGTCGGTGAACCGGCGCACCCAGTTCGGGTCGTGCTGGAGCTCGCGGTCGCACGAGCCCGGCCATGCGGTGATCTCGACCGCGTCCGCCGTGCGGCCGGCCGCACGCGCGCACGTGCGCAGCAGTTCGGCGCGCGTCTCGAACTCGTCGGGCGCGATCGTGTACGGGAACCAGCCGTCGCCGAGCCGCCCGGCCCGGCGCACGGCGGGCTCGCTGTTGCCGCCCAGGACCACCGGCACCGCACCACGTTCGGGGCGCGGCAGGCAGTGCACGCGCTCGAAGGAGGTGAACCTGCCGCGGAAGGTGGCGGGGGCGTCGGCCCACAGCGCGCGCATCGCGCCGACGCACTCCTCCAGGCGGGCGCCGCGCTCGGTGAAGGACGCGCCGACCGCGGCGTACTCCTCCTTCTGCCACCCGATGCCCAGGCCCAGCATCAACCGGCCGCCCGAGTGCCGGTCGATGGTGGCGACCCGTTTGGCCAGCACCACCGGGCTGTGCAGCGGCGCGACCACCATCGCCGTACCGAAGCGCAGCGTGCGCGAGGCGCCGGCGAGGAAGGCGATGGTCTCCAGCGGGTCGGGCATCGGCACCACGCCGGCGGCGCTGGGGGTGCGACCGGAATCCGAGTACGGGTACAGGGGCTCGTAGTCCTCGGCGACCACGACGTGTTCGACGGTCCACACGGATTCGACGCCGCACTCCTCCAGCGTCCCGGCGAAGTCGCGCAGGAAGCCGCCGGAGGTGATCAGACCGTCCGCGAAGGGCGCCATCACGCCCAGCTTGATCGTCATTCTGACGCCCTTTCAGATCCCGTGTCCGCACCCTGCCCCGGCGGGCGTGCGAGCGCAAGACCCGACCGACGGTGTCGTTGGACACGCGACCGAGGGCGGACGACCCGGGGTCTTCGGCCCGGGGAATGCCGCGTGCGCCCGCCATCGGGGCGCGGGCGCACGCGGTCTGTGCGGGCAGGCCGACCGGGCCGGACGGCGGATCGGGAGGGAAGGGGCTAGGCGAGCTCGACGAGCTCGTCGTGCCGGTACAGCGGGCGAAGGCCGTCGGCGAAACGCACCGAGTACCACTGGTACGGGGACAGCGGCGGCCGATGCGCGTCGGCGAACACCTCGCACACCTCACCGATGTGGCCGGTGCTCAGGCCCACCTGCACGCGTACGCGGGTGCCGACCTCGAATCCCTGCCAGCGGGTGGCCCCGCCGCGAACATGCTCCTGGGTCCTCGTCGTCGCGTCGCCCATGACGGGCACCGCCCTTCTGCCGATGGGTAGTTCACCCAGCTGTCGAGAACGCTCCCCTACCCGCTATCGGGCGCGGCGCTCGCGCTCTTGAGACGAGGACTCCGTTCGCGCGCGGACTTCACCCGGAAGGAGCGCCCGAGTGGCGCGGTGGAGCCGGCAGGCTTCCGATGTGGACGTCTTGTTGTGGATCACCGCCGTGTCCGGCCTCGCCTGGCTCTACCTGACGCTGTGCCACGGCTGGTTCTGGCGCACCGACGTGCGCCTTGGCGGGGCCGTGGCGCCGGTGGCCGAGACCGCGTCGGTGGCGGTGATCGTGCCCGCGCGCGACGAGGCGGCGGTGCTCGGCGACAGCCTGCCCACGCTGCTCGCGCAGGACTTTCCCGGCCGGGTCGAGGTGCTCCTGGTCGACGACGGCAGCACGGACGGGACCGGCGAGCTGGCCCGGCGACTGGGCGCGGCGGCCCGGGTGCCACTCACCGTGACCTCGCCCGGCGAGCCGCCGGCGGGCTGGACCGGCAAGGTGTGGGCGCTGCGGCACGGCGTCGAGTCGGTCGGCGACGTGGACTGGATCCTGTTCACCGACGCGGACATCGCGCACGCGCCCGGTTCGCTCGCCCGCCTGGTCGGCGAGGCCGAACACGAGCGCCTGGACCTGCTCTCGGTGATGGCCCGGCTGCGCACGCACACCCGGTGGGAGAAGCTGATCGTGCCCGCCTTCGTGTACTTCTTCGGCAAGCTCTTCCCGTTCCGCCGGGTGAACCGGCCCGGCTCGCGGGTCGCGGCGGCCGCGGGCGGCTGCGTGTTGGTCCGGCGTACCGCGCTGGAGCGGGCCGGCGGCGTGGCGGCGATCCGGGACGCGGTGATCGACGACGTGTCGCTGGGCACCGCGGTCAAGCGCTCGGGCGGGCGGATCCGGCTGGTGCTGGCCGACCCGGTGCGCCACGTGGACAGCGTGCGGCCCTACCCGGCGTTGGCGGACCTGTGGAACATGGTCGCGCGCAGCGCCTTCGCGCAGTTGCGGCACTCCTGGCTGCTGCTCGCGGGCACCGTGGTGGGGCTGGCGCTGATCTACCTGGCCGCGCCGGTCGCGCTGTTCGCCGCGATCGTCGGCGGCGACGCCGCGCTCGCGCTGCTCGCGCTCGCGGTGTGGGCCCTGATGACCGGGACCTACGTGCCGATGGTGCGCTACTACGGGCGGCCCGCCGCGGAGGCGGTGTTGTTGCCCTTCGCGGCCACGCTGTACCTGGGCATGACCGTGCACTCGGCGGTTCGGCACGCGCGCGGGCGGGGTGCGGCGTGGAAGGGTCGCACGTACCCGGCGCCGGCCGAATAGGCTCCGTTCGTGCCCAGCCCAGACTCCACCGCCCGTCCCTATCGCGACGGCGTCCCCGAACACGGCCGCGTCCCCAAGTCGTACATGGTGAAGATGAGCCTGCTCCAACTCATGGACGAGTTGGGCGAAGACGCGCTGCTGCCCTCCGAACGCGAACTCGCCGCGACCTACGGGGTCGCCCGCAGCACCCTGCGATCGGCGATCGGCGAGTTGGTGATGGAGGGCCGACTGCGCTCCGCCCGAGGACGGGGCACCTACGTCGCGCCGCCCAAGCTCATGCAGCCGGTCAGCCTCGGCAGCTACACCGAGGCGGTGCGCTCGATGGGGCTGACCCCCAGCCGCCGGGTGGTCACCCTCGAACACCACGTCGCGCAGCCCGATCTGGCCGAGCGGTTGCGGATCCGCACCGGTGACCTGACCGTGCACCTGGAGCGGGTGCTGCTCGCCGACGACGAGCCGATCGGCCTGGAGAGCACGTACCTGCCGCTGGACCGCTTTCCCACCATCCTGGACGTGCTGCGCCCGGAGGGGTCGCTGTACCTGTGCCTGCAGAAGGACCTGGGAGTGGTCTTCGCGGAGATAGACGAGACCGTGGAGACCGTCTTGGCCGCGCCGCGCGAGGCGCTGCTCCTGGAGACCAACCCGGCGCTGCCGATGCTGCTGGTCATGCGCACGTCCTACGACCCGGACGGCGTGCCCATCGAGCGGGTCCGGGCGCTGTTCCGGGGGGACCGGATGGGCTTCGCCACGCGTCTGCGAGCGTAGGCCCCGGCAGGGTTGGATCACGAAAAGATAACAGGTTCGGACCTTAACGGACTGTTCACCCGGACGACATACCGCCTCCGCATGCTCGGCATCGACCGCTCCCAAGCTGGTCGCAATCGCCCCCGAGAACGTGGAGGAAGCCGGTGCGAGTCATCGTCGTCGGAGGTGGCGTGCTGGGCACCATGCATGCCTGGCAGGCCATCGATCGAGGTCACGAGGTCGTGCACATCGAGCGCGAGCGCGAGGCGCGCGGTGCTTCGGTGCGCAACTTCGGCCTGGTGTGGATCGGTGGCCGGGCCGTCGGCGACGAACTGGCCACCGCGCTGCGGGCCCGCGAACTGTGGGAGCGGATCGGCGCCGACGTGCCCGGTACCGGCTTTCGCCCCAACGGCTCGCTCACCGTGTGCCGAAGCGCCGAGGAGGTCGCGGTGGCCGAGGCGGCCCTCGCGCTGCCCGACGCCACCGAGCGCGGCCTGAAGCTGCTCACCCCGGGCGAGGCCCGCGAGCACAACCCGGCGCTGCGCGGCGGCTTCGACGCCGCCCTGTGGTGCGAGCGCGACGGCGCGGTCGAGTCCCGGGTCGCACTGCCCGCGCTGCGCGCCCACCTGGCGGCCGGCGGCCGGTACACCTGGCTGCCCGGACGCGAGGTGCGCGACCTGCTGCCGAGCGGCACCGGCGTACGCGACGACCACGGCCACACCCACGAAGGCGACCTGGTGGTGCTGTGCACCGGCGCCTGGCTGACCGGCCTGGTCCGCGAGCTCGCCCCCGAGCTGCCGGTGCGCCGGGTGCGCCTACAGATGATGCAGACCGACCCGCTCGACGAGCCGCTGACCACCTCGGTCGCCGACGGCGACAGCTTCCGCTACTACCCCGCCTACGCCGGCACCGCGCTCGACGCGCTCCGCGCGGCCCACCCCCAGGCGCCGGTGCCCGCCGAGCACCGCATGCAACTGCTGATGGTCCAGCGCCTCGACGGCGGCCTGACCATCGGCGACACGCACGAGTACGACGAGCCGTTCACGTTCGACGTGGACTCCGCGCCCTACGAGCACCTGGTCGAGGTCGCCGAGAGCCTGCTCGGCCGGCCGTTGCCGGCCGTGCGCCGCCGCTGGGCCGGGGTGTACGCGCAGACCACCGACACAACCCGGGTCGTGCACCGCGAGCAGGTCGCCCCCGCGACCTGGTTGGTGACCGGCCCCGGCGGGCGCGGGATGACCTGCTCGCCCGCCATCGCCGAACGCACCGCGAACCTGGCCGGCCTCTAGGCCCGGCTGCGCCCCGCCCACCCCCGAAACTCCCGCCCGTTGCCGAAAGCCCAACCGGAGCACCACTCATGACGCACTATCAGCTCGCCGTCCTGGACATGGCCGGCACCACCGTCGCCGACGACGGCCTCGTCGTCGAGGCGTTCACCCGGGCGATCGGCGCGGCCGGCGTCGAGGTCGGCTCCGCCGACTTCGAGCACAAGCTCGGCTACGTCCACGCCACCATGGGCGAAAGCAAGATCACCGTCTTCCGGGCCCTGCTCGACGGCGACGAGGAGCGTGCGCAAGCCGCCAACCTCGCCTTCGAGGCGGCCTACGCCGACCTGGTCGCGGCGGGCCGGTGCGCGCCGATCGAGGGCGCCGAGGCGGCCGTCCGCGCGCTGCGCGCCGACGGGGTCAAGGTCGCACTCACCACCGGCTTCGGCCGACCCACCCAGGACGCGATCCTGGCCTCGCTCGGCTGGACCGACCTGGCCGACCTGACCCTGTGCCCGGCCGACGCCGGGCGCGGACGGCCCTACCCCGACCTGGTGCTCACCGCCGTACTGCGCCTGGGCGTCGAGGACCTGCGGGAGGTCGCCGTGGTCGGCGACACCGCGTTCGACGTGCTCACCGGGCTGCGCTCCGGTGCCTCCATCGCCGCCGGTGTGCTCACCGGCGCGCACGACCGCGCCGCCCTCGAAGCGGCCGGCGCCACCCACGTACTCGGCTCCATCCGCGACCTCCCCGCCCTGCTCCAGGGCTGATTCGTCTTTTCGAAAGGGCGATTTCCCATGCGACGCATCCTCGGCCTCACCGCCGCCGCCACCGTGGTCGTGCTCAGCGCGAGCGCCTGCGGCGGGACCGGCTCGGACGACACCAAGCCCGCCGCGAACGCCGCCTCCGGCGGCGCGCCCGCCAAGGGCTCCGGCAGCGTGACGGTCTACTCCGTGGACGGGCTCGCCGACTGGTACACCAAGCGCTTCGCGGACTTCGAGAAGAAGACCGGGATCAAGGTCAACCTGGTGGAGTCCGGCTCCGGCGAGGTGGTCACCCGCATGGAGAAGGAGAAGGGCAACCCGCAGGCCGACGTGGCGATCACGCTGCCGCCGTTCATCCAGCGCGCGGCCCAGGCGAACCTGCTCACCGCGTACGCGCCCGCCGGCGCCGACAAGGTGCCGGCCGGCTCCAAGGACGCGCAGGGCCGCTATGTGGCCGTGGTCAACAACTACGCGTCCTGGATCTACAACCCCGACCAGGCCAAGCCCGCGCCGACCAAGTTCCAGGAGCTGACCGAGGGCCGGTTCAAGTCCAAGCTCCAGTACTCGACGCCGGGCCAGGCCGGTGACGGCACCGCCGTGCTGATCCAGCTCCAGCACCTGTACGGCAAGCAGGGCGCGCTCGACTACCTCAAGCGGCTCGAGTCGAACAACGTCGGCCCGTCCTCCTCCACCGGCAAGCTCCAGCCCAAGGTCGGCAAGGGCGAGCTCAGCGTGGCCAACGGCGACCTCCAGATGAACCTGGCGTCGATCCACAACGACAAGTCCAACTTCAAGGTCTGGTTCCCGGCGGACGACGCGGGCAAGGCCTCGACCTTCGCGTTGCCGTACTTCATGGGCCTGTCCTCCGGCGCCCCGCACGCCGACGCCGGCCGCAAGCTGATGGACTACCTGCTCTCCCCGGAGGCGCAGACCTCGGTCTCCGCCGACGCGCTGGGCCTGCCCGCGCGCGAGGACGTCAAGCCGACCGACGCCAACGCCGCCGAGATCGCCAAGGCCTTGGAGGGCGTGGAGATCTGGACGCCGGAATGGGACACGGTGCTCAAGGAACTGGACGCGGACCTGGCCGCGTACAACAAGGCCGTCGGTCGCTGACCCGAGCCACCGACACCCCGAGAGAACCGCGGAGAGGGAGGGAACCCGCATGACCGCACCAGCCGTCGAGCGCACCGAGGCGACCACCGTGAGCGCAGCGCCGACCCGACCGGCGATCGGCATCCAGGACCTGACGGTCCGATACGGATCCGTCGTGGCCCTGGAGGGACTGAGCCTGGAGGTCGCCCCGGGCGAGACGGTCGCCCTGCTCGGGCCGTCCGGCTCGGGCAAGTCCACGGCGCTCAAGGCGGTCGCGGGTTTCCTCCGACCCGCCTCCGGGCGGATCACCCTGGCCGGCCGCGACGTCACGTACGAACCGCCGAACAAGCGCGGGATCGGCGTCGTCGTGCAGAACTACGCGCTGTTCCCGCACATGCGGGTCGCGGACAACGTCGCGTTCGGGCTCAAGGCCCGCCGGGTGTCGCGTGCCGAGGTGGCCCGCCGGGTCACCGAGGCGTTGGACATGGTGGGCATGGCGAGCTACGCCCGGCGCTACCCCCGCGAGTTGTCCGGCGGGCAGCAGCAACGGGTGGCGATCGCGCGGGCATTGGCGATTCGCCCGCCCGTACTGCTGCTCGACGAACCGCTGTCCGCGCTGGACGCGACGCTGCGCGCCGACCTGCTCGGCGAGTTGCAGCGGCTGCGCGCCGACCTGCCGGACGTGGCGATCATGTATGTCACCCACGACCAGACCGAGGCGCTCGCCCTCGCGGACCGGATCGCGGTGATGCGGGACGCGCGGCTGGTCGACCTGGACGCCACGGACCGGCTGTACCGGCGCCCGCCCAGCGAGTTCACCGCGTCCTTCCTGGGCGCGGCCAACCTGCTCGGCGCACGGGTGCTCGCGGCGTGCGCGGCCGGGGAAGACGCGGTCGAGGTCGCGGTGGGCGGGCTGACCGTCACCGCCGACCCGACCCGCGCGTTCGCCGAGGGCGAGCGGGCGATGCTGGTGGCGCGCCCGCACACCCTCGGGGTGACCGCGGTCGACCAGCCGCACACGCTGCCCGCGCGGCTCACCGCGACCCAGTGGCGCGGCGCCGACTACCGGTTGACCTGCGTGCTCGACGGCGACGGCGACGGCACGACGGGTCGGGAGATCCGGATCGACGTCACCGACCTGGCCGAGGTCCCGGCCCTCGGCGAGCGTTTGGGCGTGGCGCTGCCCGCCGCACCGTGCGTCCTGGTCCCGGTGGGAGCGGCCGGATGACCGCGACCGTGACCGAACCGCCGATCGCGGCCGAGCCCACCCCGGCTCCGATGCGCACGAGCAAGGCCCGCGGCGGCGCGTCCCGCGCGCTGTGGGTACTCCCACCGCTCGTGCTCGCCGCCGGATTCTTCCTCTATCCGCTCGCGCTCGTGGTCAAGCAGTCCTTCGTCGACAAGGACGAGCGGGTCGGCCTGGACGTGTGGCGCCAGGTACTGAACTCGCCCTCGTTCGGCGACGCGTTGTGGAACACCGTCAAGATCGCCGTACTGTCCACGCTCGGCTGTCTGGTGGTCGGCTTCTTCCTGGCCCTGGTGTTGTCGTTCGTGCCCTTCCCCGGCGCCCGCGCGGTCGGACGGATCGTGGACACGGTGCTCGCCTTCCCGTCCTTCCTGATCGCGCTCGCCTTCACCTTCCTGTACGGCACGGCGGGCGTGGTGAACGCGGCGGCGGACAAGCTCGGCCTGGGCGAACCGCTGGTCGGCTTCCTGTACTCGCCGTGGTGCGTGGTGCTGGCCGAGATCACCTTCTACACCCCGTTCGTGATGCGCCCGCTGCTCGCCGCCTTCGCGCTGGTGCCCCGGGACCGGCTCGACGTCGCGGCCTCGCTCGGCGCGGGACCGCTGCGGGTGATTCGCCAGGTGCTGCTGCCCGAGGCATGGCCCGCGCTCGCGGCCGGCGGCAGCCTGACCCTGCTGCTCACCCTCAACGAGTTCGGGATCGTGCTGTTCATCGGCGCCAAGGACGTCACCACGCTGCCGATGCTCGTGCACGCCAAGGGCGCGGTCACCTTCGACTACCCGGGCGCGTGCGTGGTCGCGGTGGTCGAGGTCGCGCTGTCGCTCACGCTCTACGCGGTCTACCGATTCGTCTTCTCCCGGACAGGAGCCGGCCGTGCTGGTCTGGTCGCGTAGCGGACGAGCCCTCGTCTGGGCCCTCTTCGCGCTCGTCTTCGCCCCTCTCGTGCTCGCCCCGCTGGCGATCCTGGGCATCGCCGCGTTCGCCGGCGACTGGAACAGCGTGCTGCCCGCGTCCTGGACGAGCGAGAACATCCGCGAGGCCACCGCGGGCACCAACTACGACAGCCTCGTGGTCAGCATCGAGACCGCGCTGGGCGCGTCGCTGATCGCGATCGTGGTCGGCACGTGGGCGGCGATCGCCGCCCGGACCGCGCCGCGCTGGATCCGCCGGCTCACCGACGCGGTGTTCCACCTACCGGTCGCGGTGCCGTCGGTGGTGGTCGGTCTGGGCATGCTGGTGGCCTTCAGCGACGGCCCGATCCTGCTCAACGGCACCAAGTGGATCGTCATCGCCGCGCACGCGGTGCTGGTGGTGACGTTCGCGTACTCCACGGTGTCGGCCGGGCTCGACCGTACCGACGCGGCCTTCGCGGACGTGGCCGCCTCGCTCGGCGCGAGCGCGGCCCGAGTGCTGCTGCGGGTGCGGCTGCCGATGTTGCTGCCGTCGATCACGGCGGCGGCGAGCCTGGCGATCGCGCTGTCGATGGGCGAGGTCGGCGCGACGATCATGGTCTACCCGGCCGAATGGCGGACCCTGCCGGTCTCGGTGTTTACCCTGACCGACCGGGGCAAGGTGCTGCTCGGGTCCGCGGTCACGGTGGTCCTGCTGGTCGCGACCCTGGTGGTGCTGCTGCTCGTCGGCCTGCTCAAGGGCCGGGTGGAGGAGCGCAAGCGACGGCGATAGCGGTTCGCCCGAGTTCCTTGCCGCCGGGTCGGTGCGCGCGGGGTCGCCTTGCGTCCGTTCGGTGCGCGCCGGTTCGGTGCGCGCCGGTTCAGTTCCGGCCGAAGGTACGCGCGGGCGGGGCCGGCGACGCGACCGCCGTGGCGTCGTGCACCACCGCGGCCCCACCGGGGAAGTCGGCCAGCGCCGAGCCGTGCTCGATCCGCGCCGGGAACGGGTCGGCGGCGGTCCGCCGGGCCAACTCGGCGATCGGCAGCTCGCCGTGCGAGGCCACCAGCACGACGTTGCCGAACCGCCGACCCCGCAATACCGCGGGGTCGGCGATCAGCAGCTGGTTCGGGAACACCGAGCGCACCGTCGCAACCTGGGATCGCACGAAGTCGAGTCGCCCGCCGTCGGCCAAATTCACCGCGTACACCCCGCCGGGGGCCAGTGTCCGGGCCACCTCGCCGACGAACTCGGCCGAGGTCAGATGCGCGGGCACCCGGGAATCGGCGAACACGTCGACCACGGCCAGGTCGAACGCGGCGTCGGGTGCCTTGCCCGCCACCTCGCGGGCATCACCGGTACGCACCCGGATCTGCCAGTTCTTCTCCCACGGCAGCTCGCGGCGGACGAACTCGACCAAATCCCCGTCCAGTTCCGCCACCTGCTGGCGCGACCGCGGCCGGGTGGCCGCGACGTAGCGGGCCAGCGTGAGCCCGCCGCCGCCGAGGTGGAAAGCCCGCAGCGGCTTGCCGGTGTCCGCCATCAGGTCGACCACATGGCCGAGCCGACGCACGTACTCGAACTCCAGCCAGGTCGGATCACCCAGATCCACGTGCGACTGCGGTGATCCGTGCAGGCGCAGCGTCCAGGCCCGGGCCCGATCCGGATCGGGCTCCAGTTCGGCGCTGCCGGAACCCACCTCGGCACGGACCGGCTCGGGAGCACGACCGCGTCGGCGCTGCTTGTCTGCCATCCGACCAGTATCGAGGCGGTGGCCGACCCAGGCGGCCCGCCCCGATCCCGGACTCGGATCGGGGCGGGCCGCCTCGGTCGCGATTCGCCGGTCGGCTCAGCGGCCGGTCCTGACGAACCGCTCGAGGCGGTCGTCCGCGCCGCCCCGGAGGGTGCGGTCACCGGTTGCGGCGGAGACGGTGATGTTCCCCTTGTTCAACTCGGTCCAGTCGGCGTGCCGCTTGGTCTCCGGGCGGCAGAAGGTACCGGGCACCGCGCAGTCGCCCTGGCCGATCGCGAAGGTGTCGCCGTCGGCCTTGGCCGTGTACTGGATCGCCACCACGGTCTCGGTACCGATCTCGGTCCACACCGGCCGGCCCGGCTTCCGGCCGGGCACCGCGTTCGGGTAGTTGATGCTGACGACGTACTCGTCCGACAGCGCCTTGCGGTCCTTGAGCTGCGCCACGTACGAGGGCAGGAAGTCGGCGAAGGCGCGGTAGGTCTCCGGGGTCACCTTGAAGGAGGCCATGTCGAAGCCGCCGCTGAGCGCGATGGCCGGCTTGCCGTTGTCGATCGCGGCGATGGCGGCGCCCAGCGTGCCCGAGTCGTTGGTGACCGAGGCGACGTTCGGCCCGGAGTTGATGCCGGTGAGCACCAGGTCGGGGCCGGTGCGCCAGCCGACCTTGGCGGCGAGCCCGCCACGCAGGGCGAGCCGTACGGTGTCCACGGGGGTGGCGCTGGGGGTGGTCGGGCCGCACGGGGCGTCGCCCTTGCACACGCCGAAGACGACTCCCTTGCTCGGCGCCCCGGCGCAGTCGCCCTCGAAACCGGCCGGCAGCGTGGTGCGCCGGGACACGGTGAGCGCACCGCCGCCGGTGGCCGCGGTGCCGTAGCCGCTCATGAACTGCCACGGAGCCATCACCACGACGTCCGCCCCGGCGGCGCACAGCGCCCGGCGCACCTCGTAGACGCCTCGGCCGTCGGCGCCGTCGGGCTTGGCGTTCTGCATCGAGTCGTCGTTGCTCAGGAGGATCCGCATCCCGGCCACCGACGAATGATTGTCACCGTGTCCGGGGGCCGCGTCGGCACTCCCGGTCAGGGCCAGGAGCAGGGCCCCGGCGCCGATGGCCGCGGGCAGGGCGGCGAAACGCTTCCGCTGAAGCTTCATGGGTTCCTCGACTCGACTTCGTATCGAATGCGGAGAAATCGACAGTCGAGCGTTCACGACTCGAACACTCGCCACCGATCCGGGTTGCGAGTGAACGTAGAAGCTAAACCTAGTAAGTGAAAGGTTTGAGACCTAAGCGTTACCAATGAGCCTGAGTCGGGGACTCTCCGCGGGCGGCAGGGCACGCCACGAGCAACTCTCGGCGGCGAAGAAGCACTGGGACCGACCGACGACGTCGCCGGCGTCGACCGGCTCGTACGCGCCGGGGCCGTCCACCGGATCGAAGTCCAGATAGAAGAGGTCCCCGTACGTCTCATCGGTGAATCGGGACAGCACCGGGTCGAAATAGAGCATTCCGGAAAAGCCCTTGCCGTGTTCGACCCGGTAGTCGCGAAGTCCCGTAAGGGTGAATTCGACGGGAATCCACGGCCAGCCGTGCTCCCGATCACGGGCATCCACCAGAACACGTGCCGTGGCCCCACCCGGACTGAACGGGTCGTCGATGTGGACCCGGGTGACACACCCGTTCCCGAAATCGAACAAGCCCAGGAGATCGCCCAGGCTGTCCGGGGTGAGCAGGGACATGGGGCCCTCCGGTCGGCGGCGCTGCGGTTCGGTCCTCGTACCAATCATCGCGACTGGTGCGCCGCCACCGTACGGAAGTATCGAGCGGACCGCGTTCGCGGTCAGACCCGGCTGACCAAACGCGAGATCAGCGCGCCGGCGGCGAGGTAGACCACCGCGGCCAGTCCGTAGTTCACCGCGACCCGGGCCTTGACGTTGTCGGGCGTGAAGAGGTCCTTGGCCCAGCGGGCCAGCCAGTCGGCCCAGTCGGCGATGGTCTCCACCGCGCCGTTGGTGGGGTTGGCTTCGAAGACGAACAGAATGATGTGCAGAACGAGGATGACGGCGATCACCGCGGCCACGACACTGACGACAGTCGCGATCGGGTTCACTCGCCGTGCAGTAGAGGTCACCATGCGGGGAGTCTGCTCGGGTTCGAACACCTGAAACGGAGGCCACGCGCGCCGGTTTGCAGTCGGCTCCGACCCCCGGTAGGGTCCTCCAAGTTGCCCGACAGGGAGACCTGAGACAGACGCGAGCCTAGGCGCTCGTGCTGGCTGGTCCCGGGGTGGCCATCCCGATCATTCGAACCAGGTGTGGTGCGCGTGCGCGTCACACCGTCGTTCTGTGCTCGGGTGTCCCGAAGAACGCCGGAACGTAAATTGCTGCCGATTCGACGGTGCGAAATGCGATCCGCTAATGTTCGGGACGTCGCGGAAAGCAGCGGAGAGAACAAATTTCCGAAGCCGAAGCGATGGGCGAAGCAGGCCGGAAGGGCTGCTAAGCTCGAAGAGCCGGAAGCCGGGGAAACGAAAGTTTCGAAGGCCGAAAGCAACGGACGAAAAGCGGGTCGGAAGATCTGCTAGAGTCCGGGAGGCGGAAAACGCGGAAACGCGGTGGAAGCCGAAAGCGAGGAAAGCGAAG